>JADFPP010000033.1 GCA_022562275.1 Bacteroidota bacterium
TAGCAGATATATGCTTTCAAGAAGCGATGAAACATAAAGGCTTTGAGTTTGATGATTATATAAAGAGGTTTATTGGCGTAACTGTGAGTGCTTTAATGAATGCAAATGGTTACAAACTTATTCCGGGTAACAAAGGGAGGAAATCAATCCCACATCCGCAATTTAGAAAGGGTCAGGTATATGAACTTAAATAGTCAAAAATCAGATACCAGACTTACCACTTTACTGAACAGTATAAAGAAATGTTTGCTTTTCAAGAGGAGTCGAACCCCCAACCTTCTGATCCGTAGTCAGACGCTCTATCCAATTGAGCTACGGGCGCATTAAACTAAGATATTTGTAAAGAGCAAATAGCGCTCTATCCAACGTATCCGGCGTAATCCGGTTTTACCGGATGAAGACGGACGCAAGTATTAAAATTTAAATACAGCACAAAAATAATAGTTTTGTAATTGCCTTCCAATTCTATTCATTTATCCTCATCCGGCAATTAAAATATCAATAACTACACTCAAAAATTGTTTTTTATTTATAGATATTAATTTACCGATTATAAACTTACAGGTTTGCACGGAAAGGAGTGTAACAACAATTCGTAATTATAGTTTAGGCTGATTCTCTATAAAATAAAATCTTGAGGATTATGAATGCAATTCATTGTGAATAAATTGATATTGTAGAATACAAATGATAATAACTTATGATTGGATAAATATTTGGATTAGACTACTATAATTCTACGGCTGCTTAAAATACCTCCGACCAATTGCCCAGGCAATTCCAAAAAGTAAACTTGTCTGCGATAATTCCATCCATGTAAGATTTTGAAAAATAATTTCGATATGAACAATCTTAGCTATAAATCCCAAAACTATACAGTAAACAGAGATGACCATAAATGTCAACATTACTTTATCTTTCATCTCATCCTCATATTATAAATTAGCATTAATAAAGTCTTATTTTACACCTTAACAGCCAATCTAACTAATCAGCATTTTATAAGCAAATATTATTTTACGAAATTTTAAAAATGTTTCATCTTTTCGGGTCTATTAAATAGAATTTATCAACTTGTAATTTCAATTTCCTTATGGATAAGAATAAAACACACCACATATCCCCAGAAAAAGATGACAGCGTGAATAATAGTTATTTGATAATTTTATAATATTACTTTTGAATTTCCTTTTAATTAGAGTTAGGCATATTTTTTTTATATTTTAGAATCTTTCAAATTTAAAATCATTTCAGGATGCAGAATGTTCAAAGGAGTTGGTACGGCATTAATAACGCCGTTCAAACAGGATCATACAGTTGATATTGATTCACTTAAAAAAATTGTACAGTATCAACTTGATAGAAAAATAGATGCTCTCATTGTACTCGGCACTACAGGAGAATCTCCGGTTATCGATCATGATGAGAGACGAAAGATCATCTCAGTTGTTATTGAAGAAACCATTGGAAAAGTGCCAGTTATTGTTGGTACAGGATCGAATGATACTAAAAAAGTTGTTGCTAACAACAGGTTAGCTGAAGACTTAAAAGCAGATGGTTTACTAATTGTAAATCCCTATTATAATAAAGGAACTCAGGAAAGTCTTGTGCAGCATTATCAAAATATTTCTGAACAAACTCAATTGCCAATTATTATTTATAACGTTCCATCACGAACAGGAATGAATATTCTACCTGAAACAGTTATCAGAATACACGAAAGGTGTCCCAATATTATTGCAGTTAAAGAAGCAAGTGGTAATATTTCGCAAATTGCGTATCTTATTTCCATTAAACCTGATTCGCTTTCTGTATTATCAGGCAATGATGATCAAACACTTGCTATAATGGCATTAGGCGGGGATGGGGTAATCTCTGTTTTTTCAAATCCTTATCCTGCCGAAATGAAACAAGTAACAGAAGCTGTTATTAACAATGAGCTTTCATCTGCACAAAGTTACAATAACAAATATCTTGGTATGATGAGTTCGCTATTCACTGAAACAAGTCCGTCACCCGTAAAATTTGTTATGCACCAGCTTGGCTTTTGTGAAAATGTTCTCAGACTTCCGCTTGCAGAAGTTTCTTCTCAGACTGAAGAAGTGCTGGTTAAAGAGATCAAGGTTATAAAGCAACTAAACTTAAATAAATAAAAGAATAAATGAAGTTTGGAATAATCGGAGCTTCGGGTAGGTTAGGATCCGAAGTAGTTAAGTTGTTCAACGAGAAAGATCATCAAAAAGTCTTTGCATATGATCTGAATGGTGAATGGAAGAATGACAAACCGGAAATTCTGATTGATTGCTCTTTACCCATGGTATTTGATAAAACCATTGGCTACGCCTGCGATTTTAATATACCATTCGTAATTGCCACGACTGGTCTTACTGATAATAATTTGGAATTAATAAAAAGCTATTCCAATAAATTTCCGATTGTTCAAAGTTATAATTATTCAGTTGGTATCCAGGTACTTTTAAAATTAACTGAAACAGCAAGTGCAAAACTACCGGATTGGGATGTTGAAATAACCGAGACACATCACCGTTTTAAGAAAGATAAACCTTCCGGCACTGCAAAAATGATTAAAAAAATATTTATAGGTAAAGAAATTAATACTTCATCGCACAGATTAGGAAACGTGCCCGGCGATCATGCTGTAAGCTTTGGCGGATTGGGAGAAGTGCTAACAATTTCTCATCGCGCACTATCACGCAGAACATTTGCCGAAGGAATTTTGCTATCAGCTGAATTTGTTATTAAAAAGAGAAGTGGTTTTTATTCTTTTACGGATGTTGTATTTACTAAATGATCAATTTTCAAATTTCAAATTACAAATAAACTTCAATGACCAATATTCAAAATACCAAACCTAAATATGACCTCGAAGAAAGAACGTTTAATTTTGCGAAAGATGTACGAATTTTTATAAAAACTTTGCCAAAATCTATGGCAAATTTTGAAGACGGAAAGCAAGTAATAAAATCCAGTGGTTCAGCAGGTGCAAATTATAGAGAGGCAAATGAAGCTTTGAGTAAAAAAGATTTTGTTATGAGAATAAAAATAAGCCGAAAGGAAGCAAAAGAAAGTGAATATTGGTTGAGGTTAATATTGGAGACGAATCATCTGCACAATGAAGATGAGGCAAAAAAATTAATACAAGAGGCAAATGAACTAAAGAAAATATTCTCTTCGATTGTTGAAAAATCTAAATAATTTTGATTGGATTTTAAAAATTGGAATTTGAAAATTATTTGTTATTTGCGTTTTGTTAATTGAATATTTTTATGATTAAACAGTGGTGCTTATTTAATTCTTAACATTGTATAGCATTTATATAAAATTGGAAGTGAAAGATGGATTCATACGAAGTAATAAAAAAAATATCAAATGCGAAAAAGAAAACTCCTGCTAAAGTTTATCTGCAGGGAGATTTGGGAACAATCAATTTTGGCAAACTTGATTTCTACGGCTCAGATAAATCTGGAATTCTTTTTTGTGAGTACTCAGAGTTTCAAGGTTTTTATTTTAAAAACAAAATGTTCATAACCAAGTATAAAATAGAAGTTGATCGCCGGAACTCTGCAATACAAATGGCTGATCTTACAAAATATAATTGCAGAATAGAACCCGGAGCGATAATACGCGATATGGTTGAGATTGGTGATAATTGTGTGATTATGATGGGAGCTGTATTGAACATCGGTGCAGTAATAGGCGAGCGGACAATGATTGATATGAATGTTGTTGTTGGTGGAAGAGCTACTGTTGGTAGTAACTGCCATATTGGTGCAGGAACAGTTTTAGCAGGTGTTATTGAACCACCGAGCGCCCAGTCGGTAGTTATTGAAGACGATGTTATGACTGGAGCAAACGTTGTAATACTTGAAGGTGTAAAAGTGGGGAAGGGAGCAGTTATTGCCGCAGGTTCAGTTGTGATAAATGATGTTGATCCAAACACAGTAATGGCTGGTATTCCGGCAAAGCTTCTAAAGAAAGTTGATGATAAAACAAAAAGTAAAACGCAGTTAATGGAAGAGTTGAGAAAGCTTTAGTGTTTAGGTATAAAAGTATATTGTATAAAGGGAATTAAATATTAACTATACCGTATTCGTTTAAATCCCTATTCCTGATTTTTCTTATTCTCTGAATCATTCAGTAAGCATCTATGGTTAAAGAATTATAATGAGCGTTATCGTTCAAAAATACGGTGGCAGCAGCCTTGCCGATGTTGAGAAACTTAAAAAGATTTCCAAAATGATTGCCGCCGTTAAAAATACGGGTAATGATGTTGTTGCAGTTGTTTCCGCTATGGGTAAAACTACAAACTCACTTATAAAAATGGCTAAAGAAATTTCTCCCAATCCTTCTCCCAGAGAAATGGATATGCTCCTTAGTACCGGCGAAAGAACAACTATGGCCCTGCTTTGTATTGCTTTAAATGAATTGGGAGTTGATGCTATTTCTCTAACCGGTTCTCAAGCAGGAATTATTACAAATGATCGGCACAACGATGCACGTGTAATTGAAGTTAGACCTATTCGAGTACAGGATGAACTGGAGAAGGGTAAAGTAGTTGTAATTGGCGGGTTTCAGGGTGTTAGTTACAAAAGAGATATAACTACTTTGGGCAGGGGAGGTTCAGATACTTCGGCAGTTGCACTTGCTGCTGCAATCAATGCTGAAAGATGTGAAATTTATTCTGATGTAGATGGTGTTTACACTACTGATCCGAATCTTGTAAAGGAAGCAAAGCATTTACCTGAACTATCATATCAGCAAATTCAGGAAATGGCAGAAGCGGGAGCAAAGGTACTTAATGCGCAGGCAATTCAGTTTGCAAAAGAAGCGAAAATAACTTTATATGCACGTAGTACTTTCAATCCCGGTAAAGAAACAATTATAAAAGAAGTTACTAAAAAAGAATTATCCGGTGTGCGGGCTGTTGTTTACGAAACTGATATTGTAAGAGTTTTAATAAATAATACTTCAAAAATAGAATTGGCTGCTCATCTTCTTGAAGAAAAACAGATCGCGATGAAAGAATTTCAGTACTCTGCTTTGGGCAAAGATTCAGGTTATAAAAGCTCTTTCATAATTTCCAAACAAAATGTTTACGATTGGGAGGAAATACAGGAAACTTTAATAAATAATTTAAAAGATGATATTTATTTAAATGAAAGTTTTTCAACATTATCAATTATTGGTGAAGGTTTTAACCGCAGCAACACTGTGCTACTAGAAACATTAAAACTTCTGCGCGATAATAACATCGAGTATTACGGTGTTGGTACTACTTCTTTTCGTATTTCAATTCTAGTTGAAAAAGATCTGCTTGAAGAAGCTGTGAAGGTTTGCCATAATTATTGGATTGAATCTTAATACCAATGATGAATCTTTCCCCAATTCAATTACGCCACGAATTGCACCAATACCCTGAGCTTGCTTTTCAGGAGTTCAAAACAACTAAGATTATCATTAGTAGTGTGAAAGCTTTACCCGGAAGTAAAGAATTAAAAATTCGCACTTCATTTCCAACTGATGTGCTGTTTGAATATATAGATAATGGTGCTCCATTCATTCTTTTTTAAAAAATCAATAAAAGTGAAATATTTATGCGAAATAAATATTGAATTGTTCCTTGTATATTGTATATACAAATAGTATTATGAGATGTGGATTTTGAATGGGATGAAAATAATAACAAAGCTAATATTAAAAAGCATAAAATAGCGTTTGAAGATGCTGCTCAAATATTTTTTAATTTCAGAGTTGAAAAACCATCGTTTCGAGAGAAAGAGAATCGCTACATAACTCTCGGTGAAGTGCAAAAGCGTATTACCACTGTTGTTTATACCATACGAAATGAAAATATAAGAATAATATCAGCAAGGAAGGCAAGAAAAAATGAAGAGAAAGAATATCGTTCATTACAAAAAAGAAATATTATCAGGTAAATCTAAAACAGATTGGAAAAAGTTTGATGAATTATCTGATGATCAAATAGATACTTCAGAAATTCCTGAACTTAATAAGGAATGGTTTAAAAATACAAAAATAGTGTTACCTGAAAAGAAAAAAGCAATATCCTTAAGAGTAGATAAGGATGTTTTGGAATGGTTTAAAAGAAAATCAAAAGGGAAAGGATATCAGACATTTATGAATGCTGTATTAAAAGCTTTTGTTGAAGCTCAGAAAAAGTCCGCTTGACATCCAGTATTTAATTGTAACGCACTTGAAGATGTAGCAAAAATCTGTCATGATTATTGGATTAAATAAATTAACATTATGAATCTTTCCCCAATTCAACTACGCCACGAATTGCACAAAAATCCTGAACTTGCTTTTAAGGAATTCAAAACAACTGAGCTTATCATTAGTAGTGTGAAAGCTTTACCTGGGAGTGAAGAATTAATAATTCACACCCCGTTTCCAACTGGTGTGCTGTTTGAATATAAAGTTAATGATGCTCCTTTCATTCTTTTCCGTGCGGATATTGATGCATTACCAATTAAGGAGGAAAATGAAGTTGAGTTCAAATCAACAAATGAGTTTATGCACGCCTGCGGGCATGATGTGCATACTTCTATTCTTTATTCTTTTTTAGAAGAAGTATTAAAGAAGAGACCAAATCAGAATATACTACTTTTGTTTCAGCCGGCGGAAGAAGCAGGCGGTGGAGCAATGGAGTTTTATAATACAGGTGTGTTCGATCAATTTAAAATTATAAATGCTTTTGCACTGCATGTTACTGATGAATATCCGCTTGGTACTATTGCATCAACTGCGGGAGTTTTGTTTGCTTCTGCTTTGGAGATTGATATTGAATTCATTGGTGAAAGTGCTCATGTAGCTTTTCCCGGCGAAGGCAAAAATGCTTTTAACGCTTTGCGTAAATTCCTTGATGAAAATGATAAACTATCAGTAGAGTACGGAGATAAAATAGTTTTTGGTATCGGAAAATATGAATCCGGTAATGTAAGAAATATTGCCCCCGGTTTTGCAAAACTTGAGGGCAGTATAAGGGGATTGAGCGTTGAGAAGGTTAATGAGTTTACTCTGCGGATTGAAGAATTATTGAAACAATTAAAAAAACAGACCGGGGTTGACTACAAAATAAAAAGAGGAGCTCATTACCCGGAAGTAATTGTTGATGATAAATTATATAATACATTACAACCGGTGCTTTCCAAAGAGTTTGATTTTATTGATTGCGGATTAAAAATGACTGGAGAGGATTTCGGATTCTTCTCACAAAAATGGAAATCATTTATGTTCTGGCTCGGTACATCAAAAGGGGAGAGGTATGGTTTGCACAATCCAAAATTCCTGCCGCCGGATGAGGTGATTGAGATTGGGAAAAGTGTTTTTATGGAAATATTAAATTCAATTAGTGAGAATTAGTGAAATCCACCTGCACTGAGTTTCGGTGGACAGGTTAGTGGCTTATTTATTTAGAGTAAAGACGCGAAAAACGCAAAGTTTTGAATAAGATTTATACTTTTGTCTATATTATAATTCATTATCTCTTATAGAATACTTTGCATTACCTAATGATTTATGATATTCAGGTGGGCGAAGCAAAAATATAGTTGAATTACATACTAAAAAATAAGTTTTAAATTAATAGTCTTAAAGTTACATAGGTTTCGCGAAGCCTCCTTATATTTAAATGTATTTTAATAACTTTATTTTAAAAGCAGAAGAAAATTATGAAGAACAAAGAAATTATTTTTATAGTTGAAGAATCTTTAGATGGTGGATATGAAGCAAGAGCTGTGGGATATTCAATCTTTACAGAAGGCGAAACTAGCACCGAAGTAAAAAATAATATTATCGAAGCAGTACGCTGTCATTTTGCTGGAAAAGATATGCCATCCTTAATTCACCTTCGCTTTCAAAAAGAAGAAGTAATAACTCTATGAAAATCCCTCGGGATATTAGTGGAAAAATAATCATTAATAGACTGTAAAAGTTAGGTTATAAACAGACCAGACAATCAGGCAGTCATATTAGATTAACAGCAAACATTCAAGGAAAAGATCATCACCTTACTATTCCTAATCACAATCCGATAAAAATTGGCACATTAAATAATATACTAAAGGATGTTGCATTACATCATAATAAAGCTAAAGATGAAATAATGAAAATTTTATTTTAATATTGTATAAAATTCCAAGTTTGGACAGATTGCTATTCCTTTCTTACGGAGGAATTGTTTAAATCAAGCATCTACAACAAACTCACAACCCTTTGGTATCTCCGGTTTAACAAGCAGAACATCTTCCCTCAGCAAATGAACAGTTCCAACAGGATATCCTTTTTTCTTTATGACATACTTTTTGAAAGTATATGCAACAGGAACAACTCCTGCAGTTTTTGCTTTGCTGTGGTAGGCAGCTAATGCAGCAACTTTTTTCAAAACACTTTTCGGGATTGCCTCTTTCGTATTTTCTACTCTTAATACAACGTGTGAGCCGGAAACACTTCTTGCGTGAAACCAATAATCATTTTGTTTGGCAAATCGTGTTGTAAGCAGATCATTGTTTTTGCTGTCCTTTCCAACATACACGTTATATTTATTATCAATTACGTAGTGCTTAAATTTTAATTTTATATCATCTCTGCTTTCGACATAATCCTTATCCTTAATTTTCATTTTTTTCATAATCCCTTTTAGTTCTTTAAGATCATCTATCGATTTTAATAATTCTTCAGTTGCCTTCAGTTCATTAAAAATTATTTTTGAACGCTCGAATAATTCTTTTGATTTTTCAATACCAATCTTTTCAGATTTTGATTTATCAAAATAATGATCAATGTTCTTTTTCGGTGGTAGTTTTGGACTTAATTTAATTTTAATAATTTCATTTGAACTATAAATATTTTCGACTTCAATCGAATCCATACCAATCTTTATTTTACCAATATTTACAAGAAGAAGATTTCCCAATCTATTATACTCTTCTTCTTTGCTTTCCCTTTGTACAACAGTATTAAGCTTATTTAATTTGTTTGTTGTCTTTTTCAGTTCTCTTTCAAGTTGTTTTGTAATAAGTTTTAAGAGCCGCTGTTTCTCGTAGATAAACCTTTTCTTCGAAAGAAAAAATGTTTGTGCTTCAAATAATGTATCAAATGATTTTTTCTCTGTATGTTCAAACACATCAAATGATGCAGGAGCCAGATGTATTTCTCCTGAGTTATCATCTATAAATACAGTCGGATGTATCTCAATTATTTCATTTAATACTTTTTCAAGAATCAAACTTTTATTTTCATCATCTGATTTATCCCTTCTTTTTGCTTCCTTTATTATTTCATTACCAATTATTGGATACTTCTTTTTAATATCAAAATAATAATCGTCTGATTCTAACTTCACATTAAGATTATTGAATGAGGAAATATAATTTTTACTAAGGATTTCCTGTGATAAATCATTCAATGAATCTTCATCTAACTTTTTAAAAGATGAGATAGTATTATCATCATCAATAAAAAGAACATTTGTGTACTTGCCTCTAATTGTAAAAAAGAGTGCCGCACTTTTTAAATCAATTTTAATTATTCTATCATCAATCGCTATTTTTATTGAAGATATTATTTGCCCGCACGCTTCAGGGAAAACATCTATCGTGTTTTTCTTTGCACGGGAATAACTCGTTCTGATGTTGATGTGTGGATTACCAGGGTTGACATACATTTCCAAAAAATTAACTTCATCCTCCTCTCCAAATTCTATAATCAACTTATCTTTTTCCTGTGTGAATATATTATAAACCTTCTTCCCGGGAAGAATATTGCCGGCTTCAATTACAAACCTATTCAAGTAGAAATAATTTTTTATCATAACAATTAAAATAAAAAAAATCCCCCAACTCTGTTTTAGTAAAGATGGAGGATTAAATTATTTATTAGCATTCTTTTTACTTTACTTCGTGTATCATTTTAATCAGCAGTTTATGGTGAAATAATAAAATTAACGATGCTGAAAGAGACATCACAATAAAAATTTTGAAGAAAGAAACAAAATCAATTATCACAAGTCCGAAGATCGATGCAAATTCTGTTCTATTCGGGATCATGTTAAAGCAAGTGCGTTATTCTAGATTATTTTAATTTACGATATTTGTTTTTCTCTAGGTCTTACAATTAATCTATCATAAATAAACAAAGCTAAAACAGTAACGACACCAATCCCTACAATAACATACCATATTTTATTAGGTTGGTATGAATCCCAAATCATTTGTGTCATTTCGTTTTGTGTCATACCTAATTTTTGAGAGGCTTCAGAAAAATAATTGTTTTTAGTAAACTCGTGAGAAATTTCAGGCATATCGATTGCTCTTTTACTCATCTCCATTTGCAGTAAACTTAGCTTATCAGACCAAGCTTGATAGAGATTTCCAGACACAAAAGTTGTTAAGAAATTTCCAACAAAAACCGGCACAAAATAAGTCCCCATATACAAAGCTTCTTTACCCTTTGGAGAAATTAGAGCAATAAAAGAAGAAAAAGTAGGATTTGTCATCATCTCACCGATAGCAAAAATCACAATACCAATTATTGTATACAGACCGTTACCAGTGTAAAAAGTTATTCCAATACCAATTGCAGCGATAATGAAACCCGATATCATTGCACTTATATGCCGCATTTTTAACACATAATAGGAAACTATTAACTGCAACAAAACTATTGCACCGGCATCAATATTGATTAGCATCTCCGGATTAACTGAAGTGCCGCCACCACTCATAAAGCTAGCTAACCAGGGTGATATTTGAGCAATTGAATCATGCAAAGCGGCAGTATTAATCCAATCTTCTATAAAAGTTGGTAAAGTATAAAATAATTGATTGAACATAGTCCAAAAACCAACCATTATAATTAAAAGTACTGTTAGATTAGAATCTTTTAATGCCTCCCAGATATTTTTAAGAGAGCTAGACATAGCTTCTCCTATTGTTTCTTCTTTCTTAACTCTTTCCGGTTCTTTAAAGAAAATAAGTACAATTAATAAATTAATAAAAATTACAACTGATGCTTGAATAAAAACAATCTTCCAACCAAATTGTGTTCGTAAAGTTGATGAAAAAGCAGGCCCAATAAATCCACCAATATTTACCATCATATAGAAAATACCAAACCCTAAAGTAGAATTTGTTTTATCTGTAGATTTTGTAATAATAGCTGAAACTACTGGTTTAAATATCGCTGCCCCAAGTGCCACGTACAAAAACACCAAGAATACATTTTGATATGAACTAACTTCACCCATAAAATAGTAGCCTGATATTAGCATTACATAAGCAATAACCAATGATAACTTGTAACCGATTTTATCGGAGATTACTCCTGTAAAAAGGGGTAACAGGTATAAAATAGCAGTTACAATACCCATTATTTGCCCTTTTTCTATGTGGGTAAATCCTAAAGCTCCATCATCAGTTGAACCGGTTAGGTAAAGTGCTAAAACAGCAAATATTCCATACCAAGCCCAACGTTCAAAAAGCTCCATTATACTAGCTATCCAGAACGTTTTTTTAAAGGAGCCCATTATTTGAAAGAAAGGTTTATTTTCTGTAGTCATTTTAATTATTTAAAACCTTGTAAGTTTAGAGAGATTGATTAATTAGTAATTATATAAAAAAGATAAACTAAGGGATAATTAAGAAATTATCTCTATTTTATTAAAACTTAAGAGTCTGTTGCACAACCTGAAAATGTCACCCTGAACCTGCTTGCAGCAGGCAAGCTTGTTTCAGGGTCTCAAAACTAATTGATTTTAGATGCTGAAATAAACCCGCCTGCCGGTCGGGCAGGTTCAGCATGATAAATATTAGTTCTACAACAAACTCTTAAGGCAAGTGTTAGACAGTATCAGGTTCCCGCAATTTATCAATATTATCTTCAATAAGATCTTCAGCACCGTGTGTAAGAGCTTTTAATTTCTTCAAAAAGACAAGTAAAAGAATGCCAAATACAGCGGTAAAAATAAATATGCCTGTAAATATTTGCAGCTCTCCAGCATGTGATGCTGATTCACCAAGCAAACCTGCAATCTTATTACCCAAACCGGTTGCCGCAAAATAAGAACCCATCATAAGTGATCCGTATTTAACAGGTGCTAATTTGGTTATAAAGGATAAAGCTGTAGGTGAAGCACACAACTCTCCTATAGTATGCAGCAGATAAGCTACGATTAGCCAGTACATTCCAGCCAGTCCGTCACTTGATGATTGAAGTGAAGCACCCGACATCATTAAAAATCCTGTTCCCATAATCATTGTTCCTACAGCCATTTTAAATAAAGTTGATGCTTCTTTGTTTGAGCGTTGTCTTTTCAACCAAAATGTAGCTATAAGAGTACCAAATATCATAATAAAAAATGGATTTAATGATTGGAACCATGACGTAGGTATTTGCCAGCCAAATAGCATCCTATCAACTTTTGAATTTGTATAAATGTTCATCAGACCACCTGCCTGTTCAAAGGCACCCCAAAAAACAATAATAATTATAAACGATAAAAACAATACTATCATTCTATCTTTTTCAATTTTTGTTAAGGGCTTTTTAATTTGCGTCGTTGCTTCGGATCTTAGTTTTGGTGGTTCACCGACATCCTTCAAATATTTATGCCCGTATAGGAAGACTGAAACTCCAAGAACCATCCCCACTCCAGCTAATCCGAAACCGTAATGCCATCCATATATTTCACCTACACCCCCAACTACCAAGGAAGCAAGGAATGCACCAACATTTATTCCAATATAAAATATTGTAAATCCATGATCTCTTCTCGGGTCTCCTTTTCTGTAAAGTCCACCTACCATTGTGGAAATATTAGGTTTTAAACTGCCAACTCCGAGGACAATTAAAGTTAACCCGGCAGCAAATGCCCAAACAGCATCGATAGCAAGTACCGAGTGTCCAAATACAAGTAAAATCCCTCCCAATAAAACCGTCTTTTTTTGTCCTAACCATCTATCCGCAATAATACCTCCCGGAATGGACATAACGTAAACAGCCATTGTGTACCAACCGTATATTGATAGTGCGAAAGCATCGTCCCATCCGAGACCGGAATTATCATTTGTAACAGACGTGATCATATAAAGAGTTAAAATTGCCCGCATCCCGTAGTAACTGAATCTCTCCCACATTTCAGTGAAGAATAAAATATATAATCCCTTTGGGTGTTTGGAAAACATCTTTAGCATCAACAAACCTCGATTATTATTTTTGGTTAATTTAATTTATCTAAGTTGAAGGAAAGTATTTATGTGAACCTCTGAACAAGCGGCAGCATTATTTTCTTTTGTAAATATTTTACTAATATATATCATTCGGATGTTTATTCATAATTACAAATAAATCAGAAAAACATTTTGTGTTTTAGGAATCTTCGAATTCGGCTTTGTTGAATAACAGGTGTGCTATTGATATATTTGAAAGGATGAAAAATTTACTAAAAAGCAGTTTTGTTAGAAAGTCACTTTACTTATTTGCAGCTATTGTTATAATAATTTTATTATTAGATAATTTAATTATACCCTGGTATGTAAATTCTCCGGAAACGATTGTACCAAATGTAGTAGCTTTGAAGTCCGCTGATGCAATAGATCTTTTGGAAAGCACAGGCTTTGAACCAATGATTATTGATACATCTTATGGTGTCAATTATCCAGCCGGTATGATATTTCTCCAAAAGCCCACTGAAGGAAAGATTGTTAAAGTAGGAAGAAAGATATACTTATTTGTTAGCGGGGGAGCATACGTGGTAAGTGTTCCACAGTTAATTGGGAAAACGGTATTAGATGCAAAATTTGCACTGGAAAGATTAGGACTGAAACTAGGCAGGATTACTCAGCTCCCATCAGATAAACCTGAAGAGATGATATTCGATCAGCAATATGCCGATGGTACTCCATTAAAAAAAGGACAAACAGTTAATATAACAGTTAGTGCCGGCAGAGGCGGCGGGAGTATCAAAGTACCCGATTTAATTGGTAAATCACTTGCACAGGCAGAACAAATACTTGCTGATAGTTCATTAAACATAGGTAAAGTAAATTTTCAGATGTCTCTTACTCTTTTACCAAATACTGTGCTTGATCAATACCCCAGCAGCGGTAATAAATTAAATCCCGGCGGATCAGTTGATCTGTTTGTAACGAAATCTTCCGATCCGGAAATAAGAGAGGAAGAAGAATAATGGGAATACTGGCACCATCTATTTTAGCTGCAGATTTTACAGATCTTGCACAACAGATAAAAATGGTTGAGATTGGTGGTGCAGATTGGATTCACTGTGATGTGATGGATGGGCACTTTGTACCAAATATCTCATTCGGTCCGTTAGTAGTTAAAGCTATTCGCAGAGCTACTAAACTGCCGATTGATGTTCATCTTATGATCCAAGACCCTGATAAGCATTTGGAAGACTTTATAAATGCCGGTGCGGATCATATCTTAGTACACATTGAAGAAGTTGTTCATCTAAACAGAACCATAAACAGAATAAAAGAACTTGGTGCTAAAGCCGGGGCTGTAATAAATCCTGCTACACCTGTAAAATCGGTAACAGATATTATTGAATATATTGATCTGTTACTTATTATGACAGTTAATCCCGGTTTTGGTGGTCAATTATTCATTCCTAATTCTATCAGGCGAATTGAAGAAGCGGTTAAACTTCGATCAGGTTCCGGTAATTCAAAACTATTAATTGAAATTGACGGTGGAATAAATGTCTCGACTGCTAAAAAATCATTTGAAGCCGGGGCAGATGTATTCGTAGCTGGATCCTCCATTTTTGGTGCTGATAATATTTCTGCTGCAACTATGGAAATAAAAAAAGTTATCTCTCAGTGATAAAGTTTAAAAATTATTTAATGGATCTTAATTCACTTATGACGACGACAATGTGTCGTCTTTTTTCTATTACTTTATTGGGCCCGGATTATTGATTGCACAAGTTATAAATCTGTCTTCCACTGATGTATTTAGATATTATGCTAAAAAATATGGTATATCCACCACAAATTATTCTTTTGGTTTATACGGACTTGAATTGAGAAAATTGAGGTTAAAAGATGCGGAATCAGTTTATAATAGTATTTCTGCAAACGGGGAAAGTGTTTATAAATATAAAAGATCTGATGAAAATATTAATCTGTTTTTAATAGGATCAATTAGAAAATTTAAAATTATTTCTGAACGAATACCAAAAAAATCTTCAGGAATTTTATCAGTTGAACTTTTTAATACTATAAATTTCTTTGAAAATTATGAATTAACTAATTATAAATTAGGTGATAAGCTGTTTGAATTTAATAAGGCCTATATAATGGGTATTCTTAATATTACTCCCGATTCATTTTCTAACGGAGGAAAATATTTTGATAGAGATAAAGCAGTAAATTATGCATTTAAAATAATTGATGAAGGTGCCGATGTAATTGATATAGGGGGTGAATCCAGCCGCCCTGGTGCTGAAGGTGTTGACACCAAAATTGAAATTGAACGGGTAATTCCGGTAGTAAAAAAGATTTTAGAGGAAATACCCAATGCTATTATTTCTGTTGATACAAAAAAACAGGAGGTTGCCGAAAGGGCGTTGGATTGTGGTGTAAAAATAATTAATGATATAAGTGGTGGAACTTACAACCCGGAAATAATGAAAACCGTGGCAAACTATAATGCTGCATATGTAATTATGCATATGAAAGGTACCCCGGAAGATATGCAAACAAATCCTTCATATGAAAATGTAACGGAGGAAGTTTATGATTTTTTATACAACCAGGTAAGAAAAGCAAAATTTGCCGGTATAAATCATATTTTTGTAGACCCCGGCATTGGTTTCGGTAAAAGAACTGAAGATAATTTTATTTTGATTAATCGTCTTGATGATTTCAAATCACTTTCATATCCTATTATGATTGGAGTATCCAGAAAATCTTTCATCAGAAACTCACTCAACTTACCTGTGGAAGCAACAGACGTTCCTACTTCTATGATGGAATCACTTTCACTTAGTAAAGGTGCCCGAATAATTAGAACTCATAATGTTCAATATGGTTTAGCGCTTAAAGAATTATTTAACATTACCAATAATTCTGCCGTATAATGGTTGAACTTTTTAAAATAGGATTTTTAACTATAACACTAAGCGATTTAGTTGATATCTTAATTGTTTCGTTTGTTGTATATAAATTGTATGCTTTACTTCGTGCAACCATTGCAGGGCAAATCTTTATCGGGTTGATGATTATCCTGATGATTTCATTTGTAGCTCAGATAGTTAATCTTAAGGCTCTTAGCTGGCTGCTGCAGTTATTAACAGATGTATGGGTAATTGCTTTTGTAATTCTTTTTCAGCCGGAAATAAGAAGATTGCTTGTAATGCTTGCAAGGAATCCGGTATTTAAAATTTTCACAAAAGCGGAAGCTCCGACTGAAGCACAAATAATTGTTGATGCTGCTTTTGAACTTTCTCAACAGCAACACGGTGCACTAATTGTAATTATCCGTTCAACCGGGATAAGAGGCTACGCTGAAACAGGCGATATTCTAAATGCACATTTAAGTAAAGACCTCTTGACTTCAATTTTCTTCCCTCGCTCACCTCTGCACGATGGGGCTGTGATAATTAATAAAAATACAATTGAAGCAGCGCGTGTTACGTTGCCATTATCAAATAAAACTGAAGTGGACGGTGATTCTTTGGGAATGAGACATAGGGCAGGATTAGGAATAAGTGAGCAGGCAGATGTTATTAGCGTTATTGTTTCTGAAGAAACAGGAAGCATTTCGGTTGCAGAAAATGGAGTGCTCTCAAGGGGACTTTCTAAAGATGCATTAAAGAAAAAAATCGAAACGGCATTAAGCATTGAACCCATTAAAGGATGGAAAACAATAATTGAACAACTCAAGAAACAACAATAAAGTTGCTGCTGTAATACCGTTTTACAATGAAAGCAAAACTATCAATCGGATTGTTCTTGAAACACTCAAGTATGTGAGTTTTGTTATTGCTGTAGATGATGGTTCAACAGACGGCTCACCCGACAATATTCCCATTACAGAAAATGTAACTCTTATTTCTTATAAGAAAAATTGTGGAAAGGGGTACGCATTACGAAAAGGATTAGAGAAGGGAATTGAAAAGGGATTTTTAAAATTAGTTACTATTGATGCTGATTCTCAGCATGATCCTGAAGAAATCCATAAGCTTATTTCTGGATTGACAAATTATGACATAGTTATTGGGAACAGGTTGAATGATTTGAAGGGAATGCCTCTACAAAGAAGAATTAGTAATAAAATTACATCCTTTTTATTAAGTATTAAAACAGGACAAAAAATATTGGATAGTCAATGCGGCTTCAGAGCGTATCGGGCAGATGTTGTTAAAAAAATAACAACAGTTGAAGACGGTTACGAAGCAGAGACTGAGATATTGATAAAGGCTTCAAGGCATGGTTATAAAATTGGATTTGCAAATGTCTCCACTATTTATGGTGATGAGGAAAGTAAAATGATGCCTATAAAAACTACTTTTGGTTTTATTAAATTATTATTTACCTAAAGTTCTTTGGTTAAAATTATTATTTTTAGAAATATAAAATATTCAGGTGTAGAATCACTTGAAAAAATATTGATCTAATTAGATTATAAAGAATCACTAAAGTTATCAGCATTAAAAAAAAGTTAAACTAAACAAAGGGAGGAAATTATGAAACTGAACTATTATTCACACTCGGCATTTCAGATTACCACAAATAGTGGTGTAAAAATTCTAATTGATCCATTCCTGGATGGTAATCCCACATCACCGGTAAAGGCAGCTGATGTTGAAGCAGATTACATTATACTTACACATGCCCATGGTGATCATCTGGGCGATGGGTTTTCAATTGCTGATAGATGCGGCTCATTGTTCATCTGTGTTAATGAATTAGCTGAATATTGTAAATCAAAAGGATACAAAGCACATAACATGCACATAGGCGGCGGTTATAATTTTGAATTTGGAAGAGTAAAGTTTACTATTGCTCATCATGGTTCGATGACACCCGATAACACTTATGCTGGTGAACCTGCTGGTGTGATTCTTAGCATTGATGGAAAAAATATATATCACACAGGAGATACGGGGTTATTTTATGACATGAAACTGATTGGTGAAATGACACCAATAGATTATATGCTTCTGCCGATTGGCGATAATTTTACTATGGGAATTACTGATGCCGTAAAAGCTGCTCAGTTAGTTTCTCCCAAAGTTGTTATCCCTATGCATTACAATACATTTCCTGTAATTGAAGCCGATCCAAATGTATTTAAAGAAAAAGTTGAGCGGGAAGGTATTAAATGTGAAGTAATGAAATATGGGGAAGAGATAGATTTGTAGTTAAACTGTTGTGCCTAAGATTTCGGTAGTGTATCAGTTTCGTTATTATCCTTGTACGCTTAAGCATATTTGATTATTTATGGTTTATGAAAAAATCAAAACGTCCACGAGATAAAAACTAGCTCGTAAAATCTGTTGTTGATCTTGCAACTGGGCAGAAAGAAAAAGAATAGTTAAAAGTAAATAAAAATCCTCATGCTGTTGAACCTGGACGTTTGGGTGGATTAAAAGGTGGGAAAGGAAGAGTAAAAAAACTCACAAAAAAAGAATGGTTAAAAATTGCAAAAAAACAGTTTTTGTACGTTGGGAAATAGTAATAAAACCCCAAAAGTTAAGATATAAAAAGAACTTTGCATATCAAAATTATTGTTGTATTTTCAGTATTACTGTGAATCAACTTATATAAAAACAGCCTGAGTGTTGATTTTCTTATCTTTATTTTAGGCTTTTTGAATGTAGTAATGAGTAACTATTCATTCATGATTACATCAAATTAAGAGAAAATTTTTTATTATTTTTGGTATAATTCTTTATTAATAAAATTCAATATGAAAAAATCAGAGAAAATTTTTGGTAATCTGGTAAACAATCCCAGTTTTAAAAGCGATATTTTATTACTGAATCAATTATTATCCAATAAACTCGAACAAATATTAAAAATATACTTAAAGTCAAAGTATCGGGGTTATTACCACAATTATGGAGATAAATTTGCTACACTTATAGATATACCAATTAGAGATAGCCATAAACTTTGGCATTTGTTAGATTTTTTTAGTTACACTATTATTCCTCAGTATGAAATAAATGATATTGTCAAAGCACTAAACGAAATAACTGAGAAAAAATTCACGTTAAAAAAATTTATAGAAAAATTGAAAAATAAAAAAACACAAGATATTTTAAGAGAACTTGATTTGATTGATGATGAAATTGGTAATATCAACCCACATTATGAAGAAATAGAATATAGTATACAAGAAAGGAAAGTATTAAAAGACAATAAAGTGTTAAAGAGTTTTCCCGTTATTATCTTACAAATTATTACGTCAAGTGAGGAATCAAATAAAAATGTTATTGAATTACTTGAAGATGATTTGGATCATATAATTGATGAGTTTAATGATATAAAAAGAAAACTTGAAATTATAAAAGGACGAATAAAATGATTACAGATATAGCAAAATGCAAAAATGATTATTCTTCCTACTATCTTCAATTGAGCCCTGATTGGATTAAGGAATTTAAGAAAGAAAAACCAATCAAAGAAGAAAAATCGTTCCCGGAAGAATGGTGGAAAAATATATTTGAAAATAAATTTGTAGAAAGGGAGTTCCATTTTGTTTCAAAGTTCGAAACAAATAGAACTCATTATGAGAACGAACTTGAAAAATATAATAGGGCTAAAGAACTCTTTCAAGAAAATCTACCAGAATTATTGGAAAAACATAGAGGGAAATATGCTTGTGCTATTGAAGGACGAATCGAAATAGGCGATAATAAAGAAGAATTGCTTAAAAAAGTTATTAAGAAAATAGGTTTTATCTCTATGTATATAGCGAAAATTGGAGACGAGAAAAGAACAATTAGATATAAAGTCCGTCCAAAAAGGATTGCAAAATGACCTCTAAACTTACTTGGGGGTATTCTCTTCTGGACGGAGCTATTATTGAATTAAATGCCATTAACATTAGTAACAAAGAGTTATCAAGGAGATTATCATTTTTAGTTGATACTGGTTCAGATATGACAGTAATTAATAACCAAATATTTAACATTCTAAAATTGGTTTTTATTGAAGACGTTGATGTAACTCTTGGAGGTAATGTTAAAGATAAATGGAAGGTAAGTTACTTAGCAATTGAAATTCCAGGAATGTCTATTAGGGAAGAACTTGAAGTACTTGTATGTCCTGATAATCAGGGGGATAATTTGTTAGGTAGAGATTTCCTAATTAAGTACGTTGCTTGCTTTGATGGAGTTAATAAACAATTCACATTACAAACCTAAAGAATACCCCACAAGAATTTTTCTAAATCCATATAAAATTTTAATATGAGAAGATTTACTCGGTTGACTAATGCTTTTTCTAAGAAAGTTGAAAACCATGCATACGCAATTGCATTACATTTTATGTATTATAATTTCTGCAGATTCATAATACATTAAGAGATACTCCAGCAATGGAAGCAGGGATAACTAAAAAATTGTGGTCAATTGAGGATTTGGTTAAATTATTGTGAAACTGGGACACTACCGAGATTTCAAATACCTATGAAAATAAAGTTGGAAGTGCTATTTTAAAGCTTATTTTAAACGGATTATTTCACTATACTAACTGTTAAATCAATTTTATGGCAAAGATTATATCAATAGCAAATCAAAAAGGCGGAGTTGGTAAGACAACAACTGCTATAAATTTGTCTTCACTTATTGCTGCTGCTGAAAAGAAAATTTTGTTAATTGATATTGATCCGCAGGCAAATTCATCATCAGGATTAAATATATTTAATCAAAATCCTTCTGTTTATGAAGTATTGATTGGGAATGAAAAAATTGAAGATGTAATAATTGATTCTTACATGCCTTATCTTGATATCCTTCCGTCAAACATTAATCTGGTTGGAGCGGAAATCGAATTAGTTGAGATGGAAGACAGGGAAAAAATTCTGGATAAGGTTTTGCAAACAATAGTTAATAATTACGATTATATTATTATTGATTGTCCGCCATCCTTAGGATTGTTAACCTTAAATTCACTTACAGCTTCTGATTCCGTATTAATTCCTGTTCAATGCGAATACTTTGCTCTTGAAGGTTTGGGACAGTTGCTAAATACTATCAATATTGTCAGGCAGCATCTCAATCCCAGGCTGACTATTGAAGGTGTTCTTCTTACAATGTTTGATACCCGGTTAAATCTCTCTCATCAGGTTGCAGATGAAGTACGAAAATATTTTGGAGAGAAGGTTTATAACACTGTAATTAATAGAAATGTACGCATTTCAGAATCACCCAGTTACGGTAAACCAATTATTCTTTACGATGCGATATCCACAGGAGCAAAAAACTATATGGCGCTTGCAAATGAATTATTGGAAAGAAATTCCAAGGAGGTTGAATCTACTTAACGATGAGTAAAGGTAAACATGGTTTGGGTCGGGGGCTGGATGCACTTATAAAACCCCAGGACTTTGTAAAAAATGATTCCGATATAAAGGATTTTAAAAATCTTAATGTTGATAACGGAAAGCAGATAAATGTACTTGCAAACATATCTGTTGATTTTATATCACGTAATCCTTACCAGCCACGTACTGCATTTAATGCTGAAGCAATGGAAGAATTAAAGAAATCAATTCTCTCCAACGGGCTGATCCAGCCTATTACTGTAAGACGTACACCTAACCATCAGTACCAGCTTGTCTCCGGTGAAAGAAGACTGAATGCTTACCGCGAAATTGGTTATAAAGAAATTCCAGCATATATAATCAAAGTTGAGTCGGATGAATTAATGCTTGCATTAGCTTTGATTGAAAATATTCAGAGAGAAAAATTAAATGCAATTGAAATTGGTACGGCATTTAAAAGATTAATGGATGAATGCCATCTCACACAGGAAGCTATAGCTGAAAAAGTAGGTAAGGATAGAACAACTATTGCGAACTCAATAAGGCTTCTCAAACTACCGTCAAAAGTTCAGGATAGCCTTATAGCCGATGAAATTACTGCAGGTCACGCAAGAGCACTCATCAATCTTCCGAACAAAGCTGTACAATTAAAAATTCTTAAGAAAATTACAGATAACGATCTATCTGTTAGGAAAGTAGAAAAATTAGTAAAAGATCATATCACAGCTCAGAAGACACCCGGTGTAAAAAAATCCTTAACCGTGTTATCCCTGCAGTCATCCAATCTTTATGAGATAGAAGATAAATTAAGAAAGATATTTGGAACAAAAGTATCTTGCAAGCAAAGGAAAAACAACAGCGGCGAAATAGTGATTCACTATTATTCATCTGCTGAACTTGAGCGATTATTTGAATTGTTTGAGATCATTGATAAAAATTATAATTAAATCTTTTCTCATTCTCCTGCTGTTATCAATCTTTCTTAAAGCACAGCAACAGGAAGTAACTGATACAACATTATCTTCCAATGAAACAACATTTGAAATGCAAAAATCACCCTGGGGAGCAGTTGGCAGAAGCACACTGTTACCCGGATGGGGACAATTTTATAATGAGGATTACTGGAGTATACCGGTTATTTGGGGTTTCTTAGGCTGGTTTGGTTATCAGTGGGTACTGAATAATAATGATTATAAAACCAGCAGGGATCTTTTTATTGATACAGGAAATGAAATCTTCCGGAGACAAAGGAATTTTTACCGAGATCAGAGAGACAACTTTACAATTTATATTACAATTACGTACTTGTTAAACCTGGTAGATGCTTTTGTCGGCGCTCATCTTTTTGATTTTAGTGTAGAGGAAGATAATGTCACTAAAACTCCGATGTTAAAAGTTAAATATCATTTTTAAAAATCTTTTGGAATTATTCAACTGAAATATTAAATGAAACGAGCCCGATTCATCGGGACGAGTTCCATATGACCAAAACAAGAAATTATAAACAGATGAATAACACTATCACTTGTTCTAATTGCTCAAATGAAAATCCGTCTTATGTTCATATTTGCGAAAACTGTAATTCTTTTATTCGGGAAAGAGTTTATAATATAGATCTATGGAATCTGATAGGATTGTTGATAGAAAGCCCCGGGAAAGCTTTTAAGTTCATTGTTTATTCTGAACACAAGAATTTTATCGGTTTCGTTCTTCTTTTGATAACGGTAAAGTTCCTTGTGGATACAAGGTTCATATCTCTTGTAAGCCTTGAAAGTTTCAATCCAACCACTGCTTTGTATTTAAGTTACAGCATTGTG
This sequence comes from Bacteroidota bacterium, assembly GCA_022562275.1. Taxonomy (GTDB): domain Bacteria; phylum Bacteroidota; class Ignavibacteria; order Ignavibacteriales; family Ignavibacteriaceae; genus BMS3ABIN03. Next base: position 23,379 of record JADFPP010000033.1, read on the forward strand.
CTTTTATCATTAACTGTATTCTTAATTCTCTATTCGTATTGTTTTACGTTGGTTAATGAATTGTTAAATATTAAAACAAGATTTCGTGATAATTTTTCAGTACTGGTATATTCGCTAATACCCAATGTATTCGGTATCATTTTTCTTTTTGTTATCGAATTGGTTGTATTTGGCGGATATCTTTTTTCCATCAATCCATCACCCTTCGTTGTTAAAGAATTCGTAGCATACTTATTTGCAGGTGCTGAATTAAGCTTGGTCATCTGGTCTGTCTTCCTATCTTTCACTGCATTTCGGGTTCAGACAAATTCAATACTTTTGAGCATCATCAATACTATAGTATTTAACATATTTATTGCTGTGTTATTATTTTTCTTATCTAAATATATTTTCACATTGTAAATATTTTAAATGAAAAATCTTTTAGAAAGAGAAAAAGAGCTTTTTCTTCAGACTTACAAAAGAATTCCACTGGATATAGATTATGGTAAGGGAGTCCATTTAATTTCCAGGGATGGAACAAGGTACCTTGACTTTTTTTGTGGATTGGGGGTAAATGCTCTTGGTCATGCACATCCGGGCATTGTTGCTGCTGTTAGAAAACAAATAGAAAAATTTGCTCATGTTTCAAATTATTATATTACAGATGTTCAATTAGAGTTTACAGAAATGCTGTTAGAGATTTCACAAATGTCGAAAGTATTTCTAACGAATAGCGGAACTGAGGCGGTTGAAGCAGCAATAAAAGCCGTTCGTAAAATTAAGGGAAGTGAAGGAAATATTTTATCTCTATCAAACTCATTTCATGGAAGGACCAGCGGTGCTTTAAGTTTAACCGCTCGTAAAAATTATAAAAACGGATTTGAACCATTGCTGCCGAATATTCAAACAATCGAATTTAATAATGTTGATGATCTGCAAGTGAAGCTTAATAGCAGTACGGCGGCAGTATTTATTGAATTTTTACAAGGGGAGGGAGGTATAAATTTAATATCAAAGAAATTTGCAGAGTTACTAAATGAACTTTGTAAAAAGTATGGTATTCCAATGATCGCAGATTGTATACAAAGCGGAATTGGAAGAACCGGTAAGCCTTTCGCTTATAATTATTTTGATGCACAACCCGACATTGTGTTGGTTGCAAAATCAATTGGCGGAGGATTGCCGTTGGGGGCGATGCTAATTAGGGGAGAATATGAGAATGTTTTCTCCTATGGTCAACACGGAAGTACATTTGGAGGAAATCCTGTAAGTTGTGCTGCCGGAAAAGTAGTACTTGAAGAGATTTTTTATAATGGATTAATGAACTCCGTTGCGAAATTGGGTAATTATTTGATGACGGAATTGAATGGAATAGCAAAACTTTTTCCATCTAAAATAAATGAGATTCGTGGTTTGGGTTTTATGATTGGAATTGAAATGGCAGACACTTGCACCGGGTTTGTTGAAAAACTTTTTGAAAAAAAAGTGATCATTAATTGCACAGATCGGAATGTACTGAGGATTCTACCCCCTCTAATATCAACAAAATCTGATATTGATTTTTTCTTATCAAAATTTCACGAAGTTTTAAAGCACTTATGAGTTCCCTTTAAAAAAGTAAATTTATGAGTAAGGGACATAATTATAAACCGTTTGCCAAAGGTATCCCTTTGGAAAAACGTTTAAAAAATTGTTAAGTTGTTATTAACCCATGACTTAAGTCTGTACTATACAAATCTGAATTGTCATTCTGAATGGAGCGCAGCGGAATGAAGAATCTCATCTTATTAAAATTGAGACACTTCACTCCGTTCAGTGTAACAAAAATTAGTTCTGCAACAGGCTCATAAGTCGTTGGTTAATGAGCCAAAATAAAAACTTGAACCGTTTTAACGGTTTTCATTAATTTTTTTAGTGGCTCACTTATAATTCAGTATTTTTAAACCTGGTGAATTTCGATATGTTATTTTCGGCTTGTCAAATAATGTATAATTGCTCCATATCTTATTCCTCTGCCACTAACTATTACTTCCGGTAGTTCTAATAACTTCATAATATTCAATAAAATAACGGATCCACCTAAAATAATGTCTTCTCTCCCTTTCATAACTTTTCCATATCGTTCTTTAATTTCAGATGGCGATAAATATTGTAAAAATTTTATTAAATGTTTTATTTCAGAGTAAGTAAGCCGACTGCCTTCAACAATAGAATCATCATAATTTTTTAAATCATTAACCATACAAAAAAGAGTAGTAGGTGTACCCGCTATTGCAATTGCCAGCTCGGGAGTGAATTTATCTTTTAATTCCTTAAAAGTCTTAACTAAAAAATTATCAAGATTTATTAAATCATCGGGAGTTGGAGGTGAATGAGTTAAATAGTATTCAGTAGCACTTACAGAACCAACCTGGAAACTTTTTCTGTAACTGATCCTGTTGTTTTTTCCCGAAATTATTTCCGTACTTCCTCCGCCAATATCAATAACAAGACTGGAAACATTTTTCATCGAAGAGAGTATGGCACCTAAATATGCATAGTTTGCCTCCGTTTCGCCTGTAATGATATCAACATCATAACCAAATTTATTTTTGATTTTATTTAAAATTTCATTTGCATTCGCTGCAATTCTGAACGCATTTGTTGCTGTGATAATTACTTTTTCAGTATTATGGGCAGTAATAATTTGCTGATATTCTGAGAGTATTTCGAATAAATTCATGAGCTTATCATTATGAATATTCCCGCCCGGTTTCAGACCTTTACCAAGTCTTGGCATCCGGTACTCATTTAATAATGGAGTGATATTATTCGATTTGTTATCGGTCTTAGCAATTAGTAAAAGAATAGTATTTGTTCCGATATCTATTGAAGCAATAATCATTATTTTTTTTAATTTTAATTTAACTAATTCTAATACTTTATGAAAAATCAAAGTTTTTTAAATAAATTATTTACTTTTATTGCAGCTATTTCCGGTTGTATTTGGTTGGGTGCATATGTAACCAGGATGATTATCAGCTATCAATTATTTGATATTGATATGAAAATTGCTTCTTACATTAATCATAATAATCTAGAAAGTATTTTAAAAATTATTTCACCGTCTATCAATACAACTTTTGTTTTATTTATAACTTTTATTATAGCTTTTACTATTTTTCTCTTTACATCAAATATTAAGCTGAAAGAAAACGGGTGGATGTTTATAACAGTAATAATTATTTATACTACCTTACCTTTTGAAGGATATTTGATGATAATTGATTTCAAAATTATATCAGCACTTAGTTTAAGTGATATAGTAAATTCAGATTACGTTATTTCATTAATCAGGGAAAGATTCACATCACTGGGCAGTTTCCCAATAATTATTTTATTAAGTTATTGCTCGTTGATATACTTTTTAATATCTAAACCGTTTACATCGGAGCAGTTAAATGAAAATTAAAGAAAAAGAGTTAGAGGAAACTCTGCAGGAACTGAAAGCTCTTGTGGGGCAGCTCGGAGCGACCTTGCGTTTTGAAAAAGGAAATTTTAAAGGGGGCTATTGTATTCTTCATGATAGCAAAGTAATAGTGATAAATAGGATGGCAAACCAGCAAAGGAAAGTGATGATATTATCTGCCGCATTAAAGGAACTTGGTGTTGATAAAATGTATTTAAGTCCAAAAATAAGAGAGGTAATTGATGAAATGGCGGAGGTAAATTGAAAATTCTTATTCTTAACGGTCCTAATCTAAATCTGTTAGGCAGAAGAGATAAAGAGCATTATGGTGAGTTATCACTTGAGAAATTGGAGAAGATCATTACTGAAAAATTTCCTCAGCATGAGTTTACATTTTATCAAAGTAATGTTGAGGGTGAACTGATAAATCAAATTCAGCCCTCAGCAAAAAATTTTGATGCTTTAATTATTAATCCCGGCGGTTACTCTCATTCCTCCGTAGCCATACGCGATGCATTATCGGAAACTGCCTTACCTAAGATAGAAGTTCACCTTTCCAATTTAGCAAAGAGAGAAGACTTTAGACAAAATCTTATAACTGCTACTGGCTGCAATGGTTATATTTCAGGATTTAAAGAAAAAAGTTATTTAGCTGCTATTTATCTCATAGAAACAGAACTTTCAAAAAAATAAAAGTTACCTGCTAATTATTTTGGTTATTTCGTTCATTATAATACAACTTATTCACCAAAATATAAAAGTAACTATATAGCGAAACTACATTTATTATATCCATTATCTACTTTACTTAAACAGTTTACAAATAGTGGTTAAAGCTTTCATTTATAAATAGTGATGGATATTGCTATTTATAAATTGATTGGTTATTTTTCGTAATAAATTACATAAAGTGATATGAAAGATCTGTCAATTAAAAAACTATACTACTCAATAAGCGAGGTAAGTAAATTAACTAATATTGAACAATATGTTCTTCGTTATTGGGAAACTGAATTCGAGCAGTTGAAACCCCAAAAGAATCGTGCAGGAAACAGGATATACACAAATAAAGATATCCAGGTAATTTTATACATAAAAGAATTACTTCGTGAGAAAAAGTACACAATAGAAGGTGCGAAAAAAATATTAGAAGAAGCAGCCCGTACTAAAACTGCTCAGGTAAATAATACAGTTAAAGAACCTGCACTTGAACATTCAGGGGAAGTTGGAGAAGAAGGGGAACAACCATCTCTTAAAAAAGATCTTGAAGAAATAAAAAGTATTTTAGAACTTTTAGTATCAAAATTATAGGAGTCTTTGCAAAACCTGGAAAAGGGGCGTAGTATAAAAAAATTATTAGGATACAATAAGTATTGTTAATTTTAGGAAAATGTTTTTTTCTTGATCAAGATTTTGTGAAGCCTCCTTATAAATATTCGGAACGTGGCGCAGCCCGGTAGCGTACTTGACTGGGGGTCAAGTGGTCGCGGGTTCAAATCCCGCCGTTCCGACTGGAAAACACACTATTTGAAGCTTCCTGATTTTTCTTTGAACTGTTTTTGAATAGGTTTTGTAGCTTTGGTGGGAGCAATCTATCATTTAACAAACCTTACTGTTTTATCTATTTCCTTCCTGATCCGTTCATTCATTGCGAGCGCGTAAAATGTTTCGGTGGTTTTTATGTTACTGTGATCCAGCAGATTCTTAATGTCGTAAATACTTAATTTATGGTTTACCAAGGTTGTGGCCAGGGTTTTGCGGAGCCCCCTGTTAGTGTAAATAAATACCGGAACACCTGGATTTTGTTTTTATGGACATATTCTAAACACGAACCGGCAATATCTCAAGATGCGCACCGGCTTTTTCAGGATTTGATACTTTAGTTTTGGTAGCGTGCATATTCAATGTAGTGCTTTGCTTTGATGGAAAATTCCGCCGTTCCGACTACATAATAGCTCAGCAATTGTGCTGAGTTTTTTTGTACTAATCTCACCCATTATGCAAAAAACTTCCCTTGTTGCAAAATTGATACAAATACATTAACTAATAATAATTTATGTCTGTTACTTGCTTTTTTAAGAGAATTATAAGAAGTTAAAAAAGGGAATGTGTTTTGATAAATAGAATTTTTACAAATAATTGTTGTTAGCTTCTTAGTATGAATCTGCTATCAAAAATATTAATGATCATTTTCGCTTTAATTATATCAGTAAGCTGCAATGAAACTGAAATAGAGGAGTTTAATTTAGTCAGAGGGGATATACAGTATGGACCAGGTTCTAACTTTACATTTGTTGATGATTTGGATAATAATGCCTATTCTGAAGTAATCTATGTATCCAACGAAGATAAACAGACCCATCAGCTTAATCATAGGATTTATATTGTCGATTTTGATTCATATTCTCCTATTCATTCTGAAGTTATACGAACTGTATTAAAAGATGTAAAGGCGTATGATTTTAACAACGATGGAATGAAAGAGATCCTTTATACTCATCAAAACGAAGATTCGCTCTTTTTGAAAGTTGTAAAAGAATACAAAGTTGCACAAAAATCTTAATCCAAACAATAAAAAAATAAACAAGAATCTCGAGGGACCAATTGGCACTATATAAGATAGATGTTTGCTTGCTTATATCGTAGTAGATCAAAGGCGGTTATTTGATAACCTTTTTTATTACGCCACAGTACTACGAAACTTTTCAAAAAGGACTCCTTAAGTGAGCATATGCGTTATTACCTGGTGTGGAGGGCTTTCCAAAAATTTATAGAAAAGAATCCACTGCATTCGACCATAAAAATGTATCATAATGAAGCAAAACATTTGTTAGTGTTTAGCAATATATTAATTATTTTGAAAATAATCCTTGCTTCTTTAATCCATTATGAGTAATTTATAAATGAGGGTTAAACCAAGGGACTTCCTTGGTATGAGCAATATAGTATGGTGAAGCCACCTAATTAAAATCCATTATGCACAGTAACATCAATTGCACACATTCTAGAGGAGAATAATTTAAATTAAAATTATAGAACGGACTGAGTCCGGTTTATGTTTTGGAAGGATGGTAAAGTACATCAACGTGTCTTATTGCCTAAAAACTTTGGGCAAATCAAGAAGATGTATCTTCGTCATCACCAGAATCCAATCGCTGTCCACTTCAGAACACAAACAGTAGGCAAGGTCCAATACTCTGCTGTTCACCCCTTCAAGGTGCTCGACCGGCGCAGGCCGTCGTTGAGGGCGGCACTCAGGCCTTTGCAGCCACCGCTGCCCTGAAAACGCAACGCAGTGCCCTCGTAGATTTTGAAGCAGGCCTTGTGGTAACGCTCGCGGCACTTGCCGGCACACTCGTTGCCCTTGTTGTACAGCGGCGCGCCGAGCTCGATGGCCTCACCGACCGCGTTGTATACGCTACGAACGGATGCATCCGTGCAGCCGGCAAAGATAGTTGCCGGGTTACTCGGA
>JADFPP010000118.1 GCA_022562275.1 Bacteroidota bacterium
ATCATTTTTAACTCTCCGTATGATCCTAATGGTGGAGATGATCCATACGATCCTAATAGTGGGGGACAGATTGAATTCACCGGTGGTGCTTTCTCTACTCCAGGGGGTGAAGAATTTGTCTGGGCTGATATAACAAAGGTTTCACGCTCAGCTAAAGATGCGCCGGAAGATGCCACAAGTATTACGGATGAGCAGAGAGCTATATTCAATTCACCATGGTTTAATACTATGTATGTTGTTGGATTGCAAAGAGATACATCTGCGTTTTATAAAGATGGTGATAAGTTCATTATTCCTGTTGATAAATATCCCTATACTGAAGAAGATGTGTATCAGTTCCAAACCACACAGGGTGGTGGATTAACTGATAATCAAGAACGTGATCTATTTAATAAAGTTAATGTTTACCCAAATCCATTGTATGGATTTAATGTGGCAACTAGCTATGATAATAGTCCTTCAGATGAACCGTTTGTAACTTTCTCTAATTTACCGGAAGAAATAACTGTTAGGGTCTACTCACTTTCCGGACAATTATTGAGAACTCTAACTCAAGCTAATAAAACCTTACCAACCTCTCCATTTTTGAGGTGGGATTTACTGAATGAGTCAGGTCTGAGAGTTGCATCCGGACTTTATTTAGCAATTGTATCATCACCTAAATATGGTGAAAAGATACTTAAATTTTCGATAATTATGCCAGAGAAACAAATACAGAAATTTTAATGATTATTGGGCGGGATATTGTCTCGCCCGGTAAATTTTGAAATTAATAAGGAGCTTTAGAAAATGAAGAAATATTTTACTTTAATTATACTCTCCATCTTTACTGCATCTCTTTATGCTGGTGATGTAGCAAGGAAGGGTACAACTGGTGCTGAACAATTGTTGATACCTGTTGGAGCAAGAGGATTGGCTACCGGAGGTGCATTCGTAGCAAACCTTACGGGTCTAGAATCCGTTTACTATAACCCTGCTGGACTAGATGTTCTGCCCGGTACGGAGGCAATGTTCAGTTATATGAATTACATTGCCGATATTAATGTATCGTATTTTGGTGCATCTACCAGTTTAGGAGATTTCGGTTCAATAGCTTTAACAATTAAAACATTTGATTTTGGTGATATTCCAATAACCACTGCTGACTTTCCAGATGGAGATGGAAGAACATATTCACCATCATTTCTCACATTTGGTTTAACATATTCAAAACTTCTTACTGATAGAATTTCGATTGGAACTAGTTTCAAACTAATTAGTGAATCCATCCAAAACACTAGTGCAAATGGTTTTGCAATAGATTTTGGTGTTCAATATAGATTCGATCAGCAGCTCTCAATTGGTGTTGCTTTGATGAATATTGGTCCAAATATGCAATATTCTGGTCCCGAATTGCAACAGAGAACAAATGTTTCAGGATCCAATCCTGGTTCGCCAACAGGAAGTTTTGAAATTGTATCAGAAGGATTTCAAATCCCAAGTTATTTTCAATTGAGTATGTCATATGAATATAACATAAATGAGCAGAATAACCTTATACTTGGATCAGCATTTATAGCAAATAACTCTCTTGAAGATAAATTCAATTTTGGTTTAGAATACGGATTTATGAAAACATTCTTCTTAAGAGGCGGTTATAATCTTTCTGTTGGTTCCGAGTTCAAGAACTCCATCTATGGATTTACTGCTGGGGCAGGTATTGCATATGATCTCGGTGGAGATTTCGGTTTAGTTTTTGATTATGCTTTCAGAGAAGTAAAAGAATTCCCAAGTTCTAATCATATGTTTACAGTTAAATTCAGATTTGAATGAGAGATCAATTTAGGTCATTTAAGCGTCTGTTGATTTTTCAATAGACGCTTTTTTATTTTAGTACCATAATTAATTGATTTTTAACAATGAAGTACATATACATTTTCTTTATTTTTTTATCAGGCTTAGTATTTCCTCAGGATAATTTCGATTTTGAATTTGATTATGCACAGTTTGGGTACGATACAACTTCAAACTATGTGGAGTTTTACTATTCTTTCAATCAGTTATCCCTCACAATTAGCCATAGCGATACCGCTGATTATACCGAAGGTATTTTACACGTAACAATTGAAGACACTTCAACCGGAGAATCACAAGTAGATCAGGACTGGCTAATTTCTCATATTGTAAAAGATTCAATTAATTTAAACAAAAACCTGGTTGGAGTGATTGGTTTTATTCTGAATGAGGGAATATATAAGTGTGATATTATTGGTAAAGACGCAATTAATCCAGATAAACAGAGGTCTATTACAGAAATATTAGAAGTTAAACCTTTCTATCAGTTAGGCATTGCAATGGGTGATATACAACTTGCCTCAAATATTATACAAGAAAGTGACAACACATCTTCCATATTTTATAAAAACACTTTCGAAATAATACCTATTCCCAGCGGTATATTTGGAGAAAATCAACCGGTGCTTTTTTATTATACCGAACTCTATAATGTAAAATCAAAAGATAATGGTAATCTTAGAATTGATGAGCACGTATTTAACAGCAGAGGTCAGGTTGTTAATCAAAAAAGCAAATCGATCAGTCGGTCTCTCGATTCGCGTGTAGAAGTAGGATCGGTTATGACATATAAGCTTCCCACAGATACTTATACTTTGGTTCTCTCATTAATTGATAGTGCAGCAAATTATGGTATTTCGTCTTCAAAAAAATTCTTTGTTTATAATCCATCGGTTGAATATGTAGATACATTTAAAACAATAGGTTCTAATATTGTTGTGGGAATGTTCGGTGTTATGTCTGAAGAAGAGCTTGATGACTTTTTTGTGAAATCACGCTACATTGCTTCCGTGCCGGAAATTGACAAATATGAGGTCTTAATATCTGAAAATGCGAAAAGAATATTTCTAACCAACTTTTGGAAAGCAAGAGATGAAGACCCTTCGGATAATATGAATCAGTATCTTAAGGATTATATGAGGAGAATAAAGGAAAGCAACATTAAATATAAAGCACTTTCAAAGAAAGGCTGGCAGTCTGACAGGGGCAGGGTATATTTAATTTATGGTCAACCGAGTGAGATTGATAGATATCCGAACCAAACAGAAACCAGACCTTATGAAATTTGGAGATATAATTCGATAGAAGGCGGAGTTCAATTCATTTTTGGAGATGTTACTGGATTTTCAGATTACATTCTTCTTCATTCTACAAAAAGAGGTGAGTTGAGGGATGATGGCTGGCAGCGTAGAATTGTTGTGCGATAAGGTTTCATTTTTAGCAACAATTTACAAAGCCCTTGACCAGGGCTTTTTGTTTTTCGTCCCAATTGAATCTAATTTATATTGTTTGATTAACTTATATTTTCCGGCAGCATAAAAATAGAGCAATGAAAAATAAAGTTGAATATTTATTATTTAAATCGTTTGAAAAGTTATTCCAACTCTTAGGTTTAGATCTTTCACGAAAATTCTCTCCTATTTTAGCAGCAATATTCTATTATTTAATTCCTATTCGTAAAACTACGGTAATAGAAAATTTAAAAATTGCTTTTCCTGATTATAATCTGGATAGAATCAAAAGTATTGCTTTCGACTGCTACAAAAGTTTTGCTATTACTTTGGTAGAGATTTTATATATGCCCCAAATGAATGAGGTAGATATTAAAAATAAAGTAATATGTGAGAATTTAGAGTTTTTGAGAAGTAAGTATGTGGAGAATAAAGGGGTAATCCTGCTCTTTGCTCATTTTGGAAACTGGGAATACCTGGGTGCCTCAGTAGGGGTGCAGCTAAATTTACCTTTGTCAGCTATCATTAAAGAACAACGGAATCCCTATGTATCGGAGTGGATGAATAAAGCCAGAACCAAATGGACTAACAATGTTGTTCCCTTAGGAATTTCAATCCGGCTAACTTATCAATCTTTGATAGATAAACATATTGTTATTATTGTAGCAGATCAAAGAGCTGAGGAAAAAAGTATTAAAGTAAAATTTTTTGGGAGAGAAGTATCGGTCTTTGCTGGACCAGCCGTGCTGGCATTAAAAACAGGTGCACCAATTATTTGCGCAATTCCTGTAAGACAAAGCGATTATTCTTATAAAACTGTTTTTACTGAAATTTCAAAAGAGAATTTACCTGAATCTAAGGATGAAAAAATTAAAAAACTTAGCCAGCGTCACATGTCATATCTCGAAGGATACATCAGGAAGTATCCCGAACAATGGTTATGGATGCATAAGAGGTGGAAGCATTGAATAATAGTAAAGAAAGAATTCTGGTTATTCAAACTGCATTTCTGGGCGATGCCTTATTGACTCTTCCGATGTTGGAGATATTAAAACAAAAATATTCTTTAGCTATTTTAGATGTTTTAGCAATTCCCGTCACCCGGGAAATATTTTCTGCATCTCCCTGTATAGATAATGTGATTGTAATGGATAAGAAAGGAAAACAGAAAGGACTAAGGGCATTGAATAAATTTATTAGAGAATTAAGAAAAAATTCCTATACAAAAATATATTCTCCCCACCGGTCGTTTAGAAGTGCATATATTACTCTAAGGCTTGGGGCGGGTGAATCATATGGATTTGATAACAGCAATTTCAAATATGCATATAAACACCTAATAAGATATGAACAAAAATATCATGAAGTACAAAGAAATCTTTTATTAGCTGGGGAAAATATTGAGGGCGAAAGTTGGAAAGTAATTCCCAGGATTTGTTTTAACGATGAAGTGAAAAAAAATGTTAAAAAAATTCTGTTGGAGAATCATATACAGGAAAATTTTATTGCCATTGCACCCGGCAGTGTTTGGGAAACTAAAAAATATCCGAAAGAAAAATATATTGAGGTTATAAAATTATTATCCGGTAATGATGAGCATGTTGTGTTAATTGGTGGCAAAGAAGATATAACACTTTGCGATGACATTTCTTTAAATGCTGGCAGCACAGTTAAAAGCCTTGCAGGTAAATTTAGTATTATTGAAACGATCTTCTTTCTGAAAAGTGCTAAATTGCTTATTTGCAATGATAGTGCACCGACCCATATGGGAACTTGTGCCGATATTCCGGTATTAACTATTTTCTGTTCAACAGTTCCTGAATTTGGATTCTATCCTTATAACAAAAAAAGCAGCTTTTTAAGTTATGATGATCTTGACTGCAAACCGTGCGGTATACATGGATACAGGAAATGTCCGATTGGTACATTTGATTGTGCAAATAATTTATCACCGGAAGAAATCATACAAAAATTGTTATAAGCTAATATGAGTACTACTGCAAGATTGATTAATATTGATGTTGATCTACATGCGGCTGTAAACGAAGCAGCAGAATTATTTCATTCAGGCGATGTATTTATTTATCCCACGGATACCGTTTATGGTTTCGGTTGCAATCCGTTTGATCAATCGGCACTAAATAAAATTAACATATTAAAAACAAGAAAAGAAAATAAAAGGTACATCATATTAATAGATAGTATTGAATCATTATACAAATATGTAAAACCGGTTAACGATCGCTATGCAAAATTTTTAATAAAGTTATGGCCAAATCCGGTTTCAGTTATTCTTAATCTTAACCAGAAAACCGGGGAAAAATTAAATTATGAGAATGCAGCATTTAGAATACCGGCCAATAATTTTTGTATTACGCTTTTAAACAAATTAGATATGCCGTTAATTTCCACCAGTGTAAATTTAAGTAATGAAAAACAGTTAAATGATTACTTAACAATTAAATCTAATTTTAAGGATAAAGTTAGTGCTATATTTTATACAAACTCAGAGTCGGATAAAAATCCATCAACAATAATTGATTTGACCAAAACAAAACCTGTTGTAATAAGGGAGGGTAAAATAAATTTTATGGAATTGTACCAAAAGTTCACTTAAATTTACAACTTAAGTTTAATTTAATTATTTTAAATAATGCCTTTTCTTAAATACATAAAAAGAATCAGAAATTTTTCTATAATTATAATTAACTAAAGGTATAATAGATAAATTCGGGGTTTATATAGGAAAAGATCAACTAAGGCATGATATAAATAATCTTGTACAACAAATTTCGATACATAAAGGAGTTGTAGTATTTACTTCTTCCAAGTTGGTAGAGGTAGTTGAAGAGAAACTTTTGGCTAAGAATATTGAAATTAGGAATGTTGATGAAAGGCCAAATGTTAATAACATATTATGGAAGAATCTATTTCGATATTTTGGTTACTTACCCAAGTATAAAAATAACTTTTACGTCATTGGATTATTTCGAATTAATAACCAACCTCCAGGTTTGAAGAAGATATGGTCGAAAATTCAATTCCAACTGATACTTCGCTTACCAAAGTTTTTGAACTTCGATACTTACTTAAAGAAGCTAGATACAAATGCAATTAAAGTAAATTTTGAGGGTGTTAAAGATATTCTTTTTTTCTCTGAATTAAGTGCAAGAACATTTCTTGCAAAATGTCTTAGTGAGGGTAAAAACGTATTTTGTTATATTTACAGTTGGGATCATCCACCTAAATTCAATGCATTTTCTAAAAAAATAAACTATTAAAAATCAAAGAATAAGAAAGCCATATTCTATGGTGTCTTCTCCAGAGGAAAAAGAAATTGAATTATGTGTAAAAAATACAGGGGGTTCAGGATCAAAATATTTATTTTCTTTGAAAGAAGGAGAGGAAGTTGAGTTTTTAGGTCCTATGGGAAAATTTGGTGTAAATAAAAAGTCAAAAAATCATGATTTAATTTTTATAGCTGTTAGCACGGGAATTGCTCCCCTCAAAAGCATGATTTTTGATTTATTAGAATCTGGATTCAAGAAAAAAATAATTCTAATAAAGAGTGCACGCCATGAAGAAGATATGTTGTACGATGAAGAATTCAGTGTGCTAAAAGAAAAATATTCCAATTTTGAATTCCATAATATTTTAAGTCAGCCCAAAGAAAAAACAGAAAACAAAGGATATGTTCAGGATTTTATAGAAAAGTTTACTCCAAAAAACTTCGATGGAGATTTTTATTTATGTGGTTTATCTCCTATGATTAATTCTGCAAAAGAAATTTTGAAATCCCGTGGGGTTAAGAAAGAGAGAATTTTTTATGAGAGGTATGATTAATCTTAACTATAGAAAAAGGTATAACTTCTAAATGCATTAAAATAATATAGGAATTGGGATATATCAGATAGGTGTTAATACTCTTCCATGAATTAATATTCATTTTGTATGGTAGCTTGTTGCAGGAAGTGGGATTAGAGTTCACACCCTTGATGAAAAAATAC
>JADFPP010000034.1 GCA_022562275.1 Bacteroidota bacterium
ATACCAACAAATATGCCTTGTTTATTTAAACTGACCAAATATATCAATACCCCACATCTTGCTGCTTACTCCCTCTTTGGAAGCAATGCTGAATTGGCAGATAAATATACAGGCGCTATTCATGAATTATTGCGGGACTGGCGTGGTTATTTCGGTGGAACTTCTATTGGAATAAGAATAGGATATGAAGATGCTGTATGGGTCATTGTGCCAGATATTAATGAGGTGCGCAACATTGAATATTATAATGAATATTTTAATGAATATCTTAATAATTCAATACAACAGATAAATAAAATTTACATTGAGTATTCCCCTAGTCCTAAAGAAAATTATTTAAATGATATGACTGCATTTGATACATACATTGAATATTTACATAAGGATAATTCAATAGGTGCTATAGGGATTGAAGTAAAATATACTGAAAAAGGTTACCCCTTTGGTAAAAAAGAAAAATTAAAGATTGTTAATCCCAATTCTATTTATAATAGATTAACTCGGAAATGTAATATCTATAATGATTCAGAAAATAAATTATTAGCCAATCAAGTGTTATTAGTTGTTGAAGCAAAAAGTGAAGATAGACTTGTAAAAGAAGTTGAACTTGCAAAGGCCCAAAAGCAAACAAAAAGTTATGCAATTTGGTTGAGTTGTCATTTTGGATTAGTTACAGATGGACGTAAAATACAGGTTCTTGACCTTTTTCCAAACATAGGTGGAATTAATGTGCTATTCGATTGTCAAATTGTGGAATTGAAAGAAAGATTTAGTGAGTTGTATAATCTAATTGGAAAGAACATACTTGTAAAGTATTATGAAAACATAGCAAATTAAAATACTATGCACAACAATAGATAAAGAGCATTGATACGTTCTTTATCAAGAACGTTACCAACCATTAAACCATTTCTCCAAGCGGCTATTTTTTCTCTAAAAAGTTTCTCCAGATATAATCTACATATACTGTTAAAAACTTTTTGGCATAAAGAAGTGCTTCGAAACTGCCTACCTTTTCATATACTAACCGCTAGCGTTATGGTCTAAAGTCTGACAAAAGACAATTATCCCAATAAAATGACTATCTTTGAAAAAAAAATTATGAGTAAAAATATTGAGGAAATATTTAAGGATAAAGGCTTGGTTTTAAGAATTCAGGATAAACTCCCAAAGTTGTTTCATTTAGCAGAATTAGAAAGTTCGAGAGCCGGAAGGATCGGTATGGAAGTCGGTTCTGTCAGAGAAAAAATTATTGTTGCCTTGTTAATATACAAATTCGGTAATAAAAATGTAAAAACAGAAATTCCAATTACAGAAGCAGAAATCGATGTTGAAGTATATGGAAATCCTCTATCAATAAAGACTATTACAGGGAAGAAGCCAAATGGTGTTAAACTTATATGGACTGTAGATGCCAATAAATCAAGAGAGTTTTTAGAAAATTATATCCCGTCATGTGACATGATCTTTATACAAATCAACTGGGATAATGGCGGCGGATTTTATTTAATATATAAAGAAACACAAACTGAACTATTAAGGAAATTAGGTAGAACATCATACATAAAACTTCCAAAAGCTGGGACTAATCCAAGAGGTGTTGAAATGAGTGGACAGGCTTTACAGGAATTAATCAAGCACGATGACACCTTTTATATTCCAATAGATTGGAAGAAAGAAATTATGGATTTTCAACCATTTAAAAGATGGATAGAATTATGGGAACAAGAATAGATAAAAAAAACGGAACTAAAACCAGTTCTTTCGGCACTAATGGTCGAATTAATCACGACTCTTCGAAATTTTATAATTCTAAATTATATTCTGAACTCGAAGGCAAAGAAGTTACGGATAAGACAGAAAATGATGTGCCCAAAGAAATTATAAATAAATTATTTATAGGTTCTGCAGAAAATATGAAAGAATTACCTGATAACTCCATTCATTTAATGATAACATCTCCACCTTATAATGTTTCAAAAGAATATGATGAAGATCTCTCTCTTAAAGAGTATTTGAAACTACTTAAAAATTCTTTCAAAGAAACATATCGCGTATTGGTAAATGGTGGTCGTGCTTGTATTAATGTTGCAAATCTTGGTCGCAAACCATATATACCTCTATCAGATTACATATCCCAAATAATGATAGAAATTGGCTTTAATATGCGTGGTGAAATTATTTGGAACAAGGCTGCAAGTGCAAGTCCGTCTACCGCTTGGGGCAGTTGGCAAAGTGCAACTAATCCAATTCTTAGAGACATTCATGAGTATATATTAATTTTTTCAAAAGGCGATTATAAAAGGGCAAAAGGAAATAAGGACAATACTATTTCCAAAAAGCAATTTATGGAATGGACAAAGTCTATATGGACAATGAATGCGGAAAGTGCGAAAAGAATTGGACACCCTGCACCATTCCCAGAAGAATTGCCATACAGACTAATACAACTTTACTCTTTCAAGGACGACATTATATTAGACCCTTTTATGGGCAGCGGAACAACAGCAATTTCGGCTTTGAAATCAGGAAGAAAATACTTTGGATATGACATAAGCAAAGAATATATAATCCTTGCGAATAAAAGAATTGAACCTTTTAAAATACAAACAGACATAGCATTTGACCTGACAGAGCTTGAAGAAGAACCACAAACCGCTAATAAAGGCTAAAAAGTTCCCGCAGGTTCGATCCTCCTGCCACCCATAAATCTATTATGATAGTAAGTATGACCCAGTGATGATATTGTTATACCTTTTTTTGAACTTGCATGTGCAAATAAATTATCGCCAATGTAAATACCTACATGACCCGGTCTTACATTTGTTCGTGTATCAAAAAAAACAAGGTCACCAAATTTTAATTCTTCAATATTACTAATCGTTTCACCTTGTTTATACTGCTCCCGTGCTGAACGATTTAATTTTAATAAAAGAGAATTCTTAAATACTGTCTGTGTAAATGCTGAACAATCTATTCCACTTTTTGTATTACCGCCATATTGGTATGGTGTATTAACAAATTTAAGAATCTCCATTAGCATTTTTTCCCTGTCTGATCTGTTGGTATTCGTAAAAGTATTATTATCTTCAGATGAATTGTATAATTTCATCATTTCAGTAATATCTGCTCCATCATTGTCAGGCAAATCTCCCGAATCTTCCGTTGTCAGATCGCTATCGTAATTATTGTCTTTCGGTGAATACCTGGTTGATGAATTGTCGGTATCAGAATCATCTGAATGATCATTGTAGCGGGTACTGCTCGAAGATGAGCTGCATCCAAAATAAAGGAAGGTTGAAGATAAAATTAGAAGTACAAATATAAAACGGTTGGTAACGCTCACGAATCAACCTAAATATGATCTTAAATATTTACTTCGTGAAGCATGTCTAAGTCTCCGGATTCCTTTTTCCTTTATCTGTCTTACTCTTTCCCTGGTCAGGTTAAACTTATCTCCAATTTCTTCCAGCGTAAGAGGGTGTTCCTTATTTAATCCATAATACAATTTTATTACCTCTGTTTCCCTTTCAGATAAAGTGGAGAGTGCTCTTTCAATTTCAACTTTTAATGATTCAGAAATTAAAGAGTTATCAGGAGAAGGTTGTTCTTCATTTTTAATCACATCCAGCAAACGGTTTTCCTCGCCCTGCGCAAATGGTGCATCCATAGAAACATGCCTGCTTGATATTTTTAATGTCTCCGCTACTTCGCTTATGTCCATATCCAGTTCATGTGCCAATTCAGCAGTACTTGGCTCTCTTTCAAATTCCTGCTCAAGGTTACTGTATGCCTTCCCAATTTTGTGCAGGGTTCCTATTCTGTTAAGTGGTAATCGAACAATTCTGGATTGTTCCGCTAACGCCTGCAAAATTGATTGTCGAATCCACCAAACTGCATAGGATATAAATTTAAATCCACGTGTTTCATCAAATCTTTTTGCCGCTTTAATTAATCCAAGGTTTCCTTCATTAATTAAATCCCCCAATGAAAGTCCCTGGTTTTGATATTGCTTGGCAACACTTACAACAAAACGAAGGTTAGCTTTTGTAAGTTTTTCAAGTGCTTTTTGGTCACCTTTTTTAATACGTACAGCCAGTTCAATTTCTTCTTCAGTCTTCAGAAGATCTACCTTCCCGATTGCCTGAAGATATTTATCTAAAGCCTGGCTTTCACGATATGTAAACTGTTTTGTGAATTTCACTTCTTTGCCTTAATGTTATTCTTCCCAATGTATTGAATCAACTATTCCAACTATCGAAGCATCTACGGGCGCCATATCCACAGGCAGAGGAATGACTGCTTCGGAAGCCGTTATATAAAAAATTGTTTCGCCCGGTCCAGCTCCAACTGTATCAACCGCAATAATTGGTTCGCCGGTATTTTCTAACCCGGCATTTATAGGTTGAACAAACATCAACTTCATATTTTTTAATGATCGATACTTTTTAGTCGCCCAAATATTTCCTATTACTTTACCTAAAAACAATTATTATTCCATTGATGAGTTGATAAAAAATCGACCAAATTTAACAAGATTGAACAAATGATAAAATATATTTTTTTATTACTCCTATAAAAAGCAATTATTACCCCTCGTATCTTCTTATTATAACTAATTTTCTGAAATATCCAGCTTATCTACAATTGCCATAATAACTGCATCCACAGGTTTATCCTTAGTAAAATCAGTTTGTCTTGATGAACTACCCGTTGCAACTAATACAACTTCCCCCTCGCCTGCACCTACGCTATCCACCGCAATTACAAAATCGTTTTTCTCCCCTAATTTTAAATCAAGTTTTTTAACAATTAAAAATTTTGCGCCGACTAGTTTTTCATCTTTCTTTGTTGACCAGACAGTTCCGATTACTTTACCTAAAAACACATAAACCTCATTATATTTTTAGAATGACCATTACTATATGCGTTTGTTTCCACTACTTACTTCCCAAATTAATTACAAATTTCTTAAAATTTTTTTTACTGCATAAAATAAGGTATAATACATTGAATTTACAAGTTAGGAATAACAACTTTTGTAATTGTTATTCATGCAAAAAACTAATTCCTTTTAAGTCATTCTTAATATTAAAATATTCTGCAACTGTTTTACCGGCATCGGAAAATGTTTGTCGTATACCGAGATTTTTGCTTTTCTTATTTTTAGAATAATATAAAAGTGGAACGTATTCCCTGCTGTGATCACTACCTGGAGTTGTCGGATCATTACCGTGATCAGCAGTGATAATAAGTCTATCCGTTTCATCCAGATGATTTAAAAATTCTGGTAAGAAGTCATCAAATTCTTTTAATTTAACTGCGAAACCTTTCGGATCGTTGCGATGTCCGTAGTAAACATCAAAATCAACTAAATTTGCAAAGATAAAACTTCCTTTAGCATTAACAGAATATTCTAAAAGTTTTTCACACCCTTCTTTATTTGTCTTTGTCTTTTCCGGATATTTTATACCCCTGTTGTTAAACAGATCATTTATTTTACCAATCGCCACAGTATCAATATTTTCTTTTTGCAGAAGATCAAGAATAGTAGCAGCAGGTGGATCAAGAGAGAAATCTTTCCGGTTTGCAGTACGCGTAAAATTTCCGGGTTCCCCAATAAATGGTCGTGCAATCACTCTTCCAATAATTAGAGGTGGTTTTAGAACTTCATTGCGGGTAACAAAACAGATTTCATAAAGCCGATCTAATGGTATAATATTTTGGTGGGCTGCAATTTGAAAAACGGAATCAGCAGAAGTATAAACAATTGGGAAACCGGTATTAAGATGATCTTCAGCCAATTCATTAATTATTTCCGTACCCGAAGCAGCTTTGTTACCTAAGAATCCTTTACATTTTGATTTGGCTAAAAATTCATTCAAAACTTCTTCGGGAAATCCATTTGGGAAGTAAGAGAAATCAATATCTACATACAGCCCGGCTATTTCCCAATGACCTGTAATGGAATCCTTTCCATTTGAAATTTCTTTCATCTTTCCAAAAGAAGCTTGTGGATGTAATGAACTGGCAATTCCTCTAATAGTTTTAATATTTCCAAGACCCATTTTTTCTAAGTTCGGAAGATCAAGTCCACCCACAGCATTTGCAATATTTGATAACGTATCGCTGCCGGCATCTCCATAAACTTCAGCATCCGGTAATTCACCTATACCAACTCCATCTAATATTAGGATAAAAAAATTATTCATGGTTGAAATGTCTATTGATATGAATCATGCGAGAGAAGAATTAATTAATATTTTGAACTGAATTGCCTCCCTTTTCAACTGCTTTTTGCAAGGCAAAATTTGCTTTCTCTAAAACGATTTTAACATCAACAATTTGAGTAGAAGAAGCAATACCAATGGAAATTGTAAATGTAGATTGCTTAGATACAATTGCAATTGGCTGCCTGGCAATTTTGACTCTTACTTTTTCTGCCCACACAAATACTTTTTTCGCATCTGTATTAAAGAAATAAACCGCGAACAACTTATCATCCAGTCTCCCAAACAAATTAAGAGGTGTCATTTCCCTGGCTATAGTCTTTGCAACTGCCGTTGTTACTTTTGGCAAAGGATCACCATCAAACAATGATTCTTGTTCTAAGAAATCATCTATTTTAATCAGCGCTAACGCACCTGGTATTTGCAGGTCCTTTGATTTGATAAGATCCGAGGTCAATCTCTCCATAAAAGAATCAGAGTTCAGCGCTCTTGTTTGCAAATCAACAGAGATTAAGCTTTCCAATAATTTTCTTGTACTATGAGAATAAATAATGAAGGAAAAAATATTTAATGCACTTTTTAAAAACTGAACATCCTGATTTGAGAAGGCATTTTTCTTAAGACTATCAAAACAAATGATACCATAAATTTGTTTATTATAAATAATTGGAATCGCTAAAAAAGAGCCGTCAAAACTTTGGTCCTCTGATTTAGAATATCTAATGTGGGAACCTAAAGATGTATCATCTATTTTAACCGGTAATCCTGATTTAATAGATTTACCTACAAGTGTTCCTTTAATATCAATTTCAAGATTCTCACCAATATATTTTAGTGAGGTATTATTAATTACTTTTTTTGAAACAAAATCTTTTTTTACAGGATCGTAATAAACAAAAACAAATGCATCCCAGCTTACAAACAATTCAGCCGCTGTGTGCATCAACCTGAGCAGTTCCTGTTCATCTTCATAGTTATTTTCCGGACTGATGAACTTCATTATTCCTTTCAATCTTTGTTTTGATACATTATCCGAATGCTTTTCTTCAAAGATTGTGATTATGATAGTTATTACACGCACAAATCTGCCAAGAGCATAAATTGTTTCAATACCAAATGCATCGCCAACTTTGGAATCCAAAGCAATAATTGCAATAAGAGTTTTATCATAAAACAATGGCACACCAACAAAACTTCTTATTCCCTGTGCAGAAGAATAATATCGTATAACATCAGATTCGGCTGCCGGAGAAATATCGCTTAAAAGTTCGGGTTCTCCGTTTTGAACTATCTTGCTTAAAATATCATCCTCCAAATCGAATTTCCTTCTTGAAATATCTTCCGAATTAGAGACGAATTTTTCTACTGTCAGTTTTTCTTTATTTTTATTGTACCAAAAAAATATTGCAGTATTTGCATTATATGCTTCCTTTATAACTGTAAGCATCTTTTCCAATACAAAAGCAAATTGCTCATCGTGTCCTACGCCTTTAGGCAGTTCCTCATAGGCGATTTCCTCAAATCTCTCTTTCAGATCATGAGGTTTTAAAGTAGTTTTTTCGAAAGCAAAATCAGGAGAGTAGGCTTTATCGGTTATAACATCTGAACCATTCTTTTTCGAAATAATTTTGAACGACTCATCATGATCAGCCGATGGAGAAGAATATTTTTCGAGTTTGTCATCTTCATCTTCGCTGATCGAATAGCCGCCCTGGAATCTTACAGAATCGCGTAAAAAAATTATGAATGCAACATATATTATGATAAGGATGATAGTGATCACTCTTATTAACAAATCATCTGTAATAAAGAGTATTGCTGCCAATACCGGCACTAATAAGAAAATCAGTATTCGCTTTTTCTTTCTGTGGTCCATAAGACGTTTATTAGAAAAGGTAAAATTTAAGATCTAAAATCAATTTACAAATGTTTGAAACAAACATTCAAAAATAAATGATTGTTATCTCAGATAAAACAATTTAGAAAGCCTGTTGATGATTTCTTTTTTTCCTCTTCCCTTAATTGTTGAGTAGAAAAAAAGATTTTCGTCTAAAATAAGTTCGGGAAATGTTGAGGTAATATTATTTATCGCAATTTTAAAGTCTGATTGTTTTAGTTTATCGGATTTACTTAATAGAACTAAATAAGGAATATTGGCAAATTTTAATAACTCATTTAAATTGATGTCAACCTCTGTGGGTTTGTGCCTGCTGTCAATAAAGTGTATAGCCAATTCAATATTTTTTGCATTGCGTACAAATTCAGATACCAACCTACCCCATTTTTCTCTTTCAACTTTGCTTACCTTAGCATATCCAAAACCCGGAAGATCTACAAGATAAAATTTTTCATCAATATTATAATAATTTATCGATCGTGTTTTGCCGGGTGTTGAACTGATGCGGGCTAAATTTTTTCTGTTAAATATTGAATTGATAAAGGATGATTTTCCAACATTAGATCTTCCACAAAGAATTACTTCGGGAAGAGATTTTTTCGGCAGATCAATTAATCGGTAAACCGATCGTTCAAAATAAATTTTTGCAAACATAATAAAAAAGAGTAACCGGCAAACCGATTACTCTCTTTCTCTAAAATGATATGATAGAATTATTTTTCTTTTTCTTTAGGTAATTCATTAACTACCTTGGCATCTTCTATAGATTCTGCTTCTGCAACTTCTTTCTTTTCTTTCTTGTCTTTAGTTTTTAATTGTTTTTCCTCTTTTCTTTCTTCATCCTTAGCATTAAGTAAATCATTATAATCTACCAATTCTATAATAGCCATAGAGGCAGCATCACCTAATCTGTTTCCAAGTTTTACAACTCTTGTATATCCGCCCGGTCTGTCACCAATTTTCAGAACGATTTCTGAGAATAATTCTTTTACAACTTCTTTATCTTTAATAAAATTCATTACTTGCTTTTTCGAATGAAGATCTCCTTTTTTTGCTTTGGTAATTAATCTTTCAACAAATCCGCGTGTTTCTTTAGCTTTTGCTAATGTTGTTTTTATTCTTTTATGCCTTAGCAAAGAAGTACTTAAAGCTATTAGAGTGGCCTTTCGGTGACTGGCTGTTCTTCCTAACTTCCTTCCTTTTACTTTATGTCTCATTTACAAACCTTTAAGCAATAATTAATTAGTGTCTGTTTCTTGCTTAATATATTTATCTACATCCATTCCAAAATCCAGACCCATTTCCTCTACAATATCCATAAGTTCAGCCAGTGATTTACGACCAAAGTTTCTAAACTTAAGCATTTCAGCTTCATCCTTGCGAACAAGATCACCAAGTATGTTAATGTCTGCGGCTTTTAAACAATTATGTGATCGAACACTCAGCTCTAATTCATCAACATTTGTCAGCAGCATCTTACGTATTCTTTCTGTCTCTGCATCTTTGGTACTCACATGTTGTTCTTCTTCTTGTTCAATATCGAAATTGATAAATAACTGAACGTGATCTCTTAATATTTTTGCTGACTGTGTTAGAGCATCATCAGGTGTAATCGAACCGTCGGTAGTGATTTCTAAGGTTAATTTTTCAAAATCATTTTTATCTCCAATTCTAACATTATCAACTGAAAATTTTACATTTTTAACAGGAGTAAAAATAGAATCTATTGGAATAATACCAATTGTTTGATCGGGCTCTATATTTTCGGTAGATGGGACATAGCCAGTTCCTTTTCCAACATTAAGCTCAACATCAAATTTTGCATTTTTATTCAAAGTGGCTATATGAAGATCGGGATTCAGGATTTCAATTTCATTACTAACTTTTTGAATATCTAATGCAGTCCATTCGCTTGCATTATTAAAGGATAACATAATTTTCTCGGGTTTTTTTGACAGAAGTTTCATTCTTACCTGTTTAAGGTTTAGAATTATTTCAGTAACATCTTCAACAACACCTTCTATAGTTGTAAACTCAAGTAGAATTCCACTGAATTTTACTGAGGTGATTGCAGCTCCTGTTAAAGAAGACAACAAGACCCGGCGTACTGCATTACCTAATGTAATACTATATCCTCTTTCCAGGGGTTGAAGAGAAAATCTACCAAATGTATTTGTATAACTAGCTTCATCTAAAACTACGGTGTCGGGCATTTTTAAATTTGATGCACTCATTTATTAATCCTCTAAAATTTATCTAAAAAAAATTATTTGGAGTAAAGTTCAACTACCAATTGTTCATTGGCATTCAATGGAACATCTACTCTTTCCGGAACCTCGACAAAGGTACCAGCCAAATTAGCTTTATCAATAGTTAACCAGGAATAAGTACTGTCTTTTATTCTCTTAAGGGAGTTATGAATTGCGTCTAATTTTTTACTTTTTTCCCTTACCTTTATCACATCTCCCGCCGAAAGTGAATATGACGGGATATCAACAAGTTTTTCGTTTATTACAAAATGTCTGTGTGTTATAAGCTGTCTTGCCTGTTTCCGCGAAGCAGCTAATCCAAGTCTGAATACAATATTATCAAATCTACTTTCAAGCAATTTCACCAGGTTCTCACCGGTAATTCCTTTTTGTTTGTTTGCTTTCTTAAAGTAATTTCTAAACTGGGTTTCCAGCAAACCATAAATTCTTTTTATTTTTTGTTTTTCACGCAACTGAATACCATACTCTGATACTTTTGTCCTTCTACCTTGACCATGTTCGCCAGGCGGATAATTCCTTATCTCTATTGGACACTTCTCAGTATAACATTTCTGACCCTTCAGGAATAATTTCTGTCGTTCTCTTCTGCATAATTTACAAACAGAATCAGTATATCTTGCCATTTAATAATTCTCCGATTTAAAATTAAACTCTTCTTCTTTTTGGCGGTCTGCAACCATTGTGAGGTAATGGTGTAACATCTCTTATAGAAATAATTTCTAAACCAGCGGTATGCAGTGCTCTGATAGCAGCTTCTCTACCCGAACCAGGGCCTTTAACACGCACTTCCACTTTTCTAAGCCCTAAATCATATGCTTCTTTAGATGCAGCTTCTGCTGAAACCTGTGCGGCGTATGGTGTGTTCTTTCTTGAACCTTTAAAACCATTTTTCCCTGCAGAAGACCACGATATTGTATTACCATATATATCAGTTAATGTAACTACTACATTATTAAAAGTAGCTTTAATATGGGCAATACCATTCGAATCTACCTGGGTTCTTTTCTTACCTCTTCTTATACTCTTAGCCAAATTTAATCCTCCTGAAATACATAAAAATCCATTATTTCTTAGTCGGTGTTTTCTTTTTGCCTGCCACTGTTTTTCTTCTACCTTTTCTGGCGCGGGCGTTTGTCTTTGTTCTCTGACCTCTAACGGGTAATCCTCTACGATGGCGAATACCTCTATATGTACCAATATCCATCAATCTTTTTATGTTTTGCTGAACTTCTGAACGAAGAGCACCTTCGACCTTATAATCGGCAGTAATTACTGCCCTTATGGCGCCAACATCTTCTTCAGTTAGATCAGCAACTTTTTTTAGCGGATCTACTTTAGATTTTTCAAGAATGTCTGCAGAAATTGTAGGTCCAATACCAAAGATATATTGCAATCCATATAAAACTGTTTTTTTCTTTGGCAGATCAACACCTGATATACGAGCCAATTAACTTCTCCTTATTATTATTAGCCTTGCCGCTGTTTATGTTTAGGGTTTTTGCAAATTACTCTAACAACACCTTTGCGTTTAATCACTTTGCAATGATCACACATTTTTTTAACAGATGCTCTTACTTTCATTTCATATCTCCTACTTATACCTGTACGTAATTCTACCTTTTGTTAAATCATAAGGAGAAAGTTCTATAGAAACTTTATCTCCAACCAGTATTTTAATAAAATGCATTCTCATTTTACCAGATATATGTGCTAAAATTTGGTGTTCGTTATCCAACTTTACTTTGAAGGTAGCATTGGGTAACGTTTCAGTTACAACCCCATCAATTTTTATAGGTCCTTGTTTAGCCATCAGCAAACAGTTAAAATTTCCGGATTATTACCATTTATTAATATTGTATGTTCAAAATGTGCTGATGGTGATTTATCAGCAGTTATTACCGTCCACCCATCTGAATCAGTAACGACGGAATAACTTCCTGCATTAACCATCGGTTCAATAGCTAAGGTCATTCCGTTTTTCAATTTTGCTCCGGTTCCATTCTTGCCAAAGTTTGGAATTGATGGTTCTTCGTGAAGAAATTTGCCAACACCATGACCACATAAATCCCGTACTACAGAAAACCCATTTTTTTCAACATACTCTTGTACAGACGCTGAAATATCGTGGACTCTGTTTCCGACCCTAGCCTGTTCAATTCCTTTATACAAAGATTTTTCAGTTACTTCGAGTAGTTCCTTTTTCTCAATTGAAATATTTCCGACTGCTACTGAAATTGCAGCATCACCATAATAATTATTTTTAAGAACACCCACATCCAGAGAAACAATTTCGCCTTCTTTTAAAGGTCTATTATTAGGAATACCGTGTACAACTGCCTCATCAATTGAAGTACAAACCGAGCCTGGAAATCCCGGAGCATTACCTTGCGAATATCCTTTAAACGCCGGCACTGCATCATTGCTTGTTATATAATCTTCGGCAATATGATCCAATTCCAATGTTGTAATTCCCGGTGTCACGTTACTTTTCATCAACTGTAAAGTTTCAGCAACAATACGGCAGCTTTCACGAATATAATCAATTTCCTTTTTTGTTTTAATAATAATCACCAGTTCTGCTACCTGCGTGAACGAATTTTTCCTGATTTCATAAATCCATCGTAATGTCTCATTAGCAAATGAGATTCAATCTGCTGTAACGTATCTAAAGCCACTCCAACAAGAATTAACAAACTTGTACCGCCAAAAAAGGTGGCAAACTGTCCTGATACACCCATGCCTGAAACAAAGGCAGGCAGTATTGCCACAATAGCAAGAAATATTGAACCCGGCAATGTTATTTTTGTCAAAATATTATCAATAAACTCCGAAGTTTGTTTACCGGGTCTTATTCCGGGTATAAAACCGCCCTGTTTTTTCATATTATCAGCAACATCTTTTGGATTAAAAGCGATAGCCGTATAAAAGTAAGTAAAGAACACAATCATCAAGGCGTATATTGCTGAATAAACAGGGGATGTCCATACAAAATAACCGGATAATGATTGAATAAATTCATTATCCGGGAAGAACGAAAGTACTGTATTAGGAATAAACATAATTGCCTGAGCAAATATTATTGGCATAACACCGGCAGTGTTTACCCTTAACGGAATATATTGCGTAACTCCACCGAAAACTTTTCTGCCAACCACTCTCTTGGCATATTGAACAGGGATTCTTCTTGTACCCTGCGTTACAAGCACAACAGCTGCAATAATAAAAAACATAAATACAAGAATAATAATTTCGATTACAATTGAACGCTGTCCGCCGCCTATCAATCTTATCTCATCTAAAATAGCATAAGGTAATACGGCAACAATTCCGATAAATATTATCAGAGAAATACCGTTGCCCATACCCCTGTCGGTTATCTGTTCACCCATCCACATCATGAATATTGTTCCGCCTGTAAGAATAATAACAGTTGTAAGCACCCAGCCAATTCCACTAACAGCTTCAGGAACAATGGGCAATCCCTGAACTTGCAGATTTAATAATCTTACCGTTACACCCCAGGCTTGTAGAGATGAAATTGCCACAGTTCCGTAACGCGTAAGCTGCGTAATTTTTTTTCTGCCTTCTTCACCTTCCTGCTGTAATTTTTGGAAGTAAGGAACAACTGCACCCATTAACTGAATTATAATTGATGCAGAAATGTATGGCATAATTCCGAGTGCAAAAATTGCTGCATTAGAAAATGCACCGCCAACAAATAAATCATAAAGTCCAAAAAGATCATCAGATGTTTGATTTTTCATACTCTCGGTTAGCAGAGAGGCATCAACACCTGGTAATGTAACATGTGCACCTAATCGAACAATAAAAAGTAACGCCAGCGTATAAAAAATTCTCTTGCGAAGTTCGTGGATTTTGAAAATATTTCTGAATGTATCTGTTATCCTAGACATTTAACTCCGTATTAAATCTTTTTTACCGAACCACCAGCAGCTTCAATTTTCTCTTTTGCTTTTGCACTGAATGCATCAACTTTTAAAGTTACTTTAGCTTTTATTTCACCCTTACCTAATACCTTGATAGGTTTTTTTATACTCTTTATTAGTCCTAATTTTTTCAACGATTCTGCATTCAAAACATCATCATTTAATTTTTTTCCATCTGCAATTCTTTGAAGCGCATTTACATTTAAAACCTGATAATAAGTTTTAAAGATATTTGTGAACCCAAACTTAGGCACACGTCTCTGAAGAGGCATCTGCCCGCCTTCAAACCAAGCTTTTCTTTTTGCGCCAGACCTAGACATTTGACCATTCATACCCCTTGTTGATGTACCTCCCCGCCCGGATCCCTCGCCCCTGCCTATCCTTTTCCTTTTCTTTCTTGATCCTTTAGCATATTTTAGGTTACTTAATTTATCCATCATAAACCTTGTACTAATCTTTTATATCTTCAATTTTTACTAAATGTGTAACTTTTCTAATCATACCCCTAATTTGAGGAGTATCATTATGTATTTTTTCCCAATTGGGTCTTCCCAAACCTAAAGCTATAATAGTTCTCTTCTGATCTTTTGGTCGGTCTATAATACTTCTTGTCTGAATAATTTTAATCTTTGCCATAAATTCCTCAACTACGAATTAAATATTTCCTGAATTGATATCCCTCTTTTCTTAGACATTTCTTTCGCATCAATTAGATTAATCAATCCATTCAAAGTAGCTTTTACCTGATTGTGAGGGTTGCTTGAGCCAAGAGATTTCGTAAGTATATCTTGAACTCCGGCTGCCTCTAAAACAGCACGTACACCGCCTCCGGCAATAAGACCTGTTCCGGGTGATGCCGGTTTTAAAAGCACTCTGCCGGCACCATATTTCCCGATAATTTTATGTGCAAGAGTTCCTTTAATAATGTGTACCGTTATAAGAGATTTTTTTGCATTATCAATACCTTTTGAGATTGCTTCAGTTACCTCATTAGCTTTACCTAATCCTACCCCAACTTTACCATTACCATCACCAACTACAACTATTGCATTAAAGCTGAATCTACGACCACCCTTTACAACTTTAGCAACGCGATTAATATGAACAACCTTCTCTTTAAATCCATCACTATCAGCTTTTTTGAATGATTTCACTTATTTCTCCAATACTTAAAATATTATACAATTCATTTTTTGGCTGCCAGGAGAGGATTCGAACCTCTACAGACGCCTCCAAAGGGCGTAGTCCTACCATTAGACGACCCGGCACTGCTTAATAATATCATTAGAACTTTAGCCCACCCTCGCGTGCAGCTTCAGCCACAGCTTTTACACGTCCGTGATATTTATAACCGCTTCTATCAAATAGTATTGTGGTAATCTTAATTTCAGATGCTTTTTTTGCAATGAGAGAACCAACGATTTTACCTTTAGCTACTTTACCTTTTGCATTTTTTACCTCATCAGCAACCTCATTAGAAAGGGTTGAAGCAGAGGTTAAAATTCTACCGCTAGAATCATCTACCAATTGTGCATAAATGTGATTTAAGCTACGATAAACCGATAGTCTTGGTCTTTCAATGGTTCCGGAAATTTTTTTCCTTATCCCAATCTTTCTTCGTTTTCGCTTAGTTATTTTTCTTTTCATAATTTTTCTAATTCACTGCAATTAATATTTAAGTGCCTGCTGTTTTACCCGCTTTTCTTCTAATTTGCTCATCCGAATATTTAATCCCCTTACCTTTATAAGGTTCAGGCTTTCGGAAGGATCGTACTTTAGCAGCAATTTGTCCAACTAATTGTTTATCCACACCAGAAATTATAATCTGCGTCTGAGTTGGCAGTTCTAAATTAATATCATCAGGTGGTATAAAATAAATAGGATGTGAATACCCAATATTAAGCAATAAATTTTTTCCTTTTAGTTCAGCACGGTACCCAACACCAACTATATCCAATGTTTTTTTGTACGAGGAATTAACACCCGTAACCATATTTTGTATTAAAGCACGTGTGAGACCGTGAAGTGATTTATTAAGTTTTGTATCATCAGGTCTGGTTACAATAACTTCGTTATCTTTTACATCAACTGATATATTTGGATGAAGTTCCCTATGCAATTCACCTTTTGGTCCTTTCACTTTAATTGTATTACCATCTTTGGAAATATTTATTCCTTCTGGTATTTCTATTGGTTTTTTACCTATTCTTGACACATTAAGTCTCCATTGAACAAATTACCAGATGAAACAAACAACTTCGCCACCAGTTGCTTGATCCCTGGCTTGTTTATCTGTTAATAATCCTTTCGAAGTTGAAATAACAGCAGTACCCAAACCATTCAGCACTCTCGGTAATTCGTTTGATTTTTTATAAATTCTTAACCCTGGTTTGCTAATCCTTTTTAAACCACTGATAGCTGGTTTATCGTCAGTATATTTTAAAAGAACAGTAATAACATTTTGTTTGCTATCTTCATCAACTTTAAAATCGTATATATATCCATTATTTTTAAAAATGTTTGCTAAACCAACTTTAATATTGGACGCTGGAATCTCCACTCTTATCTTTCTTGCTTTAGAAGCATTTCTAATTCTCGTTAAAAAATCTGAAATTGGATCTGTTACCGGCATAATTTTTCTCCTATTACCAACTTGCTTTCTTTAATCCTGGAATTTCACCTCTCAGTGCCATCTCACGTAAAATCAACCTTGATACACCAAACTTCCGATAGTAGCCACGTGTACGGCCTGTAAACATGCAGCGATTTTTTATTCTAACACGAGAAGAATTTTTAGGGAGTTTTTGTAATGCTTCATAGTCGCCATTAGCTTTATATTCTTCCCTTTTTGCTTTATATTTTTCGTATAATTTAATTCTTTTTTCGTTTCTTGCAATTAAACTTTTACGCGCCATCAGTTCTCCTGTTTATGCTGATTTAACTTCTTTTTTAATGAACGGGACACCAAATGCCATTAGCAATTCGTAAGCTTCATTATCTGTTTTAGCAGTTGTAACAAAGGTAATATCCATACCTATTATTTTATTAATATTATCAATATTTATTTCAGGAAAAATTATTTGTTCCTTCACACCAATTGTATAATTTCCGCGTCCATCAAAAGATTTATCCGATAACCCCCGAAAATCTCTAACTCTTGGTAAAGCAATGTTAACAACACGATCTAAAAATTCGTACATTCTATTACTACGCAAAGTAACTTTTGCTCCTATATTCATTCCCTCTCGAAGTTTAAAATTAGAAATTGACTTCCTTGCTTTTCTTATAGCAGCTTTTTGACCCGTTATTGCTTCTAATTCTTTAACAGCTTCATCTAAAAGTTTTGAATCCGTAACAGCAGCACCTACACCCATATTAACAACAATCTTTTCGAGCTTTGGTACTTGCATTACACTTTTATAGTTAAAAGTTTTCATAAGATTAGAAACAATGTTGGTTTTATAATATTCCATAAGTCTTACTGGAATCATCATTTCATTTTTATCTTCTAACTTTGGGGCTTTTGTATCTTTTTTACTTTTAGTTTTTGCTGTTTTTTTTACTGTGTCTTTTTTTGTTTTCTTTTCTACCATTTTTTTAACGTAATTTTAAAAATGTTTTCCAGATTTACTGAATCATTTCGCCGCTTGCTATACTAACCCTAACTCTTTTCTGCTTTCCGGATTTTTCATCCAAAATAATTTGAGCACCAAGTCGGGTTGGCTCATTAGTTTTAGGGTCAAGCATCATAACATTTGAAACATGAATTGAGGCTTCCTTTTCCAGAATACCTCCCTGGGGATTCTTCTGCGACGGCTTTGTATGCCTTTTTCTCATATTAATGCCTTCAATAATTACCCGGTCATTCTTCGGAAAAACTTTAAGAATTTTTCCTGTTTTACCTCTGTCATTTCCGGCAATAATCATTACAATGTCATTTTTCTTTAACTTCATAATAAACCTAATAGTTATAATACTTCCGGTGCTAGTGATACAATTTTCATAAAATTTTTCTCTCTCAGCTCGCGCGCAACAGGACCAAAGATACGTGTACCTCTTGGCTCATTCTGCGGATTAAGTAATACAGCAGCATTTTCATCAAACCGGATATAGGAACCATCATGACGTCGCATTTCTTTTTTAGTCCGCACAACCACTGCCCTGCTTACCTCACCTTTTTTAACACCGGCCCCAGGAATTGCTGATTTTACAGACACCACAATGATGTCACCAATTCTGGCATACCGTCTTCTAGTCCCACCCAAAACACGTATGCACATCACTTTTTTTGCACCTGTATTATCTGCAACAATTAGCCGAGAATGTACTTGAATCATTTTTCCAAATCCTCACAACTTTCCAAATTATTTGGCTCGCTCGATTATTTCTACCAATCTCCATCTTTTGTGGCGACTTAATGGACGCGTTTCCATTAGCATCACTTTATCGCCAACATTGGACTGGTTTTTTTCATCATGAGCCATGAAATTTTTTCTGCGCTTAATGAACTTCTTGTAAACGGCGTGACGAACTTGACGCTCGACAGTTACGACTCTTGTTTTATCCATTTTATCACTGACTACCACGCCCTGGATAATCTTGCGACGTCCACGTTTATCTTCCGAAGTTGTATTATTTTCCATTTTCTTGCACTTTCTCCTTTTCACCAGTAAGCTTTCGTAAACCCGACTCACTTTCATGTATCACAGTTTTCATTTGAGCTCTTTCTCTACGAACGATTCTGATTCTTAAAGGATTATTCAATTGACCAAGTGCTTTCTGATAGCGAAGATTACTCATTTCATCTTCCAAATCTTCAAGCCGAAATTGAATTTCATTTAACGAAAGTTCTTTCAATTCATGCTGTTTCATGATAAACCTATTTCTTCTGCAACAATAAATTTTGTTTTAATCGGCAGTTTATGGGATGCCAATCGCATTGCTTCTTTTGCAACTTCCGGAGAAACTCCTTCCATTTCAAATAGAATACGACCAGGTTTAACAACTGCCACCCAAAATTCAGGCGCTCCTTTTCCTTTACCCATTCTAGTTTCAAGGGGTTTTTTGGTGACTGGTTTATCAGGGAATATCCTGATCCATAACTTACCACCTCTTTTAACATGCCTCGTAATCGCGATTCGAGCTGCCTCTATCTGCCGGCTGGATATCCATGCCGGCTCTAGTGATTTTAGAGCATAACTACCGAAACTAATTTCACAACCGACCATGGCTTTGCCGCGCATTCTTCCACGATGTTGTTTTCTGTATTTAACTCTTTTTGGCATTAACATACCGAAGTACTCCTGAAATGAATATTAATCCAGAACAGATCCAATTACTATACCTTTACAAATCCAGACCTTAACTCCAATGGCTCCATAGGTCGTATTTGCAGTAGCAATTGCATAATCAATATCTGCTCGCAAAGTATGCAATGGAATCACACCATCCTTATAACTTTCTCTTCTCGCCATTTCAGCACCGCCCAACCTACCTGAACACTGGATTTTAATACCCTGCGCACCCATTCTCATCGTTGCTGTTATAGCTCTTTTCATTGCCCGTCGAAAAGATATCTTAGCTACCAATTGACGCGCAATATTGTCAGCTACTAGATAAGCATCAAGCTCGGGACGTTTAATTTCATTTACATTAACTTGAACGTCTTTGTTGGTTAGCCGTCGCAATTCTTCCATAAGCTGATCGACTTCCTGGCCTTTACGCCCGATTACGATACCCGGCTTCGCAGTATTTATGATAACAGTTGCACGCTTCGAAGTTCTTTGAATTTCAATAGCTGAAATACCGGCATTCTGTAATCTTTTCCTAATATAGCGCCTTAAAAATATATCTTCTTCCAGAGTAGTAGCAAAATTTCGCTCATCAAACCAATTTGATGACCAATTTTTTATTACGCCAAGTCGGAAACCTATAGGATGTGTTTTTTGACCCAAAATTAATCTACCTCCAATAAATAATTATTCTTCAACACCTACTAATATCTTAATGTGACTTGATCTTCTCCTAATTCTACTAACACGACCCATAGAAGCAGCGCGAAACCGTTTCATAGTGGGACCTTCATCAATTTTGATTTCTTTAATAAACAATAACTCAGGATCAACCTTGCCTGATGAATCTTGATTATTAACCAGGTTAGAAACTGCTGATCTCAATGTTTTTTCCAATGGCCTCGCAGCAGCCTTGGGTGTGAAATGCAAAATATTAATGGCAGAATCCACATTCTTGCCTCGAATAAGTCCGCAACACGGCGCACTTTTCGTGGAGACATTCGAATATATTTTGTCTGGGCAATTGCTTCCATTGTCAAAATTCTCCAATATCCTATTATTTTCTACCAACAACCTTTTCAGTTTTTTTGCCACTATGTCCTCGAAAGATTCTTGTAGGGGCAAATTCACCTAATTTATGACCGACCATATTTTCAGTAATAAATACAGGAATAAATTTATTCCCGTTATGAACTGCAAGCGTATGTCCAACAAATTCCGGAGGAATTACTGAACGTCTTGCCCAAGTCTTGAGGACTCTCTTTTCACGCGACTGATTCAAAGCATCAATTTTATTCGCTAACTTTTCGTCGATAAAAGGACCCTTTTTAACGGATCGTGGCATAGAAACTCCTTAATCAATCAACCTATTTTCTTTTCTTAACAATATATTTATCCGACTGCTTTTTCTTTCGGGTTTTCCACCCTTTCGTTTTCCATCCCCATGGAGAAGTCGGATGCCTGCCTCCGGAACTTTTTCCTTCGCCACCACCCATGGGATGGTCAACCGGGTTCATAGCAACCCCGCGAACTTTGGGCCTTCTACCAAGCCATCTGCTTGCCCCGGCTTTTCCCAAAACAACCTTTTCATGATCCAAATTCCCCACCTGGCCTATGGTAGCACGACAATTCAAATTAATTAACCGAACCTCACCGGAGGGTAATTTCAAATGAGCGTTTTTACCTTCTTTGGCCATCAATTGCGCATAGGTTCCCGCACTCCTGGCCATTTGTCCGCCTTTGCCAATCTTCATTTCAATATTATGAACGAATGTTCCCAAAGGAATATTACCAAGCAACATGGTATTGCCGATCTTGATCTCAACCTGGTCTCCGGATATTACCGTGTCATCAACTTTTAATCCTTGCGGATAAAGAATATAACGCTTTTCTCCATCGATATAAAACAAGAGTGCAATATAAGCAGATCGATTAGGGTCATACTGAATGGATGCAACCCTAGCAGAGATATTATCTTTATTCCGTTTAAAATCTATAACGCGATACTGTCGCTTATGCCCCCCACCTCTGCGCCGCATGGTAATTCTACCTAAATTGTTACGACCGCCTTTTCTTTTCAAAGGCTCAATAAGAGATTTTTCTCTTTTGGTATCGGTTAGCTCCTCGAATGTGGGAGTCATTCGAAACCGTAAGGAGGGTGTTTTAGGCTTGTATGCTTTTAATGGCATTAAACTACTCCAATCACTCTACGCTCAATCACTACCTTCAACGAAATCAATCGTATCGCCTTCTTTTAAAGATACGATAGCCTTCTTCCATTGGGCACGCTTTCCCTCAAAACGTCCCATTTTTCTTTTTTTCCCACGAACCAACATTGTACGGACAGACAAAACCGTCACGTTAAACCTTTTTTCAATTGCTTTTTTTATCTCGATTTTATTTATATTTTTAACAATCTCAAATGCGTACTGGTTATTTAATTCAGCAAGATTTGTGATTTTTTCAGTTAACAAAGGCCTTTGAATTATTTGAAAAGTTTTATTCATGCAAACACCTCTTGCAACTTTTTAATTGCATCGTTTTCAACCAATAAAATCTCATTATCGAGCAGGTCATAAGTTGAAGCATTGGTTGCAAGACAAATCGATAAATTGGGAATATTTCTTCCGGAAAGCCACACATTTCTTTTATTTTCGCTTAATAAAACCGTAATTTTTTTTCTTTCAATATCCCAACTTTTCAAAAGATCAAACAAGTCTTTGGTTTTGGGGGTTTCCATTTTAAGATCTTCAATAATTCTAACCGATCCTTCTTTCATTTTATATGAATATGCAGATTTCCTGGCAAGCGCTTTTACTTTCTTATTCACCTTCATATGAAAATTTCTCGGTTGCGGACCAAAAATAGTTCCACCACCGCGCCAAATTGGTGAACGATTAGTTCCGGCTCTGGCAACACCTCGACCTTTTTGTTTCCATGGCTTCTTGCCACCGCCTCGAACCATCGCACGATTTTTTGTAGATGCAATGCCCTCTCTAGAATTTGTCATAACAGATTTTACATCCATATAGATTGCATCATCATTTGGCTCAATCCCAAAAATATCTGCAGGCACATTTACAGCCTTTGCGTTTGTCGTCCCATCATTTTTGTAGAGATCTGCTTTCACCTGAAGCCTCTAGTTTTTCTTAATTTCTACTATATTATTCACAGAACCCGGAACACTTCCTTTTACCAGTACCAGGTTTTGTTCTTGAATAGTTTTAACGATCACAAGGTTTTTTACTGTCCTACGGCTATTCCCGGTTCTTCCGCCCATCTTCATCCCTTTAAAAACTCTTGATGGATAAGAAGACTGACCGATAGATCCAGGTGCACGCAATCGATCACTTTGCCCATGAGTTTTCTGACCACCGGCAAAACCATGTCGTTTCATAACTCCCTGGAAACCCTTTCCCTTGCTCTTGCTCGAAATGGAAACAACATCACCTGGAGTAAAAATACTTGCATCAATTGTCTCACCTAACTGAATTTCTTTATCTAACTCAAAATCACGAAATTCTCTTAAAACATAAGTCGGTTTCACCTTTGCTTTGGCAAAATGACCTAGCAATGGTTTACTAACTCTTGCTTCTTTCTTTTCTTTAAATCCCAACTGGACAGATGAGTAACCATCTGTGCTTTCCGTTTTAATTTGAGTTACATAGCAAGGGCCTACTTCTAACACTGTAACAGGAAAGTCACGCCCCTCCTCATTAAATATTCGCGTCATACCAACTTTGCGACCAAGCAAACCAACCATTTGTTCTTTCCTCTAATTTATCTAACCCGCGTTACACCTTGATTTCAACATCAACACCAGCGGGAAGCTCTAATTTCATAAGAGCGTCAATCGTTTTTGGAGTTGAATTCAAAATGTCGATTAATCGCTTATGAATTCTTGTTTCGAATTGCTCTCTTGATTTTTTATCAACATGGGGTGAACGTAATACAGTATAAACCGATCGCTTAATGGGTAATGGAACCGGACCGGAAATCGCTGCTCCTGTTGATTTTGCAGTTTTAATAATTTTATCCGTGGATTGATCAATCAAGCGATGATCATAAGCTTTTAGTTTGATTCTAATTTTTTGACTTGCCATTTAAATTATCTCCAATATGGGCAGGCGATTAATATTCAATTTACTTTAAAATTTTACTAACGACCCCAGCGCCAACCGTTCTACCACCTTCACGAACCGCGAAACGCAAACCTTCTTCCATAGCAATCTCCGAAATCAGCTCTACCTTCATGGTGATATTATCACCTGGCATCACCATCTCTACGCCATCAGGAAGCTGGATCGAGCCTGTTACATCTGTCGTTCGAAAATAAAATTGAGGACGATAGCCATTGAAAAATGGGGTATGACGGCCACCTTCTTCTTTTGTTAACACATAAACTTCCGCATCAAAATCGGTATGTGGGGTAATCGAACCCGGAATCGCTAACACC
The DNA here is from genome assembly GCA_022562275.1 of Bacteroidota bacterium. GTDB lineage: Bacteria > Bacteroidota > Ignavibacteria > Ignavibacteriales > Ignavibacteriaceae > BMS3ABIN03. Next base: position 24,092 of record JADFPP010000034.1, read on the forward strand.
ATCCCTCGTTCAATCTCGTCCTTATCTACACCCCGAAGCAATAATCCTAAATTATCTCCCGCCATACCTACATCCAACAACTTGCGGAACATCTCCACTCCAGTCACAACCGTTTTACGATTGGCACCCAAACCGACTAACTCTATCTCATCTCCCACATGAATTTTACCACGATCTACACGGCCTGTAGCTACAGTGCCACGACCTGTAATACTAAAAACATCCTCAACCGGCAATAGAAACGGCTTGTCAATCTCGCGCTCGGGAACCGGTATATATTCATCCAAGGCATCCAATAACTTCTGGATTGAATCTGTCGCTTCCGCATCTCCCGGATTCTCCAAAGCTTTTAAAGCACTGCCTTGAATAATGGGTATTTCGTCTCCGGGAAACTCATACTTGCTTAATAGCTCACGTAATTCCAGCTCCACCAACTCCAATAATTCCGGATCATCAACCATATCTACTTTGTTCATATAAACCACGATAAAAGGCACACCAACCTGGCGAGCCAACAAAATATGTTCCCGGGTTTGGGGCATGGGGCCATCTGCCGCACTTACTACCAAAATGGCGCCATCCATCTGGGCTGCACCTGTGATCATGTTCTTAACATAGTCAGCATGACCCGGACAATCTACATGAGCATAATGACGATTTTCCGACTCATACTCAACATGCGCTGTCGCTATCGTTATTCCTCGCTCCCGCTCCTCTGGAGCATTATCTATTGAATCAAATGTCCGAACCTCGGCCAACCCTTTATCGCTCAAATATAAAGTCATCGCTGCTGTTAAGGTTGTCTTCCCATGATCAACATGGCCTATTGTCCCTACATTCACATGGGGCTTCGTACGTTCAAACTTTGCCTTAGACATCGCTTCTCTCCTTTACTATCAATACTATCAATTTCCAATTTTCAAAATCTTAACTCTAAAACACCAGAGCCCACGACCGGGATTGAACCGGTTACCTCATCCTTACCAAGGATGTGCTCTACCTATTGAGCTACGTGGGCAATAATTTATTAATAACTCGAAGAGCGGGAGACGGGGTTCGAACCCGCGACATACAGCTTGGAAGGCTGCAACTCTACCAACTGAGTTACTCCCGCTTTTTTTAAAAATTGTGGAGAGGGAAGGATTCGAACCTTCGAAGGCTTCGCCAGCAGATTTACAGTCTGCCCCCTTTGACCGCTCGGGAACCTCTCCAACAAATTTTCATTTTAAAAATTAACCAGCCGAATGCAATACTTATGAAAAAAGACAAGCAACGAAGCATTCGGCTTGAATTGAGCCGATGAGAGGACTCGAACCTCCGACCGGCTGATTACAAATCAGCTGCTCTACCAGCTGAGCTACATCGGCGACTAACTTAACTTGGTAATGAATTTGTTTTAAAATTTTCAAAGAACCATACTTCTGCCTAACAGTAACCTCAATATTAGTATAAAATCTGGTAGGCATTCCTTTCCATTTAGACTCATGTCCAAAGGAACCTAAAAATATAATAAATAGAAATGGGATGTCAAGTGAATTTTTAGGTTTTTTCTTTCTTCCAAATACTTTTTTCGGGTTGGTCTTCTATCACATAACCAATGCTAGCAAGTTCCTCGCGTATTTTATCGCTTAAGTCCCAAAGCTTATTTTTTCTCAATTCACTTCGTATTCCGACTAATAAGTCCAATACCTTGGATAATTCTTCCTCCCCACTAGAATCATGTTCATCATTGTCCAATATGGATAAAATTTCATCCACTTCCACAATAAATTCTTTTACGTTTACCAATAACAGCTTTTGATTTTCTGTTAGATTACCCCTGGTAATGATTATATTACATTCTTTTACTAACTCGAAAACCTTACCAATAGCAAGGGCAGTATTAAAATCATCCTCCATTGCCGATATATATTCTTGTTTAATCCGCTCCTGGAAATTTTTGAATTCTTTTTCTTTATTTGTAAGAGATTTTAATTGTAATGAATTCGAATCAATTTCTATACTGTTCAAATTATCGAATAGATTCTGTAATCTTTCCCATCCACGCTGTGCATCTTCCAGGATTTCTTCAGAATAATTAATAGGGCTGCGGTAATGTTTCTGAAGAAAGAAAAGACGTAATACTTGTGGTTTATAGGATTTTAAAATATCTCGAACAATCAAAACATTGCCGATGGATTTTGACATTTTTTTATCGCGAATATTCAAAAAACCATTGTGCAGCCAATACTTAGCAAATTTTACATTTCCACTTCCACAGCTTTGAGCAATTTCATTTTCATGATGTGGAAAAATTAAATCTTCTCCACCTGCATGAATATCAAAATCTTTGCTAAGATATTTCATCGACATGGCTGAGCATTCCAAATGCCAACCAGGACGGCCTTTACCCCAGGGACTATCCCAAGCAGGTTCATCTGGCTTGGCAGCTTTCCAAAGAGCAAAATCAAGTGGATTTTCTTTCCTTTCGTCTATTTCCACTCTAGAACCGGCTTGTAAATCTTCAATATTCTTCCCGCTTAATTTTCCGTAGGATTGAAATTTTTCGATACTGTAGTAAACATCACCATCCAGAACATAGGCAATCCCTTTAGCCACAAGTTCCTGAACTAAAGTTATCATATCATCTAAATGTTCAGTTGCTTTTGGTGAAACATCAGGTAGTTTCACAAGCAATTGATCCAGATCATCGAAATAGGCTTTTGTGAACTCATCAGCTACTTCTTTTGCAGTCCGATTTTCTTTTATAGATCGTTGAATGATTTTGTCATCCACATCTGTGATATTAACCACATACTTAACATCATAACCACGATATTGAAGGAACCTGCGGAAAACATCATAGATGATAAACGGGCGGGCATTTCCGATATGGAAATAATCATAAACCGTAGGACCACAGACATAAAACGAAACTTTACCAGCTTGTAATGGTTCAAATTTTTCTTTTTCCCCGGATAAGGTATTGTATAAATGAATTGCCATTTTTTATGTATTGATCGCTTTTTGTATGAATTGTTTACTTTTTTCTAACCCCAGTAATTCAACAACATTTGGTAACTCCAACCCATGCTCAAGTCCGGTTAATGCCATACGAAAAGGCATCCACAAATCCTTTCCTTTCACTCCTGTTTTTTGCTGAATTGTTTTCATGATTTGCTTAAAAGTTTCGCCACGCCAATCTGTAATATTTTTTGTTTCATTTAAAAACTCAGCAAAGATTTTTTTTGAAGACTCTGATTTCATCAAAGTGTCGTTCTCAAACATTACCTCATCCTGGAAAAATATCGAACATCTCGTTGCTAATTCTTGAAGATAATCTGCCCTGGTGATGACTGCGCCAATACATTTTTTGGCAAATGTTTCGTCTGAAATATCATAGCCTTCCTTTTCAAGAAAGGGGATCGCCATATTCGTTATTTTATCGAATTCTATATTCCGCAGGTACCATCCGTTCATCCAGTTAAATTTCTCCAAATCAAAAATAGCTGCGGATTTTGATAATCTTTCCAGGGTGAACTCTTCAACGAGCCGTTTCATCGAAAGCAACTCATCGCCAGTCGGCGACGACCAACTTAATAAGCTCAGAAAATTCACCAGGGCTTCAGGAAAATAACCTTTCTCACGATATTGTCTAACTTGATTGTCACCATGACGTTTCGACAACTTCGACCGATCAGATCCCAAAATCATTGGAATATGAACAAAATTGGGGGAAGTGTGCCCCAGGGCATTGTGGATTAATATCTGCTTTGGTGTATTGGAAAGATGGTCTTCACCCCGGACGATATGTGAGATTGACATCAATGTATCATCAACCGCTGCGGCGAAATTATAAGTTGCAATTCCAACCGCTCGAAGAATTACAAAATCACTGATGTTATCTCCATCAAAAGTAATAGTTCCTCTTACAATATCGGAAAAGCTTATTTCTTCAGAAGGGACTCTAAAACGGATGACCGGTTTACGTCCTTGTGATTCAAACTGGCGAATTTGTTCTTGAGATAATTGATAACAGGTACCATCGTAATTTACACTCTCGCCTTTAGAAATTGCCAATTCTGATTTTTCCTTAATTTCTTCAGCCGTACAATAGCATTTAAAGGCATTCCCCTGCGCCAATAATTTATTTGCATAATCTTGATAAATCTGTAACCGATCCGATTGTTTGTATGGTCCGAAATCACCCCCAACATCAGGTCCTTCATCCCAATCGAGTCCAAGCCATTTCAGGTCATCTAGAAGTTCTTTATAATATTCTGTGGTAGATCGATCCATGTCGGTATCCTCTACCCGAAGAATAAAACTACCACCGCAATGCCTGGCAAAGAGCCAATTTAAAATTGCAGTACGGGCATTACCCACATGCAAATAGCCAGTCGGGCTGGGTGCAAACCGCACCCGAATATTAATATGATTCTGTGATAGTTCTGACATTGGTTTTATTTTAAATCTCAAAAAATTATTAACTTTCAAGAAACTTGAAGTTTCTCATATAAAATTTGGTTCGTCGCTTTTACGAATCTCTGCCAATATTCAGTGTCTTCACCATGGCAACAGATTGGGCGGCAATACCTTTTCCTTCTCCAATAAAACCAAGCTTCTCATTGGTCGTGGCTTTTATGGAAATTATTGATGATGAAACATCCAGTGCATTCGCTATTTTTGCACACATTTCCGGAATCAAATCACTAATCTTTGGCTGTTCGGCTATAAGTACTGCATCTATATTAATAATACCAAATCCTATTTGGGCCAGTTTATCATTCACATTTTCCAATAATAACAGGCTCGAAATGTCCTTCCACTCAGGATCTGTATTGGGAAAATGTTGACCTATATCACCTAATGCTGCTGCTCCTAACAATGCGTCTGAAATTGCGTGACTTAAAACATCCGCATCAGAATGGCCTTCCAATCCTTTTTCAAAAGGAATAATCACGCCGCCCAAAATTAATGGCCGGCCATAAACCAATCTGTGGACATCATAGCCAATCCCAACCCGTGTCATTGTTTTTTCTCCAGTAAATAACGTGCAAAATCTAAATCTTCCTGTGTGGTTATTTTAATATTCTGCTTCGATCCTTCAATTACCTTAACGGATATGTTCTGCCTTTCAACGATCATTGAATCATCGGTAGCAAAAAAACCATCTTCAAATGCCTTTTTGTAGGCTGAATAAATCAATTGAAAGTCAAAAACCTGTGGTGTCTGGACATTCCATAAATTGCTGCGATCAATCGTTTCCTTAACTTCATGATCATCCACAAGTTTTACGGTCGATGATATAGGTATTGCTGTAATTACTGCTCCATGATTTACACAAAGTCTAACAGAATCCTCGATTAAATCTACTGGAATAAATGGCCTAACACCGTCATGAATGATCACATAATCCGTGCTGTTTACCAGGGATTGTAATCCTGCGAAAACAGACGATTGACGTTCCAGCCCGCCAGCTACTATGTGTTTCACCTTACGAAGGCCAAATTCATTAACAATTTCTTCTCGTGTAAATTGGATTTCTTCTTCTTTTACTACTAGAACAATATCATCAACTATTTCACAATTCTCGAATTGAAATAAGGTATAAAAAAGAATCGGCTTAGCGCCGATTCGAATAAATTGTTTAGCTATATTGTTTTGCATTCTCCGGCCACTGCCTGCGGCCGGAATCACAGCAGAAACTTTCAATACTGGTATCTTAAAATCGTTTAAATAATAATCATTGCATCGCCATAACTGTAGAATCGATATTTTTCTTCCATAGCCTTGGCGTATGCTTCAAAAATCATTTCTTTTCCTGCAAATGCAATGACCAGCATGAGTAATGTAGAACCGGGTAAATGGAAATTTGTTATCAAAGAATCAACAATTTTAAAATGTTGTATTCCATGATAATAATATTTACTATCTTCCAATATTTTAGACTTAATAGCCCATAACACTCTTAAATAACTAAAGATTTCTTGCTTACTTAAAGCTTCTTTATCATTCTGTGCAAAATAGATGACCCCTTTCTCTCTCAAATATTTTTTTGATTGTTTCTGCTTTAGAGTTTTGAATTTGCTTAGGCTTCTTGATT
>JADFPP010000035.1 GCA_022562275.1 Bacteroidota bacterium
GCTCATCAAGTATCTGAATTGTTTTTAGTTCGATTATCCGGCTCCCGGCTAAAAAAGAAAGAACGATATTTTGAGCCATTTGAGTATGCGGTCCGGCTGCTGGTCCTAACGAAGTAAAAGCTTTTCTTCCAAAAAAATTAACTGAAAAATCCTTCCCTGGGAATCCTCTGAAAATTTTATTATCCGGATAACTATAAATTGATTTATGCGATTTAAATTCAGTGAAAATTGCTTTTAGATGTGTAGCCAGATCTATTCCAAATAGTTCAGACATAAACTTTATTCATTCCAAAGTATTATAATTGTTAACATGTTTTGATTAAATAACAGTACTAATTTTCGAATTCCATTACATTTTTTACTTTAATTATTTCGGCTGCAATGCTTATTGCGATTTCTTCCGGAGAATCTGCTTCAATCTCTAAGCCAATTGGTGTATGCACACGATTAAAAAGTTTTTCATCAACTCCGTCTTTGCGCAGTAAATCGAATATTGATTTTATTTTCCTTTTGCTGCCCATCAACCCGATATACTTTACGTTTTTGTTTATTACTGATTTCAATGTAGCACTGTCACATGCAATCATAGGTGTAACTATAATTATATACGACCGTTCATCTTCTATAATTTTACTTCCTATCTCTTCATACTTTGTAATAATTATTTCATCTGCATATTCATTTCGTTTAATTGTAAAGACATCTGCCCGGTGATCAAACACAACAACATAAAATCCAATAGATTTCATAATACGCGAAACGGCTAAACCAACGTGTCCCCCTCCTGAGATGTAAGCTATCAATGGTCGTCCAATACTTTCCTTATATTCCCAACTATCATCGGATTTATGAGTAAATAAAATCGGGTTAATTTTATCAGATTTATTATACCCAATATTTTGGGGAGAAATTAGTAACTCCCCGCTCTGTTTTTCGTTAATTGTAGAGATTATCTCCTCAATTAAACTGATGTGTGACTTGTCAATAACGCTGAAAAGTATTATTTGATAACCGCCGCAAATCAAACCGGATTTTTCAAATTTGGTTTTGTCGGTATGATGTAGTCGTTTTATTCGTTTTGTTTCATGCCCGGAAATAAGAACGAGAGAATAATCAATCATATTCTTTTCCATTATTCCACCGCCTATTGTTCCGAACTGTTCTGCATCTTCGCCAACAACCATTTTAAATCCTTGTCTTCCGGGAGAAGAATTAGAAGATTCGGCAACAATCAACAGAACTACCTTTCTATCAGCTTCTAATCTTTTAAGTATAATATCCCAAAGTTGAGCATCTTTCATAAAGTTAATTTATCAATTCGTTTTTTTTGAATTTTTTATATGGGGATCTTCTCATCAACCTTACTGTAAAGATTGAGTAAAACCTTTTCGGGAGTGATTGGTGCTGAAATGTTAAATTCTACATCTGGCCGGAATTCTTTTATTGCGTTCATGATGGCAAAGTACCCGCCAATACCATACATCAATGGTGGTTCACCAATAGCTTTCGATTTAAAAATGCCAAAGGGATTTTCTGAATCTTCAAGAAATTCAACCTGAACATCGGGTGTGAAATGAATATCAGGCACTTTATATGTTGAAAGGGCATCTGTTAACAATTTACCATTCTCATCATAAATAACTTCTTCAATTGTCATCCAACCCAGCCCCTGCATTATTGCACCTTCTGCCTGTCCAAGATCAACAAGCGGGCTAAAGGATTTTCCAAAATCATGAATAACCTTCACGGAATCTATTTCATAAATCCCACGTAAACAGTCAACTGTTGCTTCTATTATTGCTGTACCGTAAACATGATACGCAAAAGGTTTCCCCTTTTCCTTTTCTTTATCAAAATGAATTCCGGGTGTTGCATAAAATGCATGCGATGAAAGATTAACTCTTTTCAGATGGGATATTTTAATTAACTCGTTCCAGGTAAGATCTGTTTTAATATTATCCTGGTAAATAAATTCATCTTTAATATGAATATGAGATGCAGAGGAAGCATTTAATATCTCTGCAGCTTCGTTTTTTAGACGAGCTAAAATATTTCTGCAGGCATGCTCAGTAGCTTTCCCATTAAGATCAGCAGAGCTGCTTGCTGCGGTAGGTGAGGTGTTCGCAATTCTTGAAGTATTTGCTGTTTCTGTTTTTACCCGATCAATATTTACAGAAAAACTATTTGCCACTACCTGTCTGATTTTTTCGTTTACTCCCTGTCCCATCTCAACTGCTGCTGTACTTACACTAATACTACCGTCTGTGTAAACATGAACAAGTGCACTTGCCTGATTCATCGAAGTATTGGTGAAAGAGATGCCAAAACAGATCGGCATAAATGCAACACCTTTTTTGTATATATCGTTCTTTAAATTAAACTCTTTAATTCTTCCCTTAATTTTATTAACTGCATATTTATCTTCAGCCCTGTTCCATGCTCTTTTGGCGTGACACTTTTCAGTCTTCTGCCCGTATGGAAATTCATCTCCCTCATCTAAAAGATTCTTCTTCTGAATTTCTGCAGGATCGATACCCATTTGTTCAGCAGCTTTAAATATTGCTGATTCAATCACAAACATTCCCTGTGGGCCGCCAAAACCTCTGAATGCAGTATTTGGTGGAAGATTTGTTTTACAGCTTATTGCAGTTGCTTTTACGTTTGGAATGTAATAACTGTTGGTACAATGGAATAATGTTCTTTCCAATACTGCGGGAGAAAGATCAGCTGCAGCACCGGCATTCTGATAAAAAGTTGTTTCGAATGCTAAAATTTTTCCATCATTGGTAAGTCCAATCTTAAAATCCGATGAATATGGGTGACGCTTACCTGTCATTATCATATCTTGCTGCCGGGGAAGAATTAATTTAACAGGTTTGAATAATTTATATGAGGCCATACCGGCCATTGCTGCCCATGCAGTTGCCTGATCTTCTTTACCTCCGAAGGCACCCCCAAGACGTAAAACATCCACCTCAACTTTGTGCATCGGAAGATTTAATATTCTTGCAGTAACTCTTTGTACTGCAGTTGGCGATTGAGTGGATGAAACGATTTTAATTCCGCCACCCTCAACAGGATAAGCAAAAGCGCCCTGAGTTTCTAAATACAGATGTTCTTGTCCACCTGATTCAACTTTGCCTTCTACAATATGATCACAAAGTTCCCAGGTATTTTCCACATCACCCAAATTAAACGTGCGCGGAGGAACTATTAAATTTCCTGCTTTATATGCCTCTCTTGGATCAGTTATAACCGGCAGCTTATTAATATCAATTTTTATTTTCCGTGCCGCTTCTTGTGCGATCAATTGTGTTTCGGCAATAACAACTGCAATCGGTTGCCCAATAAAATCCACTTTGTCTGATGCAAATAATTCTTCATCGGGTATAATCCCACCAATCTGATTTTCACCCGGAATATCTTTGGCAGTTAAAATAATTTTTACACCTTCAACTTTTAATGCCTCGCTGATATCTATGTTTATTATTTCCCCGTGAGCCACTTCGGAACATGAAACTGCTGCATATAACAAACCTTCAGGTACTAAAATATCATCAACGAATTGTGATTCGCCTTTAACGTGCCTTATGGTATCATAATTTTTCATGCTATCTCTTTTATATTAATTTTATCGGGAAATAGCTTAATAAAATGTGCGTAGATTAACTGACGTAATAAAATACTTTTATATTCAGCAGACCCGCGTGCATCTGAAATTGGAGATATTTCTGTTAATGTAATGGTTGCTGCTTCCGAAATACTTGAATAGTTGAGCTCCTTGCCGGACAAAAATTCCGAGGTCTGTTTTAAATAGAGAGGTATAGGTGCAACTCCACCTGCAGAAAGTGAACAATTTGTAATGATGGAATTATCAAGCTCAATATAAATTGAAGAATTAGCACTTGCGATATCCAGGAAAGTACGTTGAGATACTTTCTCGAAATTGAAATAAGATCCTTCCTTTGGTATCCTGAAACTGATCTCATCAATCAATTCGCCGTCTAAAAGATCAATAGATTTGTAACCTTTATAAAAATCTCTTAGCGGAATTTCACGAAATTTGTTTTCTCTTTTCAATCGTAAAGTGGAATTAAGAGCGAGAAATATATTTGTCATATCGGCAATGGGAGAAGCGTTAATAATATTCCCGCCGATTGTTGCCATGTTCCTGATAGGAAGCGATCCAAAAAGTTTTAATTGCTCTCCTAGTGAAGGAAATATTTTTGATATTATTGGAGAATTTATGAGATCAGTTACAGTTGCGTTTGCGCCGATAATACACTTACCGTTTTCTTCTTTAATAGATGATGAAAGTCCGTTTGATGATAAAAGCTTTATGTCATTATTTAATATATCTTCCCATTTTTGTACAAAAAGATCTGTGCCCCCTGAAATAAAATAGGAAGATATATTTTTTTCTGATTCATCAATTTGTTGCTGCTTAATGATTTTTAATCGGGAAGGAATTTCTGAAAAGTAAGAAGGAATTAATCCACCCTTTATCAGCGATAATATATGATCTGAATGGTTGGTAATATTTGATGCAAGAATTTCCGTACTTCTTTTTGCTGCCCGGATTATTGAGGAATGACCTGTACAGCGGCAAATATTTCCATCCATTGAATACGCAGCATCGATAGCACTATATACCTTATTTGAAATAAAATAACCTGTTAGCGATACTATAAAACCCGGAGTACAAAAGCCGCATTGCGATGCACCTTCATCTACAAATGCTTTTTGAACCACTGAGAGCCCACCGTCGTTCAAACCTTCAACTGTTACAACGTGTTTTCCGTTAACATCACCGACCGGGAAGAGACATGAATTCACAGAATGATATTGAACCTGTTTACCTTGAAGCTCACCGATCAGCACTGTGCAGGCACCGCAGTCACCTTCTCTGCATCCTTCTTTTGTACCGGTAAGTGCAAGATTATTACGAAGAAAATCCATAAGGGATAATCCCGGATGAACAAAAGTGCCGATTTCGTCTTTATTACATATAAATTTTAGTTTATTCTTCATCTTTAGTACCATCCATATGTAAAATAAATTTATCTTTTGCTAATAACAAGTAACTTAAAATGACCATCTGTAATGAAACCTGCGATTATTGATAATTGAGAAAAACAAATCAAAAAGCTATTTTTAAGATACTATTAAATAAGTATGGAGATTTAAAAAATGAAAAGAATGATTTGTATATTAGTAATAACTTTTTGTTTTTCAGTAACAAATTATTCCCAACAAAGTTTTTACTCAAATCCTTTTGCGCATACGTACTCAATAGTTGCAATGGATCCTGAAACTGGTCAAATGGGAGTTGCTGTTCAATCGCATTGGTTTTCGGTTGGTTCGATTGTAGCTTGGGGAGAAGCGGGCGTTGGTGTTGTTGCCACCCAATCTTTTGTAAATCCCTCATTTGGTCCGCGCGGATTAGCATTATTAAAGCGAGGTAAAACAGCAAAACACGTAGTGGAGGCATTAATTGCATCGGACGATGGAAGGGATGTAAGACAGTTAGCTGTTCTTGGTGCAGACGGCAGTGTAGCAGCATATACAGGTAAAAATTGTATTCCGGATGCGGGGCATATTATTGGAGATAATTATTCTGTTCAGGCAAATTTAATGATGAACGATAAAATATGGTCGGCGATGTCTGAAGCGTTTGAAAATGCAGAAGGATCACTTGCACAAAGAATGATAACTGCTCTCGAAGCTGCACAGAATGCTGGTGGTGATATAAGAGGTAAGCAGTCGGCAAGTATTCTGATTGTGAAAGGAAAATCAACTGGTAAAATTTGGGAAGACAGGCTGATTGATTTACGAGTTGAAGATCATTCAGATCCGGTAAAGGAGTTGAAAAGATTGCTTCGGGTACATCGTGCGTATGAACACATGAACAGCGGTGACCTTGCAGTTGAGCTTGGAGATATGCCGCTTGCAATGAAGGAGTATTCAGCAGCAGAAAATATGTTTCCTGAAAATGAAGAAATGAAATATTGGCATGCAGTAACCTTGGTTAACAATGGAAAACTTGAAGATGCACTTCCTCTTTTTGCTAAAGTATTTGATAAAAATGAAAATTGGAAAATACTGACTCCAAGATTGGTCCCGGTTGGTTTACTAAAAGTGAATGACGAACAATTAGAAAAAATATTATCAGTTTCTAAATAACAACGTTGATAAATCTGTGATAAATTTGCTGTGGGAATTTTTACTTGTTGGGAGATATCAAATGAAATACATCACTTCCTTTATTCTACTTTTACTAATTATTAGTGCTGCCGGTTGTGAGTCTAAGACCGATGATGAACTAAACCAGAGGAAAAATCAGGTTCCTCAGGTGAATACTCAAAAGCAGGAAGATCAGCAAAAAATAGAAGTGATGGTAAACTTTACTCCTGCAGAGGAGATTATTAAGAATGAGATAATTGAGTTGCTTCACAAAAATTTGGATGCAACACAAAATGAAGATGTTGCAGGTGTCCTAGAAACAATTCATGAAGATAGTCCGCAGCTATCTTCAACCCAAAAGGGGATGGAATATGTTTTTACAAATTTCGATATGAAATACGAACTTGAGGATGTTAAATTTATCTCTATTAGTAGTGAAGAAGTTAAAGCTATTTACATGCAAACAACAAAAGCAGTAGGTGGTGGTGGCTTTGCTAACACACGCTCCGTAGGTATTCACACGATAAAGAAATCTAAAGACGGTAGTTGGAAGATATTTACTACAGAATTTATTTCTTCGGGAGCAATTCAATAAGTTTTAAAAGAATTTCGATTATAGTTGGCAATCATTTTCTCTTTAATATTCCCGGTTATATCATTGCATCAGTGGGCGAATTTTTTAATCTTAGTTTATCATTAATCAAATTAAAAATTTAAACCATGAAACATTATACAAATATCTTTTTTGTATCCATTCTTATTATTACATATTTTTTTGTTAGTTCAAATATGAAGGACAATCAGTTTCCCGAATCATTAAATATCAGATATGAAAAATCTGTACCCGGGCCTGATTCCAGACCTTATGAATGGGCATATCTGCAGAGAGTTTTTCCGTACATGAAATCAGACCCAAACGTATATATAAACGCACTAGAACAAGCTCATTACTTGCAAAGAGAAGCAAGAGCTAACAGATTGGCGAAAGGAGAAAGTTTAGTCCAATGGGAATTTGCCGGACCGATAAATGTTGGCGGAAGAGTTGTTGATATTGAAATAAATCCCTTCAACCCGAATATTATTTATGCTGCATTTGCAACAGGTGGTGTCTTCAAATCAACCGATATGGGTGAAAGCTGGTTTTCGATATTTGATTCTTTAAATGTTCTCACGATAGGTGATATAGCAATTGATCCGATCGATGCTGATATAATTTATGTTGGTACCGGTGAAGCTAATGGCGGTCACAACAACTTTCCCGGTGGAGGAGTATTTAAATCCACCGATGCAGGAAACACATGGAATTTTTTAGGATTAACAAACACAACATCTATCGGAAGAATAATTGTTCATCCAACTGATACTGATATTCTTTATCTCGCTGCTGTAGGTTCATACTTTTCTCCAAATCCTGAAAGAGGAATTTACAAATCTACTGATGGCGGAAACAGTTGGAGTCAATCACTATTCATCTCTGATTCAACGGGTGCTATCGATATTGTTATGGACCCGAACAATCCGGAATTCTTATTTGCTGCAATGTGGGAACGTGTAAGAAGACCAAATTCAAATCATCTTTTTGGCCCATCCAGCGGAATCCACCGAAGTACAAACGGAGGAGGTTCCTGGGAACATCTAGGACCTTCAACCGGGCTTCCCAATTCAAACGCACAAAATATCGGGAGAATTGGATTGGCAATGAGCATATCAAACCCTAACATCACTTATGCCCTATATACAAACGGCAGCATTATTATCGGATTATATAAAACAACAAACTATGGCGATACCTGGGTTAATGTTGATCCTGATGGTGAGTTAGGTGGCGGTGTTGGCGGATTTAGCTGGTACTTCGGGCAGGTCAGGGTAAGTCCGGCAAACCCTGATATTGTATATGTTCTCGATGTGGGATTTATGAGGTCTACCAATGGCGGAACCTCGTGGACTGTTAGTTTTCAAACTCATGTTGATCATCATGCGCTTGCCTTTAATCCTGCAAATCCCAATTGGGTAATTGATGGTAATGATGGTGGAATAAACATCTCAACGAATGCAGGGGCAAGCTGGGGAGCTCAAGCTGATATTCCCGCAACTCAGTTTTATGAAATTGGCTTGGATGCGAATAATCCTGCAAAACTTTATGGTGGAACTCAGGATAACGGAACCAACAGAACGCCGGATGGCGGAATTGATAACTGGCAGCATATTTTTGGTGGTGATGGATTTTATGTTATTGTCGATCATTCTAACCCGAATATTATTTTTGCAGAGTCACAATTTGGTAATCTTGGTAAATCTGTAAATGGCGGCATTTCGTTTGGTAATGCAACAAGCGGAATTAATGGTAGTGAGCCGACAAACTGGTCAACTCCAGTAGTTATGGATCCAAACGATGCTAACATTTTGTATTACGGAACAGACAGAGTTTACAGAACAACCAACAGTGCAGGGAATTGGACAGCAATAAGCGATGATCTTACAGATGGTATTCCCGGAACACGCTTGGGCACAGTAACCACTATTGCTGTTGCACCAAGCAATTCAAACGTGATTTATGCAGGTACGGATGACAGCCATGTGTGGGTTACAACTGATATTGGAACTACATGGAATGACATTTCAGATCCGCTTCCGTACAGATGGGTAACAAGAGTTACCGTCGATCCGGTAGATGAGAATATTATTTATGTTACGTTCAGCGGGTTAAAATGGCGCGATCCTCAACCTCATGTTTTTAGAAGTGATGATATGGGTGCTACGTGGAGTGATATAAGCAGCAATTTACCCGATGCGCCTGTTAACGCTTTTGCTGTAGATAATAATGATCAATCAGTTTTATATCTTGGTAACGATGTTGGAATGTACGTTAGTTTTAACACCGGAGATAGCTGGGAATTTTTAGGTCAGGGAATACCAGTAGTAACTGTCGGTGATATAAAAATTCATCCTACAGAAAATTTTCTTGTTGCCGGTACTCACGGCAGAGGTATGTACAAAATCAATCTTGATTTGGTTACCGGTATTGAAACACAAAAGGAAGAGATTATCGTTAACGATTTTGTTTTAGCGCAGAATTATCCGAACCCGTTTAACCCCTCAACCAGTATCCGGTATACTATAGGCAGTCAGCAATATGTTCTATTGAAGGTTTACGATGTAATAGGAAATGAAGTAGCAACATTAGTCAGCGAAGAAAAACCTGCAGGAACTTATGAAGTTAGATTTAATGCTTCAGGGTTTACGAGTGGGGTATATTTTTATACTTTGAGGGCAAAGAACTATATCGAAACAAAAAAAATGATACTCCTGCGTTAATGATAAGCATATGTGTTAATTCAGACACCAAGTTTTATAATAGACGATCTCCAAGATTGCCTTGCATTATTTGAATAAGTCGAAACTTAAAAAATGCCCTAAATTTAAAATGTTCAATTACTATACGCAAAGTATCACCAAAATCAACCGCTAATCATATTTAGATTATTTTTTGTTATTTCTTTCTTAAATTTCCCACCAAATTATTTTTCAATCGTTTATCTGGAGGTACAAATGTTTAGCAACATAACTTTCAAAATGGGGATAACCACTATGTTTCTGTCAGTCATTCTTATCCTACCAAACTTTGCGCAGCAGAATTTAACCCGGCCGCGGGCAAGCCAACAAGCTTCTGTCTCCCAAAGAATTGGTCTTACTGACATTACAATCGATTATCACAGACCCGGTGTAAAGGGAAGAGAAATTTGGGGTAAACTTGTTCCTTACGATCAGGTTTGGCGCGGCGGTGCAAATGAAAATACTACTATTTCATTCAGTACCATAGTTAACATAAACGGAAATGAAGTTCCGGCAGGTAAATATGGTTTTCATTTGATTCCCACAGAAAAAAACTGGACAGTAATTTTAAGTAAAGATAATGCCGCCTGGGGAAGTTTCTTTTATGATGAATCACACGATCAACTGAGATTTATTACTACGCCTAAAGCAATTGATTTTCAGGAATGGCTGAGTTACACATTCGATGATGTTTCAGCAAATTCAACAACTGTTTCTCTACGGTGGGAAAATCTTAGTATTCCTTTTACAATTGATGTGGATGTGAAAAAATTAGTAGCTGAAGATATGAGGGAACAATTAACAGGGCTGGCAGGATTTGGCTGGCAAGGATGGAATCAAATCGCGAACTATTATATGCTTAATGATATGGATATGAACCAGGCACTTGGTTTTGTGGAAAAATCCATACAAATAAATAAAAATGTTACTAACTTATTCACTAAAGCAGTTATACTTGAATCCGTAGGAAAAATCGATGAGTCAAGCAAACTCAAAAAAGAAGCATTTGCAGCTGCTAATGAAAATGAAATAAACACCCTCGGATATCAATTTCTATTTGCAGGCAAGATAGATAATGCAATGGAAATATTTAAGAAAAATGTTGAGATGCATCCGGATTCCTGGAATGTTTATGACAGCTTAGCTGAATGTTATGCTGCTGCAGAGGATAATAAAAACGCTGTTGAGTATTATTCAAAAGCATTAGAAAAAGCTCCTGAAAATCAGAAGAAAAGAATTATTGGAACTATAGATAACCTAAAAGGAAGTTGATCTTTTAATAGTGAATGAAAAGCCGGTGAATGTTTTTACCGGCTTTTATTATGCCTGAACTTTTTGGTGTAACTTCTATCTCTCCCAACATTGCAGCAATTTTTTTAATATTTTTATAATATAGGTTGAAATTTATAATCACTTCAACCTTAAATAGTAATTTTAAAGATATAAATTAGATTAGTGCATTGGCAAAGCAGCTTAACACAATACTTATAAAAAGCCTTATTATTCCACTTACCTTTCCGGTAATTCTTTGGATAGTTTATATTGTATCCTTTGCGACGAATATTAATCTGGATAAAATGGGGATATTTCCGAGGAATTTATTTGGAATACTAGGCATTGTTACTGGTCCCGTTATCCACGCAAATTTTTCTCATCTTCTATCCAATACAATTCCTCTTATGATTTTGGGGTGGGCAATATTTTATTTTTATCCAAAAGCTTCTTACAAAGTATTTTTATTTGTTTATATACTAACCGGAGTTTTTGTATGGTTCTTTGCAAGGCAGGTTTATCACATAGGTGCTAGTGGAATTGTTTATGGCTTTGTGAGTTTTTTATTCTTTAGTGGTATCTTTCGTAAAGATAATAAATCAATTGCTATAGCGCTGATCATTACATTTTTGTACGGAGGTATTGTTTGGGGAGTTTTACCCGGGCAGAAGGGGATATCGTGGGAGTCGCATCTATTTGGAGGTATTGCTGGTGTGATAACGGCATTTATTTTCAAAAATGTTGATCCACCTAAAAAATATGATTGGGAAGATGAAGAAGACGATTTTAATGTTGATGATCTTGAAGTTTCATACGATCCAGAAAAAAATAAGTTTAATGTTTAAGTAAAAGATTAATATTATGAAAAAGTAAAAGATTAATATTATGAAAAAATATACATCAAAAACCCGAAAGTACAGAACTGAGATGAATGATAAAATACTTAACTCAGGGTTTAGGGACTATAAAAAATTCTTTGCACTTGATAATAAAGCATATATCAATGGAGCACTGCCAGCAAAAACAAAGGAATTAATGGGATTGGTTGCTTCTATGGTTTTACGATGTAACGACTGTATTTTTTATCACATTGATCGTTCTATTCAGGAAGGAGTAACGAGAGAGGAACTTTATGAAACATTCAACATTGCACTGATTGTTGGCGGATCTATAGTTATGCCACACTTGCGTTACGCCTTTGAAGTAATGGATGAAATATATTGCGAATCAGATGAAGAATAAAAATAAGCTTATCATTCCAAAGAAGATCGTTACTGTTGATAAGAATAACCGAATTCTTTCAAACACAGCAGTTGAAATTAAAGATGATAAAATAAATGCATTTATTCCTATTAATAAATTTGAGCGGAGAGATTACGAAGGAGAAATCAATGATTGTCCGGGTTTAACATTAACTCCTGGATTTATTCAAACCCATGTTCATATATGCCAAACTCTGTTCCGTGGATTAGCTGATGATCTTCAATTACTTGACTGGTTGCAGCAAAAAATTTTCCCTTTTGAAAATGCACATAATAAAAATTCTTTAAGGATTTCTGCCAAACTCGGTATAAATGAATTACTACTTGGGGGAACAACTACAATACTTGATATGGGAACATTAAGGCATCAGGAAGTTGTTTTTGAAGAGATGATAAGTTCAGGTATTAGAGGATTCTCAGGTAAATGTCTTATTGATATCAACGAACTTTATGTGGATTTTAAGCAATCCACTGCAGATGAACTAAAATATATGAATGAGCTGGCTAACGAATTTCATAGTGTTGAAGAGGGAAGGATAAAATACGGATTTGCGCCCAGGTTTGTCTTATCGTGCAGTGAAGAATTATTGGTAGAAACAAAATTAATGATGAATGATTTTCCCTGTTCGGTTTATCATACTCATTCATCGGAAAATAAAAATGAAATTGAAGAAGTAAAGAAAAAATACAAAAAAGAAAATATTGATTACCTAAATTCGATTAACGTTTTGGATGATCATACTGTTCTTGCACATTGCATCCATGTAAACGAAGATGAAAAGCAGATCTTAAAAGAAAAAAGTGTGCGAGTTGCACATTGTCCTTCGGCTAACTTAAAACTCGGATCGGGAATAGCTAACATCCCGGATTTTATTAAAAGAGGGATCTCGGTCTCGATTGGTGCGGATGGTCCGCCGTGCAATAATAATTTATCGATCTTTACCGAAATGAGATTGGCAGCATTAATACATAAACCTCTGCACGGTGCTGATTCAATGGACGCAAAAACAGTTTTTAATATCGCCACTATTGAAGGAGCGAAAGCTTTATACCTTGAAGATGAAATTGGAAGTATTGAAATTGGTAAGAAAGCAGATTTATTATTAATTGATTTAAACTCTTACTCAAATTCAGTCTCGGATAACGATAATCATATCTATTCAGATATTGTATATTCTTCAGGTGCTCAAAATGTAAATTCGGTTATGATCAACGGGAAATGGATTGTAAAAGATGGAGAATCATTAGTGTATGATAAAAATAATTTAATACACAGTGGACAGAGTGAACTAAAAAATTTATTGAGCAGGTTATAAGATTGCCGATTGAAAAAAATAATTTTTGCATCAAATAATAAAGGTAAAGTAGAAGAAGTAAAATATATTTTGAGTGATTTGAATATTCAGATTGTTTCACTTGCAGATGTTGATGAAACAATTGATATTGAAGAAAGTGGGGATTCATTTGAAGAGAATGCTCTTATAAAAGCCGAACACGTTTTTAATAGATTCAAAACACCTACAATTGCAGATGACTCTGGTTTAGTTGTTCAACAATTAAATGGCGCCCCCGGCATCTATTCCTCCCGTTATGCAGGATTAGATGGTAATGACAAGGCAAACAATGAAAAACTCTTAAATGAACTTAAAAATTATCCTCATCCGCACAGAGCAAAATTTGTTTGTGCTGCTGTTTATTACGATGGTGAATCAACTCACACTGCAATTGGTGAGTTTGCAGGTAGGATTATAGATCAAGAAATTGGTAATAACGGTTTTGGTTATGATCCTCTTTTTGTTCCTGATGGTTATAATGTAACCTCAGCCCAGCTTGAACCTGAGATAAAAAACAGCATAAGCCATCGCTTAAAAGCTTTTGAAAAATTAAAGAATAAATTATTATGAAATTTTACTCAATCATCCGCGGGCAGTATATTCTATTTATAATTATAAACTTGCTCATCTTTAATTATTGTTCGGATGACGAAAGTACGAATCCCCCGGATAATAGCTCCTCCCCGGTTAATTTTTTCCCCAACGGTGATGGTACGAACTATACTTATGATGTTGAACAGGTAGATTCCATTGGTAATATACTTAGCGGGTTACGTTATACTTTATATGATGGTGTTTCAACAATTGAAAGCACTCCATATCAGAATCAATTTGATTCATTAATAATAGAAACAATAAACATTACGGGCATAACAAATTTTCGTAAAACCAAAACAGGAGTATTCTATTTTGTTGATACTACAGGGATTTCCGATATTGTGCCGGATAGTTTACTTTCTGTTATTAGTTTACCCTCAGAATCGAGATTAGTATTATTTCCGCTGGAAGAAGGGAGTTTCTGGCCTGTGTATCATATTACCATTAGTAATCAGAATTTCAATTTTAGCCCAGTAGTTGTGAACGGAGCATTTGCAGAAAAGGAGATAATTACAATTAATCTTATTAGCGGAGATATTGAAACCGAAGCAACTCGAGTTGAATACACGTTCTCAATTCAAAGAGATCCTACCCAGGTTCTCCAGAAATTAACAGCTAATGCATGGTTTGTTGATGATATAGGAATTGTAAAACTTGAGGGCAGATCAATATTAATAAATCTTATTACTGGAGGGGGATTAGAAATTTTGGATACAACCAGTACTGTTACTCAATCGCTTATTGATTTTGAGATTAAATAGTTATTTTGCTGCAATTATTATTTGAATCGTTCCAAAAGTAAGATTATAAGAATTTATATCTTTAAAACCGTTCTCTCTTAATAATTCCTCCAAATTTATTTTCTCATCAAACTCTTCAACTGAAGCCGGCAAATATCTATACGCTTCTTTATCACCTGAAATAATTCCGCCAATAACCGGCAGAATGTTTTTGAAGTAAAACTTATAAAGTTCTTTTAAAAATTTATTACCCGGCATTCTGAATTCAAGAATGGTGACTTTTCCACCCGATGTTAATATTCTATAAAATGATTTGAATCCATCTGAAATGTTAAAAAAATTTCTGACCCCAAATGCAACTGTTATGTTTGTAACCGAAGTATTTTTTAGCGGGATATTCTCGGCAACCATCTGTATTGTTCTTCCCGAAATCCAGATTGATTTTTTTATAAAAAGTTCAAGCATTTTTTTTGATAAATCTGCACCGATAATATTTATCACACCTAATTTGTTTGCAGCTATTGCAAAATCTCCTGTACCGCAGGCAACATCCAGTAATTTGCTATTAGTATTTAAGGATGAAAGTTTAAGCGCTTTTTTTCGCCAGTAAAAATCTAATCCAAAGCTAAGCAGGTGGTTGAGGAGATCGTAGCGATATGCTATAGAATTAAAAATTCTTTTTACTTCAGTTTTTTTATTAGTCATTCTTTACTTGATTGATATATGGAAGTATTTCAAAAAAAATCAAATCTCAAAATTCAAATAACAAATAAATTTCAATAATCAAAAAGTAAAATCCAATAATTATTTTGACTTTACCACTATTGAAGAAAATATTTTCTTCAATTCTGTTGCTTCTTTGATTAACCTTTCCGCTTCATTATGATTATCAGGAATATTAGTCTCATTAATTAATCTAAGCCAACACGCACTTTCTTTGGATTCTTTACGGCTTATTTTAATCCTCATTAAGAAATCCTTTTTACCCAGCGCTTCGTTAGCTTCCCTATAATTAGCGCCAACTGAACCAGAAGCTCTAACTACTTGTTTTGAATCTTCAATGTTAGCAATTGTCTTTGGTAATGTTTTAACAAATAATCTGACATCTTTAGCAAATAGGAAAGTCCGCTCTTCAAGATCGTACGGTGGTTTGGAATTTTGATTATTGGTCATTGTTACTTATTTGATTTTTGTTTATTGATAATTAGATTTTTTAATATTTATCCGAATTAAAAAGTATCAGTATATTAATTATCTCCATATTTAAATTCGGCTTTGCCAATTTTTCTACGCCACCAGTTAAAAATATATTTGGCCGACCAAACGGCGAAGATCATAAATAATAAACCAGCAATAAGATCGATCACATAATGATACCACAGATAAACAGTTGAAAAAATGAGTAAGGAACCAATTGGTACAAAAAAGTATTGTGACCGGCTTTTTAATTTTACAGAAAGATAGATTACAATTAAAGTAATCATGGTATGCCCACTGGGAAAAATATCCCTTTGAACAACCTCTGCCGGATTCGGTGTGCCGGCTGGAATTGATTCGCCTGCATTAACTAATTCTCTTAGAAAATTTGTAAGGAATAGTCCGGGAAGCTGTTCATTAATAGTAAAGAAATTATGCAGGGTAAATCTCGGACCTATTCCGGGCAATAAAAAGTATCCTAAATATGATAAACAGAATCCATAAAAAATTGTGAACAAGGCAAAGTCCATCGCTACAAATCTCTTTTTTCTGAGAAGAAATAAACCCAGAAATATGGGAAGCAGGTAAAACATTCCATAGATAATTTGTAAAACTTCGGTAAGTACAGGGTTTGCAATCTGGTGAAGAAAGTGTGTTGGATCAGTTCCAAACATCCATCTATCTATGGCAATAAATAAATTATCAAAATCATAAGTCCTGATCGGCTTCACCATAAAGTAAATCTGTTTAAAAGTTAAAAGTACCAAAGGAGCTATATACCAGTAATGTAATCCTTGCCAGAGTTTATTTTCATATTTTGTTTCAAGATAAGCCAGTACGAAGGCAAGCATTATAATTCCAGCATTCACTAGAATCCATATCCACCAGGAATCTATTTCTTTAAAAAATACAATATGGAGAATGGTTAGAATAAGATAAAATACCACAACCACCAGATCAAATGCTTTAAGGTGTCTTAAATATTCTTTAGCATTAATCATTCAATATGTTTCAATTATTCAAAAGAAGGAGCCGGATTAACTAAGTTGTTTGTGAGCATATGCCGCCAGAGTAACAAATTCTTTTACATCCAGTTGTTCTGCTCTCAACGAAAGATCAATGTCTGTTTCTGAAAAATTTAATGCTCTAAATATACTATTACTGAGTGAATTTTTTAGAGTTTTTCTCCTGTTGCCGAAGGAAGCCTTTACGATTTTAATAAAAGTATCCCGTTCCGATTTGCTGATGCTAAGTTCGTTCAATTTTATGTGTACAACTGCCGATGTGATTTTTGGCTTTGGATAAAAAGCATTTGGTGAAACCTTAAAGCACAATTTTGTTTCACTAAAATATTTTAATAAAACTGAAAGAATTCCATAATCCTTGGTCCCTTTGTTTGCAGTCATCCTTTTTGCAACATCGTACTGTACCATTATAACAGTATCTTTAATGATCTCGGAATTTGCTATTGCTCTGAATATAATTGGTGATGTAAGATTATAAGGAATATTCCCGATGATCCTGAACTTTTTATTTGCTGTGTTATAAATTTTTAGAAGATCAACCTTAAGAAAATCTGATTGGACAAGAATTAATTTTGGAAATTTTATTCTTAAATCTTCAATAACTCTTTTATCAATCTCTACTGCAATAAAATTTTGTGTTTTACCATAGATCAGTTCTGTCAGTGCTCCGCGTCCGGGACCAATCTCCACTATTATATCATCCGGTTGTGGATCAATAGCCGAGACAATTTTTTTAATAATATTTTTATCGTGAAGATAATTTTGCCCGAATCTTTTTAACGGTTTAACTTTTTGCATAAAATAAAGTTATCAAGTACAAGTGTGATTTCCAATTTTATTTTTTCAAACTAAATGTGACTCTAAAACTTTGCAATACAAATCAATACTTTATAGATTAACGAAACTGATAAAGAAATATTTATTTGATGGAGTTACATTGTCTGTAAAATCAATAATCAGTATAGATATGGGTGGAACAAAAGTTCTCGCCTCGGTCATTAATTCAAAAGATGGAATTATTTCCCGGATAAAAATACCCACAGATCCCGGTTCCTCAGAAAAAGAATATATTTCTTCCCTTGCCGGTGTTGTAAAAGATGTTGTTACGGAAGCAGATATTGATGAGAAAAATATTGAAGCAGTATGCCTTGGGGTTGCAGGATCAGTTAACCCGTTCACTGGAATTATGAATCTCGCTCCGAATTTGGGACTAAAAAATTTTAATATAAAAGAAAAAATGCAGGGAAAAATTTCTTTTCCCGTTCTGATTGAAAATGACGTAAACCTGGCTGCATTAGGTATTAAAAAATTTGGTGTTGCTAAAAAAGCTATGAATATGCTTGCGGTATTTATTGGAACGGGTATTGGAGGGGGCCTAATACTTAACGGAAAAATATACAGGGGTTCGGGTTTTGCCGCAGGTGAGATAGGACACATCTTAGTTGATAAAAATGGTCCGGTATGCGGCTGCGGTAAGCGAGGTTGTTTCGAGGCAATAGCGAGCCGGTCGGCTATTGTTAACAAAATAATTGATGATATAAAAGCAGGGAAGAAAAGTGTGCTGGCAGATGATGTAAAAGCAGGTGTTAGAATAAAAAGTAAAACGCTTGCAATGGCAGTGCAAGGAAATGATAAGGTCGCAATTAATCGGGTAACTGCCGGCTCTATGGTGATTGGTGGTGTGCTTGCCAGCTTGTCTAACTTTATGAACTTTGATATGATTGTTTTAGGCGGCGGAATGTTTGAACAGTTAAAAGATTTTATGATGCCCATCATCGAGAGCTCCTTTAATGATCATATTCTTAATGCAGCAGTAAAGGGGTTAGAACTTGTTCCATCTAAATTAGGTGGTGATGCTGCTCTGTGGGGAGGAATGGCTTTGGCAGAAGAGTTTTTGGGAGTGAAGGTTTGAAGGCTTGTGTTCTTTGCCTAACAAGAAAAATGACTGTAATACCTTCTACTCAAATTGAGTTTTAATTTTTATTAATTCTTCTGTTAAGTTTTCCCATTCACTTAAGACATTTTTAAGTTCATTCTTTACTTCACTTAACTCTTTGTTAATCTCAATAGCTTTTTGATTATCGTTATAAGTTTCAGGTTCGGTTAAAACAAGTTCCAAATTTTTTTCCTTTAATTCTAGAAGTCCAATATTGCTTTCAACCTCAGTTATCATTGAATTTATCTTTTTCGTCGCAGTATATCTTGCCTGACGTTTTTCAGCTTCTAATCGTTTCTGTACTTTTTTTGCAATCACTGTTTCATTTTTCTTTTCAAATGTTTTTTCAGGTGTTCCTCCTGATGATTCTTCTCTTTTAATAAGATAGTAATCAATGCCGCCGCTAAAAACTTTTATTTCACCTTTCCTTATTTCAATCACTTTATTTACTATAGGTCTGAGGAAGTCAACATCGTGCGAAACAAGGATCAGTGAGCCGCTGAAATTAATCAATGCCTGCTGAAGCACTTTCTTTGATGAGATATCAAGATGGTTTGTCGGTTCATCAAGTATTATAAAATTGGATTTTGTTAATAATATCTTGGAAAGCGCTACCCGGCTTTTTTCGCCACCGGAAAGAACACCCACTTTTTTAAATACATCATCTCCTTGAAAAAGAAATGCACCGAGTATTGAACGCAGTTCCCTTATCGATTTATTTTCTGCTATCTCATCAACGGTTTCTATTATATTTATATCCGGTTGCAGGTTATCCGCAACATCCTGTGCATAATATGAGATCAGGGAATTATGTCCTAAATTTCTTTCACCCGATTCAAAATCCAATTTTCCTGCAAGAATATTTGCAAGAGTTGTTTTGCCGGCACCGTTTGGTCCAACAAAAGCAATTTTCTCACCCCGGTTTACTTGTAGATCCAGCCCATCAAATATAGTTTTATTACCGTAAGATTTTTTAATTGATATTAACTCAATATTCATTTTTCCGCTTTTGGGAGGGTCTGGAAATTTTATATTTATCTTTCCTTCATTTGTGGGCAATTCAATTGATTCAAGTTTTTCCAGGTGTTTTATTCTGCTTTGTACTTGTCTGGCTTTAGTATTTTTATACCGAAACCTCTCTATAAATTTTTTTGTTTCTTTAATCTTTTTTTGCTGTAATTCGTAGCGGTGGATTAATTGTTGATCTCTTTCTTCTTTGTATTGAAGGTAAGAATTATAATTGCCGCTAAATATTGAGAATTTATTGTTGAAAAGTTCGTAAGTCTTAGATGTTGTTTCCATAATAAAATGTATATCGTGGGAAACAATGATCAGTGCACCATTGTAAACATTAAGGAATCCGATCAGCCATTCAAGTGAATCAAGATCCAAATGATTAGATGGCTCATCTAATAAAAGTAAATCGTTTTGTGAGATTAAGATTTTTGCCAATGCAATGCGCATCTGCCAACCGCCGGAAAATTCATCAGTTGAACAATAAAAATCTTTTTCTTCGAAACCTAAACCCACTAATATTTTTTCAACCTTAGAATTAGCACTGTAAGAATCCAATTCCTCAAGTCTCCGATGAACTTCACCAAGATTATTTACAAGGTCCTCTTGTGATTCCGGTAAGAGATCAGGTTTAGATAATTCATCAATTAGTTCTTCCTCTTTTATCTTTAATTCCGAGATATCAGAAAGAGCACTTGATGCCTCTTTAATCAAAGACTTACCAACATGAATAACATTCTCTTGCGGGAGGTAGCCAATTGAAGTTCTTTTCTGTTTTCTAACCGAGCCTTTTTCCGGTTGAAGCTTACCATAAATAATATTAAGAAGGGATGATTTACCACTTCCATTCACACCAACTAAGGCAGCTTTATCACCCGAATTAATTTTAAAACTAACATTATTAAATAAATATTTCCCTCCAAATTGAAGCGAAATGTCAGTGACATCAATCATTTATAAAAAAGAATATTTTAAAAAGAATGGCTAAAATTAATTTTACTGTCGCAGAACAGCAACCTTACCGGTAACAATACTGTTACCTTCTTTATCAAACGCTACTATTAAATAAATTCCAGAGTTTACCAAATTCCCATTGTCATCCCTGCCATCCCATAAAGCTGTTCTTCCCCCGGGAGAAGAAAATTCAGTTACCAGCTTACCATCAATGGTAAGTACTTTAATATCGGAATTACGGATGAGACCATCTATTGTTAGTAATTTACTGTCATCAACAATTATAAAAGGGTTTGGATATATAAACAATTTATCAAATGCTTCATTGGGTTTAATAAAAGGTGTGTTAAATGATGTTAATCCCTTATCAGTACCAACGTAAATAATTCCTGCATTTTCATCAATAGCTAAGCTTACAATTATATCCGATAATATCGGGCTGTTTTTTGAATCATAGGTGGCTAAAAGTCTCGATCCATCGGAATTAACGAGCAGCAGACCCTGATTTGTTGCAATCCATTTTTGATTTAATGGGTCAACAGCAATGTCGTTTATTGATTGCTGTCGTAGTGAAAAAATAGATGAAATTCGCAAAGATGGATTTGTGGATGAAAGTATGCTGCTTGTGTTAGAGATAACAGAAACACCCAAAGCTGTTCCAACCCAAACATCACCTCTCTTATCCACAATAACAGATCTAATTTCATTACTTGTTAAACCATCAGCGGTCGTTAAGAATCCTGATTTGTCATCAATTGCATCATCGTATGTTTTCATTTCATTAAAGTAAAACAATCCAAGTCCGGAAGCATCTTCGGAATTGTACCACTTTGTATCAAAGGGGTCTACAGCAAGATTTAATTGTTGCTTTAAGATCTTGTTCTGTGCTGAAGGAATAAAGAAATGATGCCAGGTACTATCGGGTGTTAGCATGCTTAGTGTTTTGCGGTCTGCAGCTGCTAGATTAAGTATCCATGTGTTACCGCGGGAGTCAGTTCCAAATCCTGTGATAACAAGAAAATTGGGGTTGGTTGGAATTCCCTGCATGCCGCTGTTTTCAGTATTAAAGAGATCGAAAGTAACCCCGTCTGTTCTAACAAAACCAAAGCCCCACGTTCCAAGGTATGCGATGTTATCCGGAGAAGTATAAGCATAGTAAACATCGTTGTCTGGAAGACCGGGTGTGTTGTCGGTATCATAATTGGTCCAAATAACTTTATCATAAGTATAAAATCCAACGCCTGTATTATCCTTCCCACTGGCTGACCATAATTTACCTTTGCCATCGACACTCATGCTTGGAAACTGGTTTGCACTGGGACCGTTTGGATAATGAAAAGATGAACTGTCGCTGCTTGTAAGATATAACACACCATTTAACGTGGCACCGGCAATACCAAACTGGTTACTGATTGATATGCGTTGGGTTGGATGCGGAGAGGAGAATAATTCTGTTACAGTACCATTTCTGTATAAGTAAATAATTTTTTCGGAAAGTATAAATAAAGAATCATCCATCGCAACAATATCAGATATAGATTTATTATTAAACTGGGATAAAAACGGCAGCCAGGAGGATCCATTAAAAATTGCAAACCCATTATCTGTAGAAGCAATAATTGTATCACGGAAACTGACAATTTTTAATACCTTATCCGATGGCAACCCATTTATGGAAGAATAGGTACTCCAGGATTCGGGAGCAGATAAATTAGTTGTACCAGGCTTTTGTATTGCTACACCTTCATCGGTACCCACGTAAAAAAGTTCATACTTATTTGCATAGTTAACTCTGGTGTTTGTGGTAAACTCACCGAACTTAAAAAAAGTATCAAGGAACAAGAAATTATTTGCATTTATTAGAGATACACCAAAATCGGAGCAGACAACAATTGTATCCGATATTTGGTTTAAATAATTAATTCGCTTATTCACCTGGTTAGAATTTGCGATGTCCAGTATTACATCAAATGATTCTTTATCAGCCGTATAAATGTCTATCACGCCATCCGCACTTCCGAACCATATTCTACCAGAACTATCCAGGGTTAAACTTGTTAGTGATAAGCCCCTTAGTCCGTCAGATTTAGTTAATATTTTGAAAGAATTATTTGATAAAGAATAGTTAAAAGCACCGCCATCTGTTACAGCCCAAATCGTTTCATCAGAAAAAGATACATCTTTAACATTTTTCATATCAGTAAAATTTTTCCAATTGGTAATTTGCTGGGGGAAGGATGCAAATGAATGAATGAAAAAGAACAGGAAAATAATTTTATATCCCATTTTTGTATGCCTTTGTAATTTCAGGAATAGTAGAGTATTTCCTATTCGGTTCCTTTTTCTAATAAAATTTTCAGAAATTTATGATAAGATAAAAAACTTTTATATTAATTAAAGTGGTAAAACAAAGTATCAAATAAGTTCATCAACAAATTTAAGCTGTATTCCTCATAATCCGGGTTCTCATCGCTTCTACAACAATTGGTGTAGTAAAGAACTTTCCGAACTTATCTTCATCATCTCTTTTGCCGCCATGAAAATCAGAACCTCCTGATTCGAGAAGATAATATTCATTCACTATACCACGATAAAATCTGGTTAGTTCTTTTGAATGAGATGGGTGAATAACTTCAATTCCATCTGCTCCTGCATCAATGAGTTCTTTAATTATATTTTCGGACATATACCTGGGATGGGCAACAAAAGACAAACCGCCGGCATCAGATATAATTTTGAACGCACTCTGTGGTGAAAGATGAACTTTACCCTCGTAAGCGGGCCCCCCATTTTTAATATATTTATTAAATGCATCTTGAAATGATTTTACCAATCCCAGCTCCAACATTGCCTGCGCTATATGAGGTCTTCCTACAGCCGAATTCTTTGAAATACGCATAACATCTGCCATAGATATATCCAGCCCAAGATGATTAAGTTTTCTTACAATGTTGTTTGCTCTTCTAATTCTTTCTTCACGGAAAAACTTAAGACAATGTTCAAGCTCTTTGTTATTTATATCTATAAAGTATCCTAAGATATGAACTTCAATTCCTCTTAAATCAGAGCTGATCTCAACACCGGGAATTATCTCAACACCCAGTTCACGCCCAATTTCTGTAGCTTTCGCTATTGCATTTGTACTATCGTGATCTGTGATACTCAGGATATCGATTCCAACGTCTTTTGCTTTGTATACAAGTTCTTCCGGAGAATAATATCCATCTGAATGGTTTGTATGTGAATGTAAATCTACTTTTCGTTTTAACATTTTCTGCTCAGGAGTTTCAACTAAAATAATCTTTAAATTTTTCGTAATTTATTATTCTCAATTTAGAACCCTCTAATTCCACTAACCCTTTTTTTGCAAATGAGTGAAGAGTTCTTGAAATAGTTTCTCTAGAGGTTCCCGCCATATTTGCAAGCTCATGCTGGAAAGGTAGTTTATCTATTTCTACTATACCATGTTTAATTTTTCCCACATCATCTGCTAATTGCAAGAGCACGGTGGCTACTTTTCCTTCAGCATCTTTAAGCGATAATGCCTTTACTTTCATACTTGAAGCACGCAATCGTTGAGTTAACTCCTGTAATAAAGCAATAGACACCTCAGGATAATTATGAAGTAATTCAAGGAAATCGCTCCTCTGAATTAAAAATAGTTGTGAATCTTCCATCGCAATAACATTTGCCGATCGATTCAAGCCATCTAACAATGCCATCTCACCAAAAAAATCCGATGGATTTAAAATTGAAAATATTACTTCTTTACTGGTATCTTCCTTACTGGTTCTGCATACTTTTACTTTGCCCGATATGATGACAAACAAAGCAGTTCCATCCTCCTCTTCAGAAAAAATAACTGAGTTCTTTGGATAAAACTTAACGCTGCCTAGATCGGATACTTTTTGCAGTGTGCTGGAATTAAGATCTGAAAAAATTGGGACAGAACTTAAAAATTTTAACTTTTCCACAATCGCTTTATCAACTTATAAGAAAAAACATAACAAAATATGTCTGTATTCTCTGAAAGTCAATAATTATTTTAATTTAATAAACAAAAAAAATGATAAAAAAAAGAATTCAGATAAAATATATGACCATTCAATTCAAAATACATTGTTTTATTTATGTTCTGTCTCTATTTTAAAATCTCTATTTTTAATATTATTGGAGAGTTAAAATTATGGCTATGATGGCCAAAATGAGAAGTTTAGCACCTGTTTTCATAATAGGTGTTGGTGTATTATTCGTGCTGTTTATGGTAATCTCTGATTCAAATGTTATGGAAGCTCTTGGCGGCAGATCTAACAATGTAGGATCAGTTAATGGAGTGGATATCACTTATAAAGAATTTCAAGCAGCACTTGATCAGCAGCTTGAGCAGCGACGACAGAGCGATCAGGAAATAGACGATGCATTAATGGATCAGTTCAGAGATCAGGTTTGGGATTTTGTTGTATCACAAATATTGATTAAGGATCAAATTAAAAAATTGGATGTGATAGTTTCTGATGAAGAAGTTACAGATATTATTTTAGGTGATGATCCGCCTGACTTTTTAAAGCAAGGTTTTATTGATTCCTTGGGAAATTTTAACAGAGAACTTTATGAGAATGCACTCTTCGATCCGCAGAACGAGCAAGCGTTAATTGGTGCCGAAGAATCAGTAAGACAGTTTAGGTTGAATGAAAAATTACAAAGCAAGATTCTTGCATCGATAAACGTTACGGAAGATGAAATACTAAGAAAATTTATGGAACAAAATCTTTATGTGAACGATGCGGAGTACTCATTAATTTCAACTTCACTTTTCCCGGATTCAACTGTGCATGTTACCGATCAGGACTTAAAATTTTTCTACGAAAAGGATATTGAAACATATAAAGTTAAAGAGCAAAGGAAATTAAAGTTTGCAGTATTCAGCAATCAACCCTCGAAAAAAGATTCTCAATTGATTCTTGCAGATTTACAATATGTAAAATCGAATTTTGAAAAAGAGGATACAACGGACTTTCAACATTACGTTGGTATTTATTCATCCCAGCCTTATTCGAGGGATACTTTAGCATTATCATCTTTCAAACCTGATGCAATTGATTTACTGAATACAGCCAAAATTGGAGATGTTATGGACCCCGTTTATGCAACGGAGGGAGCAGTTATTTATCGTTTTATTGGCACAGTTGCAACTGGCGATCTAATGGTAAAGGCTTCGCATATATTAATAAAAAATGAAGAGGATGATAAAAAAGCTCTTTCTGAAGCGAACAGAATTTATGATGAACTTATTGCCGGTGGAGATTTTGAAAAATTAGCAATCCAATATTCCAGCGATCCCGGCAGTGCCGTGCGTGGGGGTGACCTTGGATGGTTTGGTAAGGGTGCAATGGTTAAGGAATTTGAAAATGCGGCATTTACCGGAAAAATAGGGAAAATTCAGAAGCCAGTTAAAACTACTTTTGGATATCATATTATAAAGGTAGTTGATAGATCGAACAATAAGTATATTGTAGAAAAAATTGTGAATCCAATAAAACAATCTGCTACAACAAAAGATGAACGGTTTAACAGTGCAGATGATTTTTCATACCTGGCAAATAAAACTGACTTTGATAGCGAAGCAAAATTATTGAATTATGATATACAAGAAACAGGTTATTTTGCTGAGGATGCTTTTTCAATACCGGGAATTGGCGTAAATAAAAGACTGGTTAAATTTGCTTTTGAAAACGGTTTGAATTCTGTTAGTGAGGTATATAAAGTACAGACTGGATTTATTGTTGTTAAAATTTCTGAAATAAAGAAAGGCGGAATAAAACCGTTTGAAGAAGTTAAGGATCAGATAAAACCGGCTGCCCTTAGAGAAAAGAAATTTGAAAAGGCAAAAGTGTTAGCCGACGATTTACGTACAAAGTTAAATAATGATTTGAAAAAAATAAATGAACTTGATTCAAGACTAACTGCAAAAAATACCGGCAGGTTTAATTCACAAACAAGCATTCCGGGTATCGGAAAGATTTATCAATTTATTGAGACAGCTCTTGGCTCAGAACCAAATGTAATATTAAATCCTGTAAAAGCAAGTGCAGGGTACTATCTTATAAAAGTAATATCAAAAACGCAATTTGATTCCACAGCTTTTTCAACACAAAGCTCCTTACTAAGAAACAATCTGCTCCAGCAAAA
This sequence comes from Bacteroidota bacterium, assembly GCA_022562275.1. Lineage (GTDB taxonomy): Bacteria > Bacteroidota > Ignavibacteria > Ignavibacteriales > Ignavibacteriaceae > BMS3ABIN03. The sequence continues at coordinate 27,037 of JADFPP010000035.1, forward strand.
AAAAGGAGTTTTAATCAGTCAGTGGATCAATGATCTTAAAGCAAGTGCGGATATTGTTGATAACAGGTATTTGTTTTACGGGTATTAATAAATTTTATTTTAAGTTTACATCCCCTATTTAATACTACCTGGTATTATTTAGGGGTTTTTATTTTTAAATTAATTCTACAATTTATAGAAAGTAAAATGACCAATAATTTTTAATATGCGTATATCTATTATCATAATATTTCATATCCTGTTTTACATCCCGGCGCTTTGCCAGTATAATGGTAATGATATCAGCATTGGGATTTATGGATTTTACACAACTTCCGCATCAGTATTTTTAAACCCAAATGCATCTGATATTGTTGTAAGAAATAAATCATTTTTGATTGAAGATATTTGGAATCCGGGTGTAGATATCCGTTTTAGAGTAAGTGAACCCCTAATACTTGGATTAAATATTGAATATATTAGAATAACCAGATCAGCTCCAAACTTAAATGTATTCCTCGGTGGCTCAGTTGTAACGCTTATAGTTGATGATGGTTTTAAATTGATCCCTGTTGAACTATCTGCATATTATTTACTGCCTTTTTCTACCGAAGGATTTAAGTTTTTAATGGGTGGTGGATTAGCATATTACAATGGTGAATTCATAAGGGAAATTGGTGAAACAGAAGTTAAAAATATTACGAAAGAAGCAGCATTCGGTATACACGTTTCAATATCAATGGATTATGTTCCAATAAACGATGTCGCAATTCGCTTCCAGATGAAATTCAGAGACCCACAGTTTACGGTTTCCAGTCAATACGAACAGCAGGAAATTGAATATGAGGGAAACGTAATCATCTTACCGGAAGGGTCGTTCAATACGAAAATAAATTTGGATGGTATCACATTTATGCTTGGCGCTGCTTTTCAATTTTAATTTTTTTTGTATTCCAGTCGAACAATATCAAAAATAATTTTCTTTTTTCCTTTAATAGATTATTTTAAGTAAAAGAATTTAAGATAATGGGCAAAGAAATTTTTTATTTAACAGGTTTTATGGCTTCCGGCAAAAGTACTATCGGGCCTATACTTGCAAACACTCTTGGATGGATATTTTTTGATCTTGATAAAGAAATAGAAAAAATCGAGAAGAAGAACATCACTGATATTTTTAAAGATAATGGTGAGAGTTATTTCAGGGAAAAAGAAACTGAAGTTCTGAGAGAATTGGCTGCCGGTAAAAAGTCAATTATCTCATTAGGAGGCGGAACATTGATCAATGCTGAGAACAGGAAAATTGTAAGAAAATCCGGCAAACTTATTTTCCTTAAATCTTCTCCTAAAAATATATATCAAAGACTTAAACATAAAAGAGATAGACCTGTTATGAGTTTCGATGATGAAGAAGTACCGGGTGAAGAGAAGTATATTACGAAGGTAGAATCATTATTAAATCAGAGAATAAAATTTTATGAAGAAGCAGATTATATTATTGATACCGATCATAATTCCATAGGCATGAACGTTGATAAAATTGCACATGTCATTAATGAGTCAATCAAACATTAAAAATCGCTTATTATTTTGAGCAAAATAATAATTAATACCGAACAAGCTTCTTACCCGGTTATTATTGGGGAATCTAATTTAAGTCAAGTTCCTGCAGTATTAAAAAAGCACAAACTTTTCAACAATTTATTTATTGTGATTGATGAAAATGTTTCAAAATATCACCTTTCATATATAAAATCAGTTTTTTCAAAGCACGATGGAAGAATCATTTATGAAATTTTTCCATCCGGAGAAAAATATAAGTCAGATACTCAGATTAAGAAAATTTATAGCGCACTCCTGAATAATAAGTTTAGCCGGGATACAACTCTAATAGCAATTGGCGGGGGAGTGACCGGAGATATTGCCGGATATGCTGCAGCTACTTATATGAGAGGCATCCAACTTGTTCATATCCCAACAACTTTGCTGGCAATGATTGATAGTTCGATTGGAGGAAAGACAGCAATTAATTTTAATAAAAGAAAAAATGTTATCGGAGTATTTTATAATCCACAACTGGTTTTTATCGATACTATGTTCCTAGCATCACTGCCTGGAAAAGAGATTGATTCAGCATTAGGCGAGTTGATAAAGTATGGATTATTATCAAATAAAGAATTTTATAACTTCTTAATAAAAAATATTGTTAAAATTAAATCTCTAAATAAAAATGTAATCAATAAAACTATTACAGAAAGCATTAAGATTAAAGCCGGTGTTGTATCTCAGGATGAGTTTGAAAAAAAGGGTATTAGAAAAATATTAAACCTTGGGCATACCTTTGCCCATGCTATTGAAAGTGAACTTGGATTTCGTATTAAACACGGAGAAGCTGTTGCTGCGGGAATTATTTGCGCACTTTTCCTATCAACTAAAGTTGGGTTGTTATCATCTTCAAGGATTAACGAACTGCTTTTATTAGCGGGAACAATCCATTTTCCAAGGATTATTCAGAAGATGAATAATCAGAGGATTTATAAAGCTATGCAAAGCGATAAAAAGAACGTTAATGGTAAAATATTGTTTGTTATTATTTCGGACATCGGAAAAATAGTTGTAGATGTTCCTGCAAGTAAAAATGATATATTATATTCATTGAATAAAATGAAAGATTTTTGTTTTGTTTAAAAGGTAAAACTGCCAGATCTTGAGGGCGAAACCTGGCAGTTTTGTGTGTCATTATCGGAGGGATGCTATGCTTAAACTATTTCTCCCCCAAATAATCAACTACAATGCCACCATTTCAGATTATGAATTTGCTCCAAAATGTAAGTTTTTTGTAGTAGTCAGCTAATTAGGTAAAAATTACTTGTAATCTTGACATTGTTACAATGGAGAAAGGAAATATGAACTCAAATAATGGGGTCGAATGATCTTATTGAGGATTTAGTTATAGATTTTGAACGGGCGAAATAATGGATGATTTTATATTCTGATTTAAATATAAATAATTACTGTAAATAAGTAAATTAGCAGCTCTTCAACATTATCATAAAAGTTGTACCTTCACCGTGTACAGATGATTTTACAAATATTTTACCTCCGTGATATTCTTCGATAATTCTGTTTGCCAGACTCAATCCTAAACCCCAACCTCGTC
>JADFPP010000036.1 GCA_022562275.1 Bacteroidota bacterium
TCGCTCTAGAAGAGTTGAAAAGGCGGCCTATGATGCTCCTTCCTCGTGAGAAGCCTTATGAGATAATATCTGGATTTACTCCTGAATTGGATAAAGCTTTTCTTATCAAAATAGTACCTTGTATGGATGGCTCTGGCATACTCGAACTGATCCCGGTAACTTTTAAACGGAATGGAGGACTCTATCTATTACGCTCCTTCCCTGATAATAGGGAAACAATCTTGATACCAGAGGACCAGGAGTTAATACTCGTAACAACAGCGAGCATAAGCACTGGTGAACAGAAGATAGTTGATTTCATTTACTATAAGCCCAGAGAGCCAGTGGTGAGCGCTGAATATCAATTCTCGGTGAATTAGCTTATGGATCAACTACCCGTAGGCACTCAAAAGGCCCTTCTTCCAATATGCGAAGGGCCTTTTCTTAATTGAGAAAATAAAAATACCATATCAGCAGGATGGCTACGAGCGAAGTTATGAAGTTGCACTGATTGATTTTGATAATATAGAGAACAATCAATACTTAGCGGTTAACCAATACACAATAGTTGAGAATAGCAGGAACAAACGCCCCGATATTTTACTTTTTGTTAATGGTATTCCTCTCGTTGTAATTGAATTAAAAAACGCTGCGGATGAAAATGCAACGGTTTTATCAGCATACAAACAGATCCAAACTTATAAAGCAACTATACCCGGTCTTTTCACATTCAACGCAATATGTGTAATCTCAGATGGACTTGAATGTAAAGCGGGAAGTGTTTCTGCTGGTTATAAAAGATTTATGGCGTGGAAAAGCGCTGAAGGTGATAAAGAAGCATCACGTTTTATTCCGCAATTGGAAACCTTGATAAAAGGAATGTTGAATCCCAAAACGCTGCTTGATATAACCAGGAGTTTTATAGTCTTTCAGAAATCAAAAAAAGAGGATGCTAAAACAGGGATCACCCAAATAAATACTGAAAAGATTTTAGCTGCATATCATCAGTACTATGCTGTTAATAAAGCTATTGTAAGTACACTCAGAGCTACCGGATATAAACCCTCCCTTACTACTCCCTCCTTAGTCCCTCCCAGAGGGAGGGAAAGAATTATAGGGGTGGTTTAAAGTTTAGTGGGTTAGTTCGTCGGGCAAGGGAACTGAGAAAGAATCAAACAAAAGCCGAAGAAATATTCTGGGAGTTAGTCCGAGATAGAAAATTTCTAAATCTGAAATTCAGAAGACAACATCAGATCGGTTCTTATATTGTAGATTTTTATTGTCACGAAAAAAAATTAATCATTGAATTTGATGGTGAAGTTCATAATACAACTAAACAAATAAAACACGATAGCATTAGAGATAAGTATTTAACATCAATAGGGAATCAGATTCTTAGATTTAAGAATGAAGAATTATTAAATAATCCAGAATCAGTTTTCGAAAAAATATCCTCTAAAATTTCTCCCTCTCCTTTGGGAGAGGGCAGGGGTGAGGGTAACTATAGTGATAAGAGAGCCGGAGTTATATGGCATACACAGGGCTCAGGCAAAAGTTTAAGTATGGTTTTTTATGCTGGTAAGCTTATTACAGAACCACTAATGGAAAACCCAACAATTGTTTTAATAACAGACCGTAACGATCTTGATGACCAATTGTTTGATACATTTGCAGCATCAATACAACTGCTAAGACAGGAACCTGTTCAGGCAGAAAGCAGAGAACACTTAAAGGATTTATTAAAAGTTGCAAGCGGAGGAATTGTATTTACAACCATCCAGAAGTTTTTACCCGAATTGGGAAGAGAAGAATATGATCAGCTTTCTGATAGAAGAAATATAATAGTAATTGCAGATGAAGCACACAGAACGCAATACGGATTTAAAGCTGTTATGCGGGATGTTACAGATAAAGAAACGAATGAAGTGATCGGGCAGCGTATTGCTTATGGATTTGCAAAGTATATGCGCGATGCTTTACCAAACGCAACATACATTGGCTTCACAGGAACACCAATTGAAAAAACAGATGTCAACACTCCCCAGGTTTTCGGAGACTATATCGATATTTATGATATAGCTAAATCTGTTGCTGATGGTTCAACTGTTAAAATTTACTATGAAAGCCGCCTGGCAAAAGTTAATCTTGATGAAGAAGGCAAACGATTAATTGAGGAGTTCGATGAAGAACTTGAACAGGATGAAGAAGTAACTGAGAAACAAAAAGCCAAAGCCAAATGGTCTAAGTTAGAGGCAATTGTAGGCAACAAGCACAGGATAAAAAATTTAGCAAGGGATATTGTCAGTCATTTTGAAAAGAGGCAAGAATTTTTTGATGGCAAAGCAATGATAGTGGCTATGAGCCGGAGAATTGCTGTCGACCTGTTTAATGCAATAGTTAAATTAAAACCTGGATGGCGTAATGAAGACCTGGCTAAAGGAGAGATAAAAGTTGTAATGACTGCTTCCAGTGCTGATGGTCCGATAATGGCAAATCAACATACTACAAAACAGCAGCGAAGAGATTTGGCTGATAGAATGAGAGATCCTGCTGACTCATTAAAATTGGTAATTGTTATTGATATGTGGTTAACTGGTTTCGATGTTCCCTGCCTCCACACAATGTACATAGATAAACCAATGCGCGGGCATAATCTTATGCAGGCAATCGCAAGGGTCAATCGTGTATTCAAAGATAAACCCGGTGGACTTGTTGTTGATTACCTTGGCATCGCAACTGATTTGAAGAAAGCTCTCTCATTTTATTCAGACTCCGGTGGTAAAGGCGATCCGACACAGGATATTGAACAAGCGGTTGAGGTAATGCTGGAAAAACTTGAAATCGTCCAGCAAATGTTTAATGAAGAGAGCAAAACACAAAAAGATATTTTAGTAGAAGAACCTGATGCATATTATAAAGGTCGGTACAAGTTTAATTACAATCGTTTCTTTACAGGCGAACCACACGAAAAGCTTTCCATTATTCTGCAAGCCGAAGAACATATTTTGGGCTTACAAGATGGGAAGTCCAGGTTCATTCGCGAAGTTACAATACTAAGCCAGGCATTCGCATTATCAATGCCTCAGGAAAGAGCAGTTGAGATAAAAGAAGAAGTTGCTTTCTTCCAGGCAGTAAAATCACGATTAGTAAAATTTGAGGGCGAGGGTACAGGAAAATCTTCTTATGATATTGATACAGCTATTAAGCAAATTGTAGATGAAGCGATTAGCTCAGATAAAGTTATTGATATTTTTGAAGCTGCAGGTGTAGAAAAACCTGAGATTTCAATTCTCTCTGATGAATTTCTATTAGAAGTTCAGGGGATGAGTCATAAGAATCTTGCTATTGAACTACTGAGAAAAATATTGAACGATGAAATTAAATCACGCCTGAAAACAAATCTTGTAAAAAGCAAAAAGTTTTTAGAGATGTTAGAAAGTGCTATTAAGAAATATCAAAATAATCTACTAACTACAGCACAGGTTATTGAAGAACTGATCAATATTGCGAATGAAATAAAAGAGTCGGATAAAGAAGGAGAAAAGCTAGGTTTATCTCAGGATGAAGTAGCGTTTTATAATGCGCTCGGAACCAACGATAGTGCGGTACAAGTTCTGGGTGATGATACATTAAAAACTATTGCAAAGGAAATTGCAGAAAAAGTAAAAAGGAATGCAACAATAGATTGGACAATTCGCGAAAGTGCAAGAGCAAAACTTATGGTATTGGTAAAAAGAACTCTTACTAAACACGGTTATCCACCAGACAAACAGAAAGAAGCAATAGAGACAGTTTTAAAACAAGCAGAACTCATTGCTGATGATTGGGTTAGCTAATAAGAAAATTCTAATAATGCTCGGCAGCAAACAGTAAATTGATTGCAAATTCTGTAGCAAATCCTTCCGTAAAAATGAGTAATTCTGGCTAATCTCATAATCGGGTCGTTAAAAAATCCGTTTCCCAAACCTCAGCTAACAACTCTCAGCCTCATTTGAACAAACTGAAAATGTTGGTAAGTTTTCCGGTTAGAAAAAGAAATTAAAAAGAAGTACTCAAATGTCATTCAACCTAATCAAACCATATAACGATTTACCGCTGCTGCCACCAAAAGCAGACGTTGAAACAAAAGAAATTCTAAAAAAGGCAATCTCAGCAAATCGCGCTCTTGCAGAATTAAAGGGTTCTGCAAATCTTATCCCTAATCCGGAAATCCTGTTAAATGCTATAACACTGCAGGAGGCTAAATCCAGCTCTGAAATTGAAAATGTTGTTACAACAAATGACCGGTTATTTAAAGCCTTTTCAACTAAAGCTGATCATTTTGATGATTACACGAAAGAAGTTCTCAGGTATCGTGAAGCTCTTTGGGAAGGTTTTAATGAACTTAAATCAAGAGGTATTCTCTCTACTAATCTTTTTGTTAAGATTTATCAGAAAATTAAAGAAACTGATGCAGGTATCCGAAACACTCCCGATACAAAGCTTGTGGATGATAAAGGAAAGGTTATCTACACTCCACCCGAAGATGAAAAACGAATCAGAGATTTTCTCCAAAATTTAGAAAAGTTTATTTATGATAACTCTGACGGTATTGATCCATTGATTAAATCTGCAATAATTCATTATCAGTTTGAAGCTATCCATCCTTTCACCGACGGTAATGGCAGAACCGGAAGGATAGTATTCATTCTTTATCTGATATTAATAAAATATCTCGAATTACCTATATTATATTTAAGCAGGTATATCATTGAAAACAAAAACAAGTATTATCACTTACTAAAAGCTGTTACTGAAAATAATGATTGGGAACCCTGGATATTATATTTACTGAACTGCATAGAGTCTACTTCAAATCAAACCATTCAGCAAATAGAGAAAATTAAGCAATCACTTAAGGATACCATTAATACCGTAAGGACATTACAACAATCTCCCGTTCCCAAAGAAGTTCTGGAATTAATATATGTGCAACCTTATTCTAAGAGTGAGTTTATTATAAATAAAGGTATAGCTAAAAGAAAAGCAGCTGAAAGATACCTGAAAGAACTTGAGCGGTTAAGTATTTTAAAATCCGAAAAAGTTGGTAAAGAAATAGTTTATGTGAATTTAGCTCTTTTTAAGATATTAAGTGGGAAGAATCCCGGTTCATAATGAACCGTGTTCTTAGAACGTGGTTCATTTTTTTAATTATTGAACCACGTTATAGATTCGTGGGTCTTGGTGAACCACATTATAATTTTTGTGTACCCAAAATTTAATTTTGTACACACATAACAATATATATGTACCCTGTGCACTCATAAATGTAACCTGATAAAGTTCGTATCTCTGCACATATAACCGAAAAATTTGTACTTAAAAAATCCGTTTCCCAAACCTCAGCTAATAACTCCCAGCCTCATTTGAACAAACTGAAATTGTTGGTAAGTTTTGGCTGAGCATAGCTACAAAAAATCAGAGATGCAGAACCATTGTAATCCAAATCCTTCCGCAAAATTGCGTGCGAGATGGGTAAAACCCGGAAGTTTAGAGACTGTGTGAATATTATAAAAACCGTTTGCCAAAGGCATCCCTTCGGGAGAAACGGTTAGTAGCACAGTTTGTTTTTTCCCTGAATTCCTACGATTGAAATCGTGGGTTAATGTAATTTCTTTATTTTCACACAAGCACTTTAGTGTTGGGCTTCTCCATGTAGGAGGTCACTCCACCTGCAATTGTCTCTTGCGATTCTGTTTTGATGGTGCCCTTACGCGTGAGCCGGGATGGCGGAAATGCACTTGATCATCAATCACGCGATGAAGAAGATGAAGCCCGTCCGCATTGATCTTATTGGCTTCTTTGGCGGAGATGTTCTTCGCAACCTTCTCGATGCGCCCGTTCCTGATGAGCACATCCTTAAAGGAGATGCTCTCTTCGTTAACTATAATGTACTCTTGATGACTAGCCGGGCTATTTCTTGAACTTAGTGATCGTGAGCCGGTTTATTTTAAAAACGTTGATGCCTGCGATGTAGATGTTGCCGTCATCATCAACCGTAATAGCCTGACCTTCCCCGATTATCTGCTGACCATCATCGTCAACCACAAAACTCTCCCATGCGAGATTGCCTTCCTTGTTGAGTTTGCGGACATACATCTGGCTCATCTCTCCGCCATCCCCGGTGATGAAGATGTTATCTTCTGTATCCAAAACAAAATCCTTAGGAAACTTCGTATGCCCTGTCATGTTCCACCAAGCCGTAGTCCAGACCATTTCCCCGCCAGGCGTGTACTTGATTGTGCAGTAGTCCTCGGCAGACTCGAGGTTCCACAGGTATCCCGCCACAATTACATTTTCCTCGCTGTCGAGCGCTATACCGATGGGCAGGTCACGGTTGTTGTTGGTGCCGTTCATGCTGTGTGTCCATTTCAGGTTGCCGAATTTGTCATACTTCACGGTGGTAATGTCTTGCCGCCCTTCACTCGACCAGCTTTCTCCCGTGACGTAGATGTCACCAGCTCTGTTCGTTACCACCGCGTAGGCATCATCGCGTTCATCACCGCTTCCATTGAAGTATCGCTCCCAATCAAAAACGAGTACGATCCGGATCGAGTCTAAGCTCACATATACCGTGTCCCACTTGTAGCGGACAATGCTATAGTCGTAGCCAGGGTGACTGCTTCTTCCTACAACGATCATGTTGCCACCTTCATCGAGTGTCATGTCGTTTGGATAGTTACGCCTGTCCACTCCGGCACCATTCCAGGAGTGCTTCCAAATGCGTTTTCCCGTACGGGCGTTGTACACTTCAGAGTGATAATCCTCGGCCGTTGCAGGTCCGGCCATATGAACACTCTTGCCTGAAACGAAGACCATGTTGTTCCACACCTCAATTCCACAAGGTTCATCGCCATGACCTGGTTCACTGGTATGCGTGGCAGTCCACAGCACCGAACCGTCAGGGCTGTACTTCATCGTCCAGTAATCAGAAGCATCAACACCAACAGGTGATTGGTAACTCAGCCCGGTAACATATATGTTGCCCTGGTTGTCGAAAGCCATGTCCACTGGTTTGTCGTGATAGTTTCCCGGACCAGCGTAAGTCTGCTCCCAAACGATGTTCCCTGACCGGTCAAGTTTCAAGAGCAGGAAATCTTCCTCAGGTAGATTCTCACCCTGTACAGTACCTAATAAATAAATATGCTCACCAACGGCTTGTAACTTCACCACAGTCGCGGGCATAATTGCCCCCGCTTTTTGGTACGGAATCGACCACTGCTGAACATACTGTCCGAAAGTGTTGCTGTTGAATGTTATGCACCAACCTATGATAGCAATTGTTATAAAATAGAAAAATGATTTCATAGCAGCCTCCTATGTAATTAATAATTTTTTAATTTCAATAATAAGTTATAATTTTTTTAGCGTTTATTAAAAAAATACTATTGATATAAAGTGGAATCCATACAAACTAAGAATAATTGAAATATTAAGATCAGGATAAAGGGTTTGCAACGGAGTGGGTGTGTTTTTACGGTTCAGATATAATTAGAGCAAACCGATTATACTTAATTATAATTTAATATAATTAAAGAAAATGTATTACATTTAATTATAAATAATTATAATTAAAGGAAAAGTCTAAAAATCAATGAAAATTGAAGAATTTAAAAGTGGTGAGTACACACGGCAATACCAGTATAAGAGTTTTTCCCCAACTAAGGTGAATGATTCCTGGACATGGGAAGATGGCAGGATAAATACTTTGCTTGCAGAGGCAAACAGGAAACTTGGTGCTTTGGATGCTTTCTCATTGCACATTCCGGATATTGATATTTTTATTGAAATGCATGTTGCTAAGGAGGCAACTAAGTCAAGTAAGATAGAGGGTACGCAGACTGAAATAGAAGAAACCTTAAAAAAGGGTTCTGAGATAGCCCCGGAAAGAAGGGATGACTGGCAGGAGGTTAGTAATTATATTAAAGCAACTAATATCTCAATAAAAAAGTTAAAGAATATCCCAATATCTACAAGATTATTGAAGGAAGCTCATCAGCTTTTGATGCAGGGAACGCGTGGTGAACATAGAAATCCGGTGGAATTCAGGGTAAGTCAAAACTGGATTGGTGGTGCAACCGTTGATGACGCTGCATATATTCCGCCCGTTCATACTGAAGTAAATGAGTTGATGGGCGATCTTGAAAGTTTTCTTCATAACGATCAAATAGATGTTCCTGTTTTAATTCGTGCAGGCATCGCACACTATCAATTTGAAACGATCCATCCTTTTTTAGATGGCAATGGAAGAATTGGTCGTCTGTTAATAACTCTTTATTTAGTAAGCTCAGGTATGTTAACAAAACCATCGTTATATCTGTCAGACTATTTTGAAAGGAATCGAACTCTTTATTACGATAACCTGAACAATGTAAGAAAGTTAAATCAACTTGCTCAATGGATTAAGTTTTTTCTTGTTGGTATAATTGAAACGAGTAACAAAGGAATAGACACTTTCAAATCAATACTGAAGTTGAAAGAAGAGATAGAGGATAATAAATTGACCACTCTTGGAAAGAAACTTACTACTGCTAAAAGGTTAATTAAATATCTCTACAGAAAACCAGTTGTTACTGCACAGGATGTTCTGAATGAATTGAAAGTATCATTGCCAACAGCAAATTCACTTTTATCAGATTTTGAGAATCTAAAAATTCTGAATGAAAAGACTGGCTGGAAAAGGAACCGTGAATTTGAGTTCACAGAATATTTGAACTTATTTAAATAAGGAATTTGATTTATCAAATTCTTTTGAACTTTTAAATATTTGTTTCAAATCGGTATAAAAGATTCAATAATAAAAATATAAAATTAGTTCTTTGAATTGAAATTTATTGTGCAATCATGTAACTAACTTTTTATAAGTTCTTACAGCGGATATTTATAGATTCTATCATCATTCACGTCATTCAATAATTCTAACTCAAATAAAATTTGTTAAAAATACAATAATGAGATAATGTATAATCTTGAAACTACAATACCTAGATTAAAGGGGAATAACGGTGTAATTGCTGGTATAATAATGGTATGAATATTGATTTTATAATCAGCACATTTATTAATGACCGGAATCAAAAATGAACTTTTTAGATATCATTATTATTTTTTGGGTAACAGTATTTTTTATTGCTGGATTCTACCTTGGCATCAGGACTTATAAAAAGAAAAAAGAAGTTCGGAACTTAAGTTGAAATTAATTTAATGTTAATTAATTCTTCTGCCACAAATCGCCTAATAAAATAGCTTTCCTTGTAACAATCTTCACTCTAAATTGATAGGGAAATAATAAATCCCTATCGGTCAATTAAACCATTAATTATTCAGATCCTCATACTTTTCAAATCAATCATTTCTCCTTCAAATTTGAAACAATTTAGTATAAGATGAAAAAATCCTAAATCTTAAATGAAAATTTGTAGAGAAAAAAGTAAATTATTCTTGACTTTAGGCAATGTTTTCTATTATCTTTGGGGAGTAGTGGGGAATTGTGGTGAAAATAACCAAATGAGAAAAAATGTTTCGAGGACAATTTACATATTCTATTGATAATAAAGGAAGAATTAGCATTCCTGCCAAGCTTCGCAAGCATATTGCACCCGAGGCAAATGACACTTTTATTATAACCAGAGGGACAACAACCTGTATTGATTTATACCCATTGGACCAGTGGCAAAAGTATGAGGAAAAATTTCTTAAGCTTAATTCCTTTGATCCTGCCGAAGCGAAATTTATAAGAATGATTATGCAGTACGCTAATGATGATTCATTGGATTCGCAGTCAAGAATTCTAATCCCGCAGTCGCTTATTAATTTTGCTCAAATTGAAAAAGAAGTTTTGATACTTGGGGTACTCCAAAAGATAGAAGTTTGGAACCCGAAAATTTATGAAAAATATATTAATCAAACTGGTGAAACTTACGAGCAAATAGCTGCTAAAGTAATGTCGGACTGATGAAGAATCTTCATCATGTACCGGTGTTGTTAAGTGAAACTTTGAAATATTTAATTACGGATGAAAAGGGAAAATATTTTGAGGGTACGTTAGGATTCGGTGGGCATACATCAGAAATATTAAATCGTTTGGGTAGCAAGGGAATATTGGTTTCAACCGATGTTGATAAAGCAGCTTTCGATTATTGTAAAGATAAGTTTGAGAAAGAAACAAGAATTAGATTATATAATTTTAACAATGTACTGATAGATGTAATTGCTAAAATTGAATCATTAGAGTTCTTTGATGGTGTATTTGCTGATCTGGGTGTATCATCTTATCAATTAGATAATGTGGCTGCAGGATTTTCTTACAGCATGGACGCGCCGCTGGATTTAAGGATGGATAAAAATTTAAAGATGAATGCCACTGATATAGTTAATTCTTTCGATGAAGAGAAGTTAGCAAAGATTATTTACGATTATGGTGAAGAAAGAAATTCCAGAAAGATCGCAAAACAGATTGTTATTACAAGAAAGAATAAAAAAATAGAAAAAACAGGTGATTTAAAAAAATTGATTACTGAAATAACCCCAACCCAATATCAGATTAAAACATTATCCAGAGTATTCCAAGCTTTAAGAATTCATGTTAATCATGAACTTGAGTTTTTAAAACAGTTTCTTTCTAATTCAGTAAAGTTATTAAATACCGGAGCCAGAATGGTTATTATATCTTATCATTCTTTGGAAGATAGAATTGTTAAGGAGTTGTTTAAATATGAAGCGCTCGATTGCATATGCCCAAAGGATGCACCTGTGTGCATATGCGATAAAGAACCGCGTCTTAAGATATTAACTAAAAAACCAATTGTTCCATTGGAGGATGAGATCAGGAAAAACAGAAGAGCCCGGAGTGCAAAACTTAGAGTTGCAGAGAGAATATGAAAAAGAGTGCAAAGCCTGCAATCCTTACGGTGCTGATATTATTGTTAGTGGCTACTACACTTGTTCTAAGTAATGTTGGTCTTCGATTCAAGTACGAAGAATTGGTGCGAAAAAAAGTTGAGCTTGATAAAAAGTTGAAAGATCAAAGAACTAAAAAAGTAAACCTGATAGCAGGATATCAGGCAGTTAGTTCAGAAAATAAAATAGTTTCTATTGCTGAAAGTAAATTAGGTATGGTAAGACGAACTCAACCAAAAATCATAGTTAATGTAAATAAGAAACTTATTGCAGAAGTAAACGAAAAGTTAAAAGCCAAGTATGAATAATTCTCGTGCATTATTGGTTATCATAATTATATTATTTCTCTTTACTGCACTTACAGTTAAGCTGGTAGAGATTCAAATAATTAAGAGTGAGGAATTAACATATTATGCAAAAATGCAGCAAACAAAACTTGAAACGATTCCTGCCGAAAGAGGAGTAATTTACGATAGGAACAATACATTGCTTGTTTATAATCGGAATGATGTTTCTATTAATTTAGATCTAAGAATGATCCCGGAAAACAGTAAAAACATTTTAGCTGAAAAATTATCTTCCACATTAGGCAAAAGTAAATCTCATTATAAAAAGTTAATGAACCAAAGCAGAAAAACAATATCCATTGAAAAGCATGTTGGAAGAGAGAAAGCATTTCGTTTAATAAATGATATTAATATATCTGCACTTTTTACAGTTGAAAAGCCAACAAGAGTCTATCAGTATGGTTCTTTAGCTTCACACGTATTGGGTTATGTGAATAGTGAATTTGTTGGGGTAAACGGAATTGCAAAAACATTCGAAGAGGATTTAAATGGTGATGACGGCGCGATCATTGTTGAGAGAGATGTTCTGGGAAGGATAATAACAACCATCCAGGATAACGAAGTAAAAGCCCCTATCCCCGGATATAACCTTAATTTAACTATTGATATAAATTATCAAGTAATATTGGAGGACGAACTAAAACGAGGTAATGAATTTTATAAAGGTGAATCTGCCACAGGAATAATAATGGATCCTAATACAGGAGAAATTCTTGCATTGGCTAATGTTGATGACTATGATCCTAATTACTATTGGAAGTTCAGCGATTATCAAAGAAAAAACAAAGCGATTACAGATACGTACGAACCCGGTTCAACTATAAAGGCTATTACTCTTGCAGCACTACTGGATGCGGGCAAATGTTATGAAAGCGAACTTATTAATGTTGAAAACGGAAAGTACAAATTCAGGAACATCTATATAAAGGATACTCATAAAAACAACTATTTAACTGTATCGGGTATACTTGAAGAATCAAGTAACATTGGAATTTCTAAACTCATTCAACGATTAGATGATGACACATACTACAAATACCTGCGAGGATTCGGTTTTGGTACCTATACTTCAATCACTTTACCCGGAGGGGTAAAGGGAATATTAAAGAAACCGAATCAATGGTCTAAACTAACCAAGACCTTTATGTCTTTCGGATATGGGGTATCAGTTACCCCCCTGCAATTAATCGTGGCTTATTCTGCAATTGTTAATGGCGGAATTTTATACGAACCCCATATCCTTAAGAGTAAAACTGATAAAAGCGGTGTCGTAAAGTATGAATCATCTCCTATTGTCATTCGTCGTGTTATTTCCGAAGAAACATCAGCGAGAGTTAAAAAAATCCTGCGTCGTGCTGTGAAGAACGGAACAGGTCATCTGGCTGATCTTGAGGAGATTTCAGTGGGTGGAAAAACAGGAACATCACAGCAAATAATAAATGGAAAATATTCTCGACAGAAATATCATGCTTCGTTTATAGGATTCTTTCCAGCAGATAATCCTCAATTAGTATGTCTTGTAATTGTTAATTCACCCCAAACTGAAAAATACGGTGGTAAAGTTGCCGCACCAATATTTAAAAAGATTGCCGAAAGAATAATTAATACAGATTTAAAAAATTTTCAACAAAGAGAAAAATATAATGAGAGTAAGACAGCAGACGAACATATTCTAAAAACATTTTCCAATAATGATAATAAGAATAAAATAAGCAATGCCAGCTATGTTCAGGGGAATAATGAATTAAAGAAAAATTTTGAAAATAATTTAATGCCGGATCTTAAGGGTCGTACAGTAAGAGAAGCATTAATATCTTTAAATCTTCTGGGATTAAAATATGATATTAGAGGCTCCGGAATAGTTGTTTCCCAAAGTATAAATCCAGGTATAAGAGTAAAACAAAACCAGGTTTGCAGGTTAAACTTTTCTGAAGCAATAATTAAAGGGGCAAACATCTACTGATGATACTAGCGGAACTGTTAAACGGAGTGGAAACAATTCAGGTTGCCGGAAACATGCGGAACGATGAAGTAGAAGGAATTGAATACGATTCGAGAAAAGTCAGAAAGAATTCAGTGTTTGCAGCCATAAAAGGTTTCAATGTCGATGGTCATAAGTATATACCTGATGCACTTAGCAATGGAGCTATTGCTGTTATTTTAGATAATGATGAGTCTGTACCGGCTGAACTTTTTCGGCATAACGAAGCAGCAAAGATTTTAGTAAAGGATTCACGATCTGCTCTTGCTGAAATGTCCGATTGTTTTTACGATCATCCATCAGGTAAATTAACATTAACAGGAATTACCGGAACTAACGGTAAAACTACAACTTCATACTTCATTAAGAATATTCTTGAAACGGCGGGATATAAAACCGGATTGTTGGGAACAATTTCAAACTACATTGGCAATCAAAAAATTGAATCAAAATTAACCACACCCGAATCGAACGACTTAAATGAAATGCTTTCTAAAATGGTTAGTAAGGATTGTGAGAATGCTGTTATGGAAGTTTCATCACATGCATTGGCTTTAAAAAGAGTCCACAAATTGTATTTCAGTTCTGCCATATTTACAAATATAACAGCGGAACATTTGGACTTCCATCATAATTTTGAGAATTACCTGAACGCAAAAAAAACATTATTTGATAGCTTATCTGCAAATGCACTCGTTGTTTATAATTCCGATGATAAGCAGAGTGACAAAATATTAGAAAATTGTAAAGCTAAAAAATACAGTTACGGTACAATTTTACCATCCGATTTTTTAATAACAAATATAAAATTTGATTTAAGCGGCACGTCGTTCAGGGTTAACTACAAAGGGTACAATTATGATCTTGAAACATCTTTAGTTGGTGAGTTCAATGCTTATAATGGCTGTGCTGCCTTCGCGTTGAGCAAGTTACACGGAATAAAAGTGGAACATATATTAAACGGGATCAAAAGCACACAGCAGGTACCCGGAAGATTTGAAGTTTTAAATAAAGGGAATAAAAAAGTTATAGTTGATTACTGTCATACGCCTGATAGTTTAGAAAAAGCCCTGGAAGCTATTAGGAATTTAAAGCAAAATGGCTCTAAAATAATTACAGTTTTTGGCTGTGGTGGTAACCGGGATAAATTAAAGAGACCGGCTATGGGAAAAATAGCATCAGAACACAGTGATGAAGTAATTATAACCAGCGACAATCCAAGGTTTGAAAATTCACTAAGTATTATTGATGAAATAAAATCAGGTATATCAAAAGATAATTTTAATGTTATAGAAAACAGAGAAGAGGCAATTAAAAATGCTATTGAAAAAAGTGATGACCATGCAATTATTTTAATTGCCGGAAAAGGTCATGAAGATTACCAGGAGATAAAAGGAGTACGATCTCATTTTTCCGATCGTGAAGTTGCAGAAAATTATTTGGGTATTTGAAAAGGGTAACTTTAAATATTGAAGACCTGTTTGAAATACCTGGAGCAACGATATATAATCCCGATGACATTGGGCTGATACGAAACGTAACTATTGACTCAAGAAAAATAAAAAAAGGTTCTTTGTTTATTGCAATTAAAGGGAAGCGATTTGATGGGCATAGCTTTGTAAGAAAAGCTGTTAAAAAAGGTGCAGCTGTGCTAATGATCAATAAGCATAAGTTAAATGAATTTGATGATATCAATCTTCCTATAATTACTGTAAGGAATACAACCAAAGCTCTGGGTGATATAGCAAAACTTTGGCGTAGAAAATTAAATACGAGGGTAGTTGGAATAACGGGTAGTAACGGGAAAACTTCTACAAAAGATATGTTAGCAACAATATTGAATGAAAAATACTCTGTGAATAAAACAGAAAGTAGTAATAACAATAATATTGGTGTGCCTTTAACAATTTTAGCCACTAACGAAAAGCAAGATATTCTTGTTGCGGAATTAGGCACAAATCATTTTGGTGAAATTAAATACTCTGCAGAAATTCTTGAGCCGGATTACGCACTCATCACTAATGTAGGAAGCTCTCATTTGAAATACTTAAAGAGTAAAAAGGGAGTGTTAAAAGAAAAGATTGCTTTGTTTGATGCGGCAAAAATAAATGCAGGAAAAATTTTTATCAATTATGATGATCCATTGCTGAATAAATATTCAGGAAAGTTTAAAAATAGTATTTCTTTTGGATTTGACAAAAGAGTTGATGTGTCAGGACGAATAATCAATTACACAGACGACGGAAGACCGGTTGTAGAAGTAACAAAAAAAAATAAAAAGTATATTAATACACTTCCTTTGCATGGCGAGCAAAGTGCCAAAAACTTTTTGGCTTCTATGTCTATTGCACTTGAGATGGGTTTAACAAAGGAGCAGATAAATAAAGGAACAAAAAAATTCGATGTTAGCCAGGGTAGGTTAAATGTTCAGCAGCATAAAAATTTCTTGTTGATTGATGATACTTATAATGCAAGTCCTGATTCAACAAAAGCAGCAATAGAGTTAGTTGAAAAGATTAAATCTTTTCATCGAAAGGTTTTAATATTAGGAGATATGCTTGAGTTAGGTAAGGACAAAATAAAACTTCATTGCGCACTTTCTTCCACAGTAATTAAATGCAGAATTGATGAAGTATATACAATAGGATCCGGTATGAAAGCATTATATGACAAATTGATAAATAAAGATGTGATAACAAAAAATTTTAGAAAGAGAGAATCATTAAGAAAATTTTTATTGAGTTATGATCCAACAGGTGCTGCAATACTTGTTAAAGGATCGCACGGAATGCAAATGGAAGAGTTTGCATCAATAATTTTAAGGAAAACCCAAAGCTAATGCTGTACTATCTTTTTGATTACATTAATAAACTTTATCAGCCTCCCGGATTTGATATTTTCAGGTTTTTAACATTCCGTTCGGCATTAGCTGCCATTACGGGTTTGGCTCTGGCGTTATATGTTGGGCCAAAAGTGATAAAACTTTTATCAAAATATCAGGTTGTCGAAACTAAGAAGAAAGATGGTCCGGAGTTTCATCGGTCTAAAGTTGGTACTCCTACTATGGGCGGAATTATTATCATACTTTCTGTAGTCATTCCGGTACTACTTTGGGCTGATATTAAAAGCATTTATGTGATTTTAATTACACTGGGAACTCTGTCGCTGGCTGCTGTTGGATTTTTGGATGATTACCTGAAAGTAGTTAAAAAATTACCTAACGGTTTAATTGCAAGATACAAACTGTTAGGGCAGGTAGTTGTTGGATTGGTTGTTGGTTCTGTAATATATTTTTCACCAGAGTTCGATGGGATCAGCACGCTTACTACGGTACCGTTTCTAAAAAATGTTAATCTCGATCTTTCGATTTTTTACATACCGGCTGTTGTATTTATTGTTACTGCAACTTCAAACGCAGTTAACTTGACCGATGGTTTGGATGGATTGGCAATCGGAATAATTGCAATTGTAATGATCGCACTGGCAATTCTAAGTTATGTCAGCGGTAATGTCATCTTCGCTAAATATTTAAATATTCTTTACCTGCCCGGTTCCGGAGAACTTACAGTTTTTGTAGCCGCTTTAGTAGGAGCATCTCTTGGTTTTCTTTGGTATAACTGCTATCCAGCACAGGTTTTTATGGGAGATACCGGTTCCCTGGCGTTAGGTGGTGCATTCGGAATTCTTGCGGTACTTATAAAAAAGGAGTTGTTCATCCCGATTCTCGGTGGTGTTTTCTTTATGGAAACTCTTTCTGTAATCATACAGCGGTATTATTTCAAGTACACGAAGAAAAAATATGGCGAAGGTAGAAGAGTGTTTAAAATGGCTCCCATGCATCATCATTTTGAAATGAAAGGTTTGTCCGAACCAAAGATAGTTGTTCGGTTTTATATTGTGGCAATAATACTTGCAATATTAAGTCTTGTATCGTTTAAGATCAGATAATGAATTTAAAGAACAAAAATATATCTGTTATTGGTGCAGTTAGAAGCGGTGTTGCTGCTGCAAAACTAATTAAGAAATTGGAAGGCATCCCTTTCGTTAGTGATATGGGTGATGAGAATGAATTAAAGGAATTTATTGATCAATTGCGAAATGAGAATATAAATTTTGAAACAGGTGGACATTCGGAAAAAGTTTATAATTGCGAAATGATGGTCGTCAGCCCGGGAGTTCCGTTTAATGCTCCTGTACTTGTAAAGGCAAGAGAAGCCGGTATCAAATTAATAAGTGAAGTAGAATTAGCTTATAAATATTGTAAAGGAAATATTATTGCCATAACAGGCACGAACGGGAAAACAACAACAATAAGTTTATGCGGTCATGTTTTTAACCAAAGTGGTTACAATACATTTGTTGCAGGTAATATCGGCTTAGCATTTTCCGAAATAGCATTGGATGTTAAAGAAAGGGATTTCGTAGCTCTTGAAGTATCTAGTTTTCAATTGGACCTTATTGATCAGTTCAAACCAAAGGTTGCAATTATCCTGAACATAACACCCGATCATCTAAATCGTTATGATAATAAAATTGATTTGTATGCAAATGCAAAACAGAAAATTTATAAAAATCAGGATAGCAGTGATTATTTGATTTTAAATAAAGATAACGGTGAAGTAATAAAATATTTAAAAGAATACAAAAGTAATTCATTTTATTTCTCCCTCGGTGAAGAAACTGAAAATGGTTGTTTCAGAAAGAATGATGAGATTCATTTTAATAATAAAGGCAAAGAAGAATTCAGTTGTAATGTTTCAGATATAAAAATTAAAGGTGAACATAATATTGCAAATGTAATGGCTGTGATATGTGCAGCAAAAATATTCCATCTGGAAAACTCTAATATCATCAAAGCCCTCCAAACTTTTAAAGGTGTTGAACACCGGCTTGAATTTGTTAGAGAAATTAATGGAATACTATTTATCAATGATTCAAAAGCAACAAATGTAAACTCAGTATTATATGCGTTAAAAAGTTTTGATGAGCCGATATTTTTAATTTTAGGCGGACAGGATAAAGGTAATGATTATGGAGAAATTAAAGGATTAGTTTTGCAAGGTGTAAAGAAAATTTATGCTATTGGATCGTCGGCAGAAAAAGTATATAACTTTTTTAATTCTGCTATTGCTGTGGAAATTAAAAAGTCGTTGGAAGATGTAATCTCCGCTGCTGTAAAAGAAGCTTCAGAAGGTGATGTTGTCTTGCTTTCACCTGCTTGTGCCAGTTTTGATATGTTTGATAACTTCGAACATCGCGGAAGAGTTTTTAAAGAAGCGGTGAATAATATGTAATGAAAAAACTTGCAATAATAATATTTTTTGATGCTTTTGTACTAGTTCTTCTTGGGCTCATTATTGTTATGAGTGCCAGCAGCACCTATAGTGTTATAAGATTTGATAGTGTATTTCATCTCTTCAATTCACACTTGGTTAAAGTAATAGTGGCATTCTCATTTATGATCATTTTTAGTTTCATTCCTTATGAGCTATATAAGAACTACTGCAAGCCGGCAATTATATTAATAACAATCGTATTAATAATTACTTTTATCATTGCGCCTGACATTAAAGGTGCAGGAAGATGGTTGAATCTTGGTATTATATCAATACAGCCCGCAGATATCGCGAAACTATTATTATTAATACATTTAGCTTTTATGTTGGAAGATAAACATGATATTCTCGAAAATTATCGCCATGGTTTTTTACCAATGTTTATCTGGGTGATGGTGATTTCATCTCTAATATTTATTCAGCCTAATATTAGTACAGGTTTACTACTGATATTAATATCATTAACCGTTTTATATGTTGGAGGGGCAAGACTAAAACATATTTTTTATTCTTTGCTGTCACTATTTGCTGCAGGTGGATTTGCTGCTATGATATATACACATTCCAGAATAAGGATATTAACATTTATTAATTCTATTTGGTATGGAACCGATATAAATCTTCAGGTGAAACAGGCAGAATATAGTCTTGGTAGCGGCGGTATTTTTGGTGTTGGTGTTGGAAACAGCATGCAAAGCAATCTTTTCTTACCAGAAGCATATGGAGATTTTATTTTTGCAATACTAGGTGAAGAACTTGGATTTATTGGTACTGTGATGGTGTTGATTAGCTATCTGCTACTCGCTATTGCAGGTATCTTAATAGCAAAAAAAGCTAAAGATAGATTTGGGCAGCTCCTTGCATTCGGAATTACAGTTTCAATAATTGCTTATGCTTTGGTAAATATTGCGGTTACAACAGGACTTCTGCCCACAACAGGGTTACCTTTACCGTTCATTAGTTATGGAGGCACTTCCTTATTATTTATTTGCATTAGCATAGGTATTCTTGTGAACATTGCACTCTCAAATCAAAAAAAATCGGATAAAGGAGATGATAATTTAATTAGTGATCTGCTGGCTGAGATAAAAGTATGAGCAGGCGGGGCAGCCGGAACAGGGTTCTATTTGCCGGTGGTGGAACGGGTGGTCATTTATTCCCGGCAATTGCAGTTGCTGAACAGATAAAAGAAATGAATAAGGAAACTGAAATATTGTTTGTTGGTACTAGATCAAAAATTGAAGGAAAAGTTGTACCTGGACTTGGTTACAATTTTAAATCAATATGGATTAAAGGGTTCTCACGAAAATTTAATTGGGAAAATTTATTATTTCCGTTAAAGCTTTTTGTGTCGATCATTCAATCACTAATTATTAATCTGAAATTTCTACCTGATGTTGCTATTGGTTCCGGTGGTTACGTTTCAGGTCCGGCAATTTTTGGATCATCAATTATAGGAGCAAAAATAATCTTACTTGAGCAAAATAGTTATCCCGGCATAACTACAAAATTATTAGAGCGATTTGCCAACGAGGTGCACATAAGTTTTAATGATTCCAGAGATTACCTGAAGAGGAAAGATATAATTCATTTTACCGGGAATCCCGTTAGAAAAAATCTTGGTACCGAAAAGAGATCTACAGCTTTAGAAAAATTTGAATTGAATTCAGAATATAAAACACTGCTTGTACTTGGCGGCAGTTTAGGTGCAGCTTCAATTAATAAAGCAATTAAAGAAAATCTCGATGAATTGTTAAATAATGATGTTCAAATAATCTGGCAGACAGGAAAAAATTATTTTGATGAATACCGGAATTTAACATCAAGTAAGGTAAAAGTGTTTGAGTTTATTGATGATATGAATGCAGCGTATTCAGCCTGCGATCTGTTATTAGCTCGTGCAGGTGCAACAACCATTGCGGAAATATTAGTATTAGGTATTCCTTCAATTTTAGTTCCTTCACCAAATGTAGCTGAAGATCATCAATATTATAATGCAAAATCTTTAGCAGATAAAAATGCAGCAGTACTAATTAAAGATGATGAATTGATAACAATATTATTAGAGAGGGTTTTTGAACTAATTAACTCGGATGAAAAACTTAACGAATTAAAGCAGAACGCTGTTAAACTAGCCAAGCCGGATTCGGCTAAGCGTGTTGCTAAAAATGTTTTACGTTACATAGAAATGAAATGATTACTGAAGAATTAAATACAAAGAATGATTTTAAGTTTCATTTATCATTCTACTATAAATCAACCATAATATACTTTGTTGTTTTTGTTTTGTACCTGGTTATTAGAGGTGAATTTGTTGAAGATTCATTTACGCTTGTTATACACGATCCCGTGCTTTATTTCTTAGCGCTGGTGGTAATATTTTCAATTGCTGCACTGCTGTATAATTTTCTGCTTAACAAGCATATCGAAATTACAGAAAAAGGTATTTCATTCATCAACCGGTTTAAAGAAAGAAGGTTCGAAATTAGTCAGATAGTATTTATAAAATTTTTTAGACAGAGAAGATCAACCAGATCTAAGAGATTTAGATTAGTAAGAATTAAAATTAAAAACAGAATGAGACCGATAATGTTCAGAATTTCGGATTATGAAAATGATGATGATCTTTATAATAAACTGCAGGTTTTAAAAACCGTTATTGAAGGTAATTGATGTTTGAAAATATAAAAAAAGTTCATTTTGTCGGAATAGGTGGTATTGGAATGAGCGGCATTGCCGAAATACTTATTGACCAGGGATTTGATGTCTCAGGATCCGATAAATCACTTTCCGAAGTTACTGAGAGATTAATAAAACTTGGAGCAAAAATATATGAAGGACACTCGACCGAAAACATTAAAGATGCCGATGTACTTGTTTATTCTTCTGCTGTTACAACAGACAACCCAGAAGTTCAGGCGGCAATTGAAAAAAACATACCGATAATAAAAAGATCAGAGATGCTTGCAGAAACAATGCGTATGAAATATGGTATTGGTATCGCCGGTACGCATGGTAAAACAACAACAACCAGCATGGTTGGTTTAACTTTAACCGAGGGTGGAATTGATCCTACAATCATTGTCGGAGGCAAACTAAGTGGTCTCGGAGGTACAAACGCTCGTTTAGGCGGTGGGGAGTTTATTGTTGTGGAAGCAGATGAATTTGATCGATCATTTTTAAAACTAGCCCCGGTGATTGCAGCTTTAACAACTTTGGAGACTGAACATCTTGATACATACAAAGATTTGGATGACATAAAATCTGCATTCATTCAGTTTGCAAACAAAGTGCCTTTTTATGGTTTTGTTGTTTTATGTTTGGATGAGGCAGCGCTGCAAGACATAATTCCTCTCATAAATAAAAAAATTATAACATACGGTTTAAATGAAAAAGCAGACATAAGAGCAATCGATATATCCCACAGTGGATTCTCAAGCTCTTTTACAGTTATGAATAAAAGCGAAGAACTGGGTAGAATAAAATTAAATGTTCCGGGTTTATATAATGTAAAGAACTCACTGGTTGCCTTAATAATAGCAAAAGAACTTGGTATAGACTTCTTTGTAATTCAAAAATCATTGGAAATGTTTTCTGGTGTTTACAGAAGATTTGAAATTAAATATGATAAAGAAATTTTAGTTGTTGATGATTATGCTCATCATCCGACAGAAACTACTGCCACACTCGAAGGGATAAGAACCGGATGGGACAGAAGATTGGTTGCTGTTTTTCAACCTCATCTTTATTCCAGAACGAGAGATTTTTACAGGGAATTTGGAAAATCATTTTTAAATACGGATGTATTTATTTGTACGGATGTTTATCCCGCAAGAGAAGAACCCATAAGTGGCATTGATGGAAGTCTGATTGCAAACATTACGCAGGAGTTGGGACATCAAAACGTTCATTATGTAGCTGATAAAAAAAATATCCCGGAATTTGTACTTAGCATAATTAAAGATGATGATATTGTTGTTACAATGGGTGCCGGTGATATATGGAAATACGGCGATTTATTTATTGAGCGTTTAAATGAGAAAGTGAAATGAAAGAAAAATTTGGAACAATAATCGGAATAATTTTATTCGTAGTAATTCTCGGTGGAATTATTTACTTGAATGCATTCGCAGATACTTCAGATAAAGAATTGTATACTGAAATTATAATCGTGGGCAATCATTTTTTGCCTGAAAAAGATTATCTCATCAAATCTAAGCTTGGTAGCAAAGGTGAATATCAGGAATTAACATTACAGGAAATTAAATCAAGAATTTTATCTCATCCTTATATATTAAAAGCCGAAGTTCAATCAAATGGTATTGGTATAGTAAAAATCAATGTGTTTGAAAAGAAAATAATGGCTGTTCTTCTAACGAAGAGTGTTCCTTACTTAATAACTGAAAATTTTAATCTCCTGGTTATGAATCCAAATTCAGATATAACCAAACTTCCTGTTATCAGTAATGCAACTTTAACGAAGGATGATATAAAGCAGAAGATTGCTATCAATAGTGATTTAAAAAGAGCATTTAAAATTATTGACGCAGCAAAAATAATTAATGAAAAGATGTATATGGATCTTGAAGAAATTAATTTAAGACATGGTGGAGATATAATTCTTAATTTTTCCGGCATTCAATTCCCTGTAATATTTGGGAAGGGCTCTGAAGGGAAAAAGACCGTTTACCTATCCTCTATTTGGGAAGAATTAAAAAGCCGGAATAAAATTTTTAATAATACAATTTATGTTGACCTAAGATTTAGTAAGGAAATTTTTATTGGTAAACCTGTAATTACGGAACCAAACGGATGAAAAAAGATATTATAACAGGATTAGATTTAGGCACAACAAAAGTTTGTGTTGTAATTGCCGAGAGAGATATTGAAACAAACAAATATAATATACTTGGATTTGGAGTAGCTCCGTCAGAAGGTCTTCATAAAGGTCTGGTTGCTAATATTAGTAAAACTGCCGAAGCAATTAAAGGTGCAATGGCTATTGCCAGCAACAGGGCAGGGTTAACATCTAATTTGGTAAATGTGGGCGTCGCCGGTGAACATATTACTAGTATACGTCATAGGAATTACATAACAATTACAAGTGAAGATAAAGAAATTACTAAAAATGATCTCTTAAGGTTGGAAGCAGATGTAAGAACAATTAATATTCCGTCGGATAGACAAATACTTCATATCATTCCCGAAGAGTTTTCAGTAGATCATCAGGATGGAATTGAGAATCCTATCGGGATTTCCGGTTCCAGACTTGAAGCAAGCAATCATGTCGTTTTAGCTTCTATCCCGGCAATTCAAAATATTAAAAAATCTGTTGAGCGAGCCGGTTTAAAAGTTCGGGATTACATCCTTCAACCCATTGCATCAAGTACTGCGGTTCTTGAAGAAAGTGAAACAGACCTTGGTGTTGCTTTGATCGATATTGGTGGTGGTACAACCGATATTGCTGTTTTGCATAAAAAGGCAATAAAGCATACAAAAGTAATTGGCATTGCCGGAAATCAGGTAACAAATGATATTCGCGAATCGCTTGGTGTTATTACTGAGGAAGCTGAATATCTGAAAAAAGAATTCGGCTACGCTACAGAAAGTGCAATTATAAGGGATGAAGATATATTAATAAAAGGTATTGGTGCAAGAGGTAACACAAAAATTCCTATTAGTCTATTAACTCAGATAATTAGTTTACGGATGAAAGAGCTTTTCACTCTGGTGGATAATGAGTTGAGGAATGCGGGGTTCAAAAATAAAATAAAAGCTGGTATTGTTTTAACAGGAGGCGGCTCTTTATTAAGAGGAACAACGGAAATTGCAGAAGAAGTATTTGGTCTTCCGGCACGAATTGGAGTTCCACAGGATCTAGGAATGGGGCTATCTAATGAAATAGAGAGTCCTGAGTTTGCAACAGTTGCGGGGTTGATAAAGGGTATCCCCGGAGGAAAATCCAGTGAATATCAATCACTATTAAAAAGAAAAACTAGTCAGAAAAAAATAAAGGATTTAGTAAAAAAAGTACAGGAATTTTTTGATGAACTCTAAAACCCTAAAAAGGAGGGAAAAGATGATAAAATTTGCCACACTCGATCGTGAGCATCCAACATCTGCTTTACTTAAAGTTGTAGGCGTTGGAGGCGGTGGTTGTAATGCAATTAGTAGCATGATTTCACGGGGGCTTGATGGTGTTGAATACGTGGCTGTTAATACCGATGCTCAAGCGTTGGAAAGTAACAGAGCTACGCATAAAATTCAAGTTGGTGCAACAATAACACGGGGTCTTGGTGCCGGAGCCGATCCGAATATCGGCAGAAAGGCGGTTGAAGAAGACCGTGAAAGAATTGCTGAAGTTTTAGCCGGCAGTGACATGGTTTTTGTAACGGCTGGAATGGGGGGTGGTACGGGAACAGGTGGGGCACCGATAATTGCTTCAATTGCACAGAGCATTGGCGCTCTTGTTGTCGGTATTATTACGAAACCATTTAAATGGGAGGGTAAAATCCGGATGCTAAATGCTGAGCAAGGTATTCAGGAAATACGGCAGTATGTTGATAGTTTAATTATTATACCCAACGAAAGGTTACTTTCAATACTTGATAGCAGTACGAATGCATTTGCGGCATTCGATAAACCAAACGAAGTATTATACGAAGCCACCAGGGGTATTGCGGATATTATAACAGTTGAAGGTTTGATAAACGTTGACTTTGCGGATGTACGTGCAGTTATGAATCAGAGTGGTGAAGCCCTGATGGGATGTGGAGTTGCTAGTGGCGAGAACAGGGCTATTGAAGCAGCTCAGAAAGCAATTTCGAGTCCTCTGTTAGAAGGCGTAAACATTAAAGGAGCGAAAAGTGTTCTTCTTAATGTTAGTGGTTCAAGTAATTTAACAATGCAGGAAATCCACGAAGGCAACAATGTTATTTTCGAGGCTGCAGGTGAAGAAGCGAATGTAATTTTTGGCTGCGTTTACAAAGATGATATGAATGATTACGTTTCTTACACCGTTATTGCAACCGGTTTTGATTCTGCACGTAAAGGGTTTTCAGCAGTAGAAAAGAAACCATATTTAAAGGGATTACAGGAATCACTTGAGTTCAGAGGTGGATTTAATTTTATGGATACAGATCATGTGGATACCGAAGATCTGGAAGTTCCTACAATTCTGCGTGTGCAAAGCCCAAAGTCATCACTTGATGAAACTGAAAAGGACAATGATGAAAAGGAGTTGGAAGAAAGTACATTTAAAATAGATGCTTCACGTTATAGCTGGGCAAAACAAAAAATGGAAAAAGATGATTCTGAAAATAGTTCGAAAAACAATGATGATGAGAGTTCATCGTTTTTAAGAATGATAATGGATTGATACAGTTTATGATGGATTATTTATAACAAATTAACATGAGGATTAAATGACCATACTAATCATCCTCTTAGTTTTTTCGGTTGCTCTAAATGTAGCACTCATTGCCGGTGCTATTTTTAGCCGTGCAGATCAAGATATGGAAATAATTAATCTAAAGGAAAAATTAAAAGCACAGTAAATATTAATAAAAATAATTTTTGGATAAGCAGGTAGTAATCAGCTCAAGTGTTATTTGTCTGTAAGCCGGGCTTCAGCGGAAGGAACGCCCTCCTCCTTTGCTGTTAAGATAACAATTCGGTTCGGTCTGCAGCAAATGTAACAATCTTCACTAAAATCCTGCTTATCCTCTATTATTAAATTAACCAAACAATATAAGAAGGAAATAAAAAGCACAATAAGTATTAATAAAAATAATTTTTTGGATAAGCAGGTTGTAATCAGCTCAAGTGTTATTTGTCTGTAAGCCGGGCTTCAGCTAAAGGACCGCCCTCATCCTATGCTGTTAAGATAACAATTCGGTTCGGTCTGCAGCAAATGTAACAATCTTTACTAAAATCCTGCTTATCCTTTATTATTAAATTAACCAATTAATATGAAAAGGAAATAAAAGGCACAATAAATACTAATAAAAATAATTTTTGGATAAGCAGGTTGTAATCAGCTCAAGTGTTATTTGTCTGTAAGCCGGGCTTCAGCTAAAGGACCGCCCTCATCCTATGCTGTTAAGATAACAATTCGGTTCGGTCTGCAGCAAGTGTAACAATCTTAACTAAAATCCTGCTTATCCTCTATTATTAATTGACCAATTAATATAAGAAGGAAATAAAAGGCAAAGAAAATATTTATAAAAATAATTTTTGGATAAGCAGGTTGTAATCAGCTCAAGTGTTATTCGTCTGTAAGCCGGGCTTCAACTGAAGGAACGCCCTCCTCTTTTTGTTGTGAGATGATTATTCTATTCGGTCTGCAGCAAATATAACAATCCTCAATAAAGTCCTGCTTATCCTCTATTGTTAAATCAACCCACAGTTCATTTTCCTCACTGCAATATTGGCAAGTCCATGTTAGTACATCATCGGTTGTCATTTCCCCTTTCTCCTAAATTTATTTATTTCACTTATTAATAAAACATAATTTGGGTTAAAGGCAAGAAGCTGGAAGAGGAATTAAAAATTAAGAAGTTGGTAATAGCTGCCTTATACTGCGCAATGATTGAAAACCGCAACTTGAAAGTTGTACTTGCCTAGAAAATTGTTTCACATGGGTTTCTTACTTTAATAGTTCTATTCGTCTTTTTTCTCCCCTTGCATTTAAACTTTAAAATTCTATATTATAGTGTGCAAATGTTCACTATAATATGTTTGAAAACAGCGAAAAAACCAAAGAATTACTGAACTATCAAATTCCTGTTGAGTGGCGGGACGTGGTGAGGATTCGTACGCTTTATCCGCCCATCCCCAAAAACACGGGCAATATCAACTTTGATATTTATGATTTTGATATGCTCTTTAACGATACCGCCACAAAGGAACTGATACGAACGGGAAAAACCATCGGATGTTTTTATATTGAGTCTCCGGGAATGCGTTCATTGCTGCGCCGCCTTGATGTTGAAACATTTGAGATGCTTACTGCAGCAAGCTCGGTTATACGCCCCGGTGTTGCAGAAAGCGGAATGATGCAGGAGTTTATCGCACGCCACAAAGATCCTTCGCGAAGAAAATATCTTGTGCCCGAAATGGAAAAATATCTTGGCGAAACTTACGGTGTGATGATCTACCAGGAAGATGTAATTAAAGTTGCACATCACATTGCAGGATTAAGTTTAGAGGAAGCCGATCTTCTGAGACGTGCAATGAGCGGAAAGATGAGATCGCACAAAGCAATGCAGCAGATTATTGATAAGTTTTTTTCTTCTGCAAAAGAAAAAGGTTTAAGCGATTACCAGGCAAAAGAACTGTGGCGGCAGATCGAATCGTTTGCGGGATACTCCTTCTGTAAAGCTCACAGTGCATCGTTTGCTTTGCTTTCTTACCAGGTAGCGTTTCTTAAAGCACATTACCCGGCAGAGTTTATGGCAAGTGTGTTAAACAATGGTGGCGGGTTTTATTCCGCTGCAGTTTATGTGCAGGAATCAAAACGTTTAGGTTTGAAGATTAAACTTCCCTCCGTTAATGAAAGCTATTACGAGTACATCGGCAAAGGCAAAACAATACGCATCGGTTTGATGGCAATTAAAAATCTTTCACGCCGTGCAACCGATACGATTGTGGAAGAAAGAAAGCGGAACGGCAAATACATTTCGCTCGCGGATTTTCTTGTACGTACAAAACTTGCTTACGAAGAAACTGCAATGCTTATAAGGTGCGGTGCTATGGGATGCTTTCGGCAAACAAGACCAACGCTTATGCGTCTGCTGGACGTTTATCTTCACCGCAGAAAAATTATTGAGGAGAGTTACAATGATCTTTTTATTAATGAAACATTCAAACTGGAAGAAGAAGTGAAAACTGATGAGAATTATTCGCTGGCAGGAATATGCAAGGAGGAATACGAAGCTTTCGGTTACATGGTTACACGTCATCCGCTTCACTTTTTTAAGGAATGGATAAACCAACCCGGAATTATACTTGCCAGGGATATGTTCCGCAATCGTGGAAGAAGAGTAAAGATGATTGGGTGGTATATGACTTCGAAAAGAATAAAAACAAAGAAGGGTGATATAATGAAGTTCCTTTCGCTTGAAGACCTTACCGGAACATTTGAAGCGGTTATCTTCCCCAAAGTTTATTACCGTGTTGCCGAGCTTACTCTTTCTATGGGACCATATATTGTTACCGGCAGAATAGATGTAAACGATCCTACTAACATTGTTGCAGAGGATTTGAAGGTGCTTTCCTCAACATCGGTGCTGGCTGGGCTGCAGAAAGATAGTGTTGAACACAATTACTATGGAGATAAAGAGAAGATAACCGAAGAGGATTTTCAACTGGCAAAAGCTTTGGATAAAAAGAAGTTGAAAGTTGCTTATGCTGGGTGAGGGGAGTGTTAGACGATGAGACTGTGAGAATTTGAGACGATGAGACTGTGCGGTAAAGGGACTTTGAGACCGTGGGATTTAATAAATTATCTTGTGTCTTTTGTGAAATAATTGAATATTTCGCGTTTAAATCTTACAGACAAGATTATAAAGTTATCAAAAGAAATTATTTCATATTAACATACTGAGTTGGAAAATCCAGATCAGCATCTTTAACCATACTAATTACTGTCTGAAGATCATCAATTTTTGCGCCTTGCACACGTACCTGCTCATCTTGTATTTGTGCATTAACTTTTAGTCTGGAATCTTTGATCATCTTTGTAATTTTCTTAGCATTTTCTTTGGAAATACCACTCCGGAGATTGATCTTTTGTCTAAGTCTTCCGCTTGCAGCAGGTTGCGGCTCTTCAGGATTAAATACTTTAATAGACATACCTCTTCGTATAAATTTTGTTTGAAGAATATCTATGCTGGCTTTTCGTGAATAATCATCCTTGGTATTAATATTTATAAATTTATCTTTTTTGTTCAGTTCTATCTCTGTCCTGGAATCCTTCAAATCGAACCTTTGATTTATTTCTTTTTTTGCCTGGTTTACTGCGTTATCTGCTTCCTGAAAATCTATTTCGGAAACAATATCGAAAGAATGATTTTTAGCCATAATAATTTACCTGAATCTTAAATATTTTAATCTAAGTTACTAGTAAATATAAAAACTTTTATAATCATATCTTCAAAATAATTATCAATATTTAACTCCGTTGGTAATTAATGTTATAAAATGGAAATTAATTCTATATCACCAGTTATTCAGAGTCTTGCATTTTATCGCAAGCATTCTTGAATAAGTATTAGAAATAAAGTGTAACAATTAGAAATAAAGTGTAACATATTTTATAATTAACTTCGGTTTCCAATCATTATAAAATACTTGACTGATATATGAACATGGTATCCAGTAATAGGCAAAGAAAAATTAAAATTATTGATAAAATAATCAAGAAAAATCGGATAAAAAGCTAAAAGAGAGAAATCATAATTGGTATTATTAAGATTCT
>JADFPP010000119.1 GCA_022562275.1 Bacteroidota bacterium
ATCGTTGGGGATATTGCACATAGCAGGGTTGCATTATCCAACATTTTTGGTTTGAAAACTATGGGTGCCAAAGTAACAGTATGCGGACCTGCCACAATGATTCCGAGACAAATTGAAGAACTGGGAGTTGATGTTATTAATAACATCGATGAAGCGATACAAGAAAATGATATCCTGAACGTTTTAAGAATTCAGCTTGAGCGTAAAGCCGGAGAATCTTTACCATCTCTTAGGGAGTATGCAAAGTATTTTGGAATTACAAAGGAAAGATTAGAGAAGAACGGAAAAAATATTCTTATACTTCATCCGGGACCGATAAACAGAGGAGTTGAAATATCTTCTGAAGTTGCTGACGGATCGGATCAAATAATATTGAATCAAGTTACAAATGGTGTTGCTGTTAGAATGGCGGTTCTTTATTTATTAGGAACACTTAATTAGGATTAAATATGAAGATTATTCTTAAAGATGTTAATCTATACAATCCCCATCAAAATATAGATGAAAAGAATACTTCAGTCTTATTAATTGATGGGATAATATCTGAGATTGGAAACATTAATCTTAAAGATGCTGATGCTGAAGTATATGATCTAAAAGACAAAATCATTGTCCCCGGTTTTTTTGATATGCATGTGCATCTCAGGGAACCCGGCAGGGAAGATGAAGAAACAGTTATCACAGGTTGTAATGCTGCGGCAAGTGGAGGGTTTACCGGCATCGCTTGCATGCCAAATACCAAGCCTGCAATTGATTCAGCTGAAATTATAAATTTTATTAAAAAGCAGGCAAAGGATCATCTTGTTAATGTATATTCTATTGCTGCAGCAACCCTTGGTAGAGAAGGTGAAGTTCTTTCGCCAATTGCTGAATTATTTGAAGCTGGTGCAGTTGGGTTTTCTGATGATGGTGTCGCAATCAAATCTGCATCGATATTACGAAAGGTTTTGGAATATTCGCAAATGTACGATTTGCCTGTCATCGAACATTGCGAAGATGCAACTCTTGCGGGCGGTGCAATGAATGAGGGTATAAATTCTACAATGTTAGGTTTGCCGCCAATTCCTTCAGTTGCAGAGGATTTAATTGTTAGCAGAGACATACAGTTAGCAGAATACTCCGGAGGAAAAATACACATTGCACACATAAGTACTAAAAATGCCGTACAGCTTGTAAGAGAAGCAAAGAGCAATGGGATTAAAGTTACAGCTGAAGTTACCCCTCATCATTTTAGTTTAACAGATAAATCTGTAAAAACTTATGATACAAATTATAAAATGAATCCCCCGTTAAGAACACAAGAAGACGTTGATGCAATTTTTGAAGGATTGAAGGATGGGTCAATAGATTGTATTGCAAGCGATCATGCACCTCATTCCATTGAAGAAAAGGAAGAGGCGTTCCAATATGCACCAAACGGAATTTTAGGACTGGAAACAATGATCGGGATAACTCTTTCTGAATTATTCCATAAAAAAACTTTAGCTTGAAAGACATTATTACTAAATTATCCATTAATCCCCGAGAAATTTTAGATATTCCTGTTCCGGATTTTTCCGTTGGTGAAATTGCAGAATTTACTATCTTAGATTTAAACTCTGTGTGGACAGTTGATATAAAAAAGTTTAGAAGTAAATCACGGAATTCACCATTCGATAAAAAACTTCTCAATGGCAAATCAGTTGCGGTTATAAATAATAGGAAGATGTTTTACAACGATGAGTTTTTAAGTATATAATTCTGATAAACGAATTTAAAATCATAACTCGTTATTTCTCACTGCATAATTTTATTTTCTCTCTGTATAATTTATTATACGTTTCAGTTCTTAATACATAGAAAACGGTTCATTTTCAAAGGAAATCTATGGCACTTCATTTGGGTTTAGTGAAGAAAATTCACTAGAAAATAAAATATTTGGTGCTAAAATGAAAAAGAAAATATTAACATTCGCTTTTATTACTATATTGCTAACTCAGGCTTGTGGTATAAATGAACCTGAAATTGATTATATACCCCCGGCAATACCTAAAGATGTTGTTGTTAAAAACGGTGATAACAGGGTTTATATTAGCTGGAGCCGGAACAGAGAAAGTGATCTTTCCGGTTATAATATTTATGCAAGTGACAGCTATGATGGGCGCTACGAAGTGATAGGTTCATCTCCTCAAAATAGTTTTATTGATTACGATGCTGTGAACGGGGTGCTGTATTATTATGCTGTTACTGCGTACGATTTTAATGGTAATGAAAGTGAACTAAGCTTAGAAGATATTTATGCAACTCCGCGTCCTGAGGGATTTAATCAATCAATATTTGATTACAGAGAATTCCCGAACAATTCAGGATACTCGTTTTCCTTATATTCTGTTGTATCTTATGACAGTATTGATGTAGATTTCTTCTTTGAGAATTTTCAGGGAGTATTTTATCTGGATGTTTGGGATGATACGGATATTCAGGATATGGGTTTAACAAATGATATTTATGATATAGAATTTGCTCCAACCACCGGATGGTCTGAAACAAAGGATGCCATAGCAATTGTTGGGCACACATATGTATTCTGGACCTGGGATAATCATTTTGCTAAAATTAGAATATCTTCGATTACAAATGAAAGAGTCGTTTTTGATTGGGCTTATCAATTAGCTGAAGGTGAAACACAATTAAAGGGCATTAGAAATGGAGAATCGAGGAATAGATTGAAGAGAATATTTATAAGGTAAAGAATATTTATTATTACCAAATGATATTTAGCTTTATCAAAATAAATTATTTAATTTAAGATGAGATGAAGAAAATTATAATCTTAATATTGTTTTTGTTTTCCGGACAACTATATTTCCCGCAGGAATATTCGATAAAAAAAGATTTAAAATCCAATTTACAGAACTCAGTTGTATACAGCGTACTGAATGATATTGAAAAAGGGATATTGAAAGCTAATATTTCAGATATTTCTCCATATTTAGCGTCGCATGTATACCTAAGTTTTTTAAATGGGATTTCAGGATATTACAGCTCTAATCAAGCATATTATACACTCGATAAATTTTTAAAAGAGTATAAAGTGATTTCTTTTAGTTTTTCTAAGATAAAAATTACTACCACCAATCCATTTGCAATAGGTACTTATTATTACGAATATAAGGGTAATCGATCGGAAGCGAGAGTTTATTTGACGCTTAAATTAACAAGTAAATCCTGGCAGATAACTCAAATCTCAATCAATTAATATATAAGAATTTGATATTAAGCTATTTTATGATTTGTACTCTTGAAAACATTTTAAAATCAAATTATTTATTAGCCATAAAATTGTGTTTGGAGTAATTCCGTTCATGATTAATAAGCTAATTAAGAAATTTAAAGACGATAGAAAAAATATTACTATCGTCTTTTTAATTTTAGTATTAATCATTATCTCAGGAATAATCACACCGTTGATTATTAATAATCAGAGGAAGAATTGGGATTCCGAACTGATTAATAAAACTAATGAGATCGAGCAGTCAATTAAATATTCATTACACCAGCGGGAACTGCGATTGCTTCATACTAATAATTGGCTGAAACAGAATCTTTCCGAAACTTTTAAATCAAAATCATATCAGTATAAGGAATTAATTGAATTAGTTAATAGTATAGAGAGAAAAAACTTCTCGTTAGAAATTATTGCGCCCAATGGCAAGTTGATTGCCTGGAATGAGATTATAGCTATCCCCCAGGAAGAAATTTTTCCTCTTTCCTATCCATTAGGTGAGATCTACTTTCATTCTAATGGTCTTATTACATATTTAACTATTGTGGATACGATTGATATTCAAAACGATGTATTTTATCTGATAGTAAGTGAAAAAATAGAAAAGCATTACTATATTCAAAACGAGTTTTACTCGGATGATAGTTTTACAAAGGAAATATCCGATAAATTTTTAACCAGAGTGATTATTGATTTTGATCCTTTCGCTGCACCAAGAAAAGATGGGAGGTTTCACTCTTTCGATCTTATAAATTATAACGGTAAAAAAATTGGGCAAGCCAGCTTTTACAAACCAAGCTTAAATGTATCTATTAGTAACATTCGTGAAATAACAACAAAAATACAAGCATCTTTAGTTACCCTGGTTTGTATTTTTATAGGGATTGGCTTTAGGAAAGAATTTTATAAAATAAAATACCGGATTATAAAATTATTTGTAATTATAATATATCTGGCAGTATTCAGAGTATTAATATTCATTGTCGATTTTCCATCAATGTTTTTCAGCGGACCACTGATTGACCCGGCAAAATTTTCTTCAACCTTTGCTTGGGGATTGGTTAAATCTCCCATTGAGTTTTTTATAACAAATTTATTTTTAGTTATAATCTGTTTCCAGATATTCAGATATAATTTCCAGTATTCTCGATCGACGGAATCCCTAAGATTATGGCTTTTAAAGTTATTCTTAGTGCCTGTAATCCTAATAATATTTTTCTATTTATTAAGAGCATTAAGTGCATCGATTAAGAGTGTAATTTTTGATTCGACTATCAGATACTTTAAATATCCTACACCTGTCCCCGATGCTGATATTTTATTTATGAATTTGAATGTACTGATGCTTGGTCTCTCTTTTATACTTGTGATGACCGTACTTATAATATTAGCCGGAAGGTTTTTGCATTTTTTTAGTCCGAAATACCAGTTATTAAAATACTCTATTTTCTTTCTTATTATACAGATATTGGGATATTTCTTTTTTAAGAACCTTAATGATGCTCTTCTGACTCCATTTATGGTATTCATACTTATTACACTTATTTTTCTGTTAGTTTACTCTGTTTATTTCCGTTCTCAAACACTATCTCATTCGTTAGTGTACTCGACTATTTTGGCTTCTGTAATTGCGGTTATTCTTATGAATTATTTTAACCTTCAGTTAGAGAGACAATCATTAAAGACCGTAGCATTTGAAATAATAAGAGCGAATGAAAACTTATTGAATTATATGATTGAGGAAACATTACAAAGTGCATTAAGAAATGATGATTTGATGAATAGTTTTTACAAGAGAAATATTAACTATGATGCCGAAGCCTTTAAAGTGTGGTGTGTCAGCCCAATGCAAAGAGAATCAATCAGTTCAGGGATATTTCTTTACGATAGGAATAAAAAAGAAAAAGGTAGTTTCTCGGTGGGGTTGGAACGGAATATTGAAATATTTAGTCAGTTCGATTCTATAAATATTGGAAAACCAAATATAAAAGAAGTATCTGATTCCGGAAATATTGAAGCAGTTATACACGTTGGGATACTGCCGGTTGTAAAAAGAGATATTGTTGCCGGTTATATTACTACAATTACTGAATTTGATATTAATACTATTGGTTCGCAAAAAATCCCGGATTATTTAAAATCGAGCACTGCATTGCTTGGTTCAGTAATAGATGAATCGCTATTGAAAATATTTGAATTTAATAATTTAAAAGTCACTCGGGTTTACGGAGATATTTATCCTTCCAGGGAACAAATGCTCCTAATCTATAATGCAAAACTGTCCGAATTTAATGACGCATGGATAAATTTTTCTATCTATGGTGAGGACTATATTGCGTACATCAATAAGATAAATAATGGTGGTAATGAAAGAATAATTACAGTTGCTGCTAAGGAAAAAGAAATTACATGGAATCTATTCAATTTCTTCAAGATCTTTTTAATACACACAATATTTATTCTATTGCTGTTTGTTTTTCTTAAAATTACAAACCTTCTAAAAATTCAAAATACATTTAGAACAAGATTATTAATTGCTATTCTTATTGTATCAATTGTTCCGTTAGCGTTGCTTGCTGCATATAATAGAGAATTGGTGTCTGAAAGAAGCGAGAAGGCAATCTTTCAAGAGTTAAATAAGAGATCTGATTATTTGGAAAACCATGTAAAATCGCAGCTTACCAAACATAAAGATCGGGGATTATCAACTGCATTTCGTAATGCAGGCAAAGAACTTGATATCTCTTTTACAGTTTATCAGAATTCAGATTTAATATATAGCTCGCGTGAAGAATATTATCGAATCGGATTATTCTACTCTAAGCTGAATTCAAAAGTTCATTTCAATCTAAATTATCTTAGCTACAGAGAATTATCAACAGCTGAAAATATTGATAATTATAAATTTAATGCTTACTACAGAAAAATATCCATCAATGGTGCGGTATTTATAATTGGTGTAAATGATGCATTTAATAAAATTAAACCATCTTTTTCAACCGCTGATATTGATGTAATACTTTTTGGTATTTATTCTTTTGCAGTTCTTATAATAATAATCGTTAGTACAATTCTTGCTAATCAGATTTCAGCACCAATAAGACGATTAACTAAAGCAACGGAAGCGGTTGCACGAGGTGATTTAAGTGTGGAACTTGTTAGTAACGAAAAAGGTGAGATGAAGGATCTTTATGATGTGTTTAATTTGATGACTCATGAAATACAGAAAAATCAGATTGAAATTGCAGAGCTGGAAAGAGAGAATGCCTGGAAAGAAATGGCAAAGCAGGTTGCTCATGAAATTAAAAATCCTCTAACGCCTATAAAACTGGCAATTCAGCAGCTGGTAGCTTCATATCATGAAAAGAGCAAAGATTTCGATAATATATTTGAAAAGGTTACCAAAACAACTTTAGATCAGATAGATAATCTAAGTCAAATTGCTTCCGAATTTTCAAGTTTTGCCAAGATGCCAAGTATTAAACTGGAAATAATGAATATTGTACCGGCAATTAACGATATAGTGAATCTGTTTGATGATCAGAGAATTATTATAGTATTCAAAAGTGAAGTTAAAGAAGCAATAGTTGGGGAATCTAAAGATAATAAAAAGAAATCTAAAAAAGAATCTATTCCAAAAAAACTCAGCAAAAATTTAGAGAAGCAAGCTGAAGCAGAATCTCTTGAAACTGAGAAAGGTGTTAAAGAAAAAAAAGAAAAATCACTTGTTGAAAGGAAGAAGGAACTTTTGGAAAAAGTCAAGAAACTTTCCAAAAAGATTGAAACAACAGATACTCAAAAACTTAAGGAACAAATCAGGATCAAGAAGCGTGCAGACATGCTTATTCCTCTGGAGAATTATGTCAAATCAGGAATTTATATTGGAACAAAAGTCATAACCCCTCATATGAGGCCTTTTGTTTACAGGCGCAGGGCAGATGGGTTAGCTATTTTTA
>JADFPP010000120.1 GCA_022562275.1 Bacteroidota bacterium
TTTAGCTGAAAATCACCATTTATGGTTTCTCCTGATTTTATTGTCACCCTTTTTTCAACAGCTTCATAGCCGAGGTAGCCGGCACGAAGAGTATAAGTTCCGGCAATCAGTTTATGCTCGTAAGTACCATCAAGCGAGGTTGTAAAGCCGCTTGTTGATCCAACAACGATAATGTTTACCCCCATTAAAACTTCCCCTGACGTTAAATCTGTAACAGTTCCCGTAATCGTTCCCTTTTCCTGAGCCATCAGGGAGAAGCCTATTAACAGGAAGGCACACAGAAAAAATAGTGAGTGCGATTTAAGCATATTTTATTCTCCAATGAATGAATGATAGTCAAACCTAAGAAAATATTTATTTAGTACCAAGCAATGATTAAAATATATAACAATATTGATTTACGTATTTTTCATATTTTTTAATAAATATTTATATTCTGTAATAATGGATGACGGGAATATTACATTTCTTTTTTTACAAATGAGTTTGTAAATTCCAATTTTTGTAACCAATTAGAAAACTGTGTATTAAAAAGGATTCATTGAATGATATTTAAATTACTTTTTATTGTTAAAAAGCAGTGGGATAAACATTAATCTTTTTTTATACTTAAATTATTTTAATCTTATAGTAATTTTTTAATTATTATTTAAATTTATGACAACCGAGATTAAATATTTTACACCAACTGAAGCCAGAAACACTTTGCCTCTTGTAAAGAAAATCGTTAAAGATATTTTGGATACTACAAGAGAAATGCGGTTACAAGCTGAAGAACTGGAATCAAGAGCTGAAGACGATGCAGAGCAAAAAAAGATGGCAGCGGATGTTGAAGGGTTTATGTCTGAACTTGAAGAGATAGGATGTTTTTTTAAAGATTGGAATTTTATGATCGGCTTGGTTGATTTTCCTGCAATGATCGATGGAAAAGAAGTTTATCTGTGCTGGAAGAGCGATGAAGATGATATTACTTATTATCATTATATTGAAGAAGGATTTGCTGGCAGGAAACCAATCCCCAAAGGGTACTTTGAAAAAGGCTGAAACATTTAATCTTCAAGTTTAAATTCAGCAGAACTCTTTACGGAATCACCCGAAAAATTATCTACAATGCTGATGATAATCCGGTACTTTCCCAAAGAATAAGTTGAATCCAAATCAAACTGAACTTCCAGTGGAATATCCATTATTTCTTCATCTAAAGAAATATTTACTTTATCAGAATATAAATTTTTTACTGTTTCTCCTTCAGGAGTTATAATATCTGCAGAATAAGAGATTGATGCCTCATAAAGTTTAGTACTGCTTTCTCTCTGTTCAAACCCCCTTACGTTTACCATAGCATTCACTTCCCAATCTCCACCCAAATCATACGCAAATGCTTCGGGGTTAAATGATTCAAGTTTTGTCTCTTCCTTACTGCAGGAAATTAACAGCAATAACGATGAAACAAAAAGTGATAATAGTGTTTTCATACTTATCTATAATATATAAATGAGGTCGACTCCATAAAAAAGTTAATAGTTGCTTTAGAGTGTCAGCAACAAAAACGCTGAGCCAACCTCGAAAATAAAACACTTAACTATTTTTTGATTGAAATTCTTTCATAAATTCCACCAGGTCTTCAACACCTTTGGTTGGGAACGCATTATAAATTGAAGCGCGTAATCCGCCAACAGATCTGTGTCCCTTTAATCCGTTGAATCCCGCATTTAAAGCTTCAGCAATTAATTTCTTTTCAAGTTCCTCTGCAGGAAGATTGAAAGTAACATTCATCAAAGAGCGACTGTCTTTTTCAGCATGTCCTTTGTAAAATCCGTTACTGTTATCAATGCAATCATACAAAATACCGGCTTTATGTTTATTGGTCTCATACATTTTATCTAATCCGCCCATATTCAATAACCACTTTGCTACTAACCCGATAATATAAATACCAAAAGTATTTGGTGTATTGAACATCGAATCTTTTTCCACGTGGGTTTTATAATTTAGCATAGTCGGAAGATCATCCGAACTTCTTTCTAAAAGATCGTTGCGATAGATTACCATAGTTACACCCGAAGGTCCCATGTTTTTTTGTGCACCCGCGTAAATTATACCGTATTTATTCACATCAATTTTTTTGTGAAAGATATCAGATGATGCATCGCAAACAAGAGTAACGTCTCCAACTTCCGGCTCGGTTTGATATTGTGTGCCGTAAATTGTGTTATTTGATGTAAAATGTAAGTAAGAAGCATCACCGCACAATTTTAATTCATTTTGTTTCGGGATTCTGTTAAATGTTGTTTCTTCTGTTGTAGCCGCAATGTTAACATCACCAACCCGCTTAGCTTCTTTTACTGCTTTTTTAGCCCATGCACCGGTAACAATATAATCTGCTTTATTTTTGGGTGGCATAATATTCATTGGCACCATAGAAAACTGAAGACTTGCACCGCCTTGAAGAAACAGGATGGAATAATTATCATCAATATCCAGCAGCGTTTTAACATCTTCTTTTGTTTGATGGAAAATATTATCAAATGTTTTTGAACGATGACTGATCTCAAGAATTGACATTCCAACATCGGGTAATGCCATTAAATTTTCCTGTGATTCTTTAAGAACTTCTTCAGGTAAAATCGCTGGACCAGCACTGAAGTTATATATTCTCTTTTCCATTTACATCTCCTCTTAGTTTAATTCTTCAGTAAAACTATTAAATCATATGAGTTAGTAAGCCATCTCTGAGTTTTGGTTCAAACCATGTTGATTTTGGTGGCATTACTTCTCCTGCATCCGAGATGTTCATCAGGTCATCTATAGAAACGGGAAACAAGGAGAATGCAACTGCAGCTTTTCCACTGTCAACAAGTTTTTCCAATTCCTTTGTGCCTCTTATTCCACCAATAAAATCTATCCTGTTGCTTGTGCGCTGGTCTTCAATTCCT
Organism: Bacteroidota bacterium; assembly: GCA_022562275.1. Taxonomy (GTDB): domain Bacteria; phylum Bacteroidota; class Ignavibacteria; order Ignavibacteriales; family Ignavibacteriaceae; genus BMS3ABIN03. Next base: position 2,937 of record JADFPP010000120.1, read on the forward strand.
AAAACGGGATTGAGCAAAAAGTGTTGGAGGATGCTGGAATCAAGTTTTGCACCAACAGACTCTATAAGCGAAATACTTGCCAATACAGAGTCTCTTGCTTTTAAATGATACCATTTGCCATCCAGATACATACAAAACGTGTTTTTCTCTTTTGGTTCCTTCTGATCAGATTTTTGTACCTCAAACTTTTCACTCACCTTATTCAAAAATTCTTCATTGTGGGTTCCATTCAGATCAAAAACTATTCTGTTATAAGGCATAATATGCAACTGTTCGCCCGGGAAAATTACAGCAATAAAATAATTGTATTCCTCTTTACCGGTATGATTAGGATTAGCTTTTCTTTTCTCTTCTCTTGCCCTGCTTGCACTCTTTGCGCGGTGATGTCCGTCTGCAACATAAAGTTTATCTATTTTAGCAAATTCATCCATCAGTAATTCATTATAATCATCAGGCATAATCCAAACAGTATGTTGAATACCATCATGAGCAGTGAAATCATAAAGCGGTTCCATTTCTGCAATGGTTCTACTTACAACATTATTTATCTCATCAACACTGCGATAAGTTAAAAACACAACACCCGTTTGTGCTTCTGTGGTAATGATGTGATTTGTCCGGTCATCTTCCTTAACTTTTCTTGTTTTTTCATGTTTTAGTATCACATTGTTATCATAATCATCTATTGCAAATGTTGCAGCAATTCCAACCTGTGCTCTTTCATCCATTATCAATCTATAGAGATAAAAGTGGGGGTAATCATCAATAATTAATGGGGCAGTATTTTTTAAATTGTTAAGGTTTCCCTTTGCTTTAATATAGACTTCTTTTGAATAAGGGTCCTGTTCATCAGGCAGATCAATCTCAGCCCTGGTTATGTGAAGAAAACTTAATTTATCGTTTCCTGCAAGTTGTTTTGCTTCTGCTCTGCTAACCACATCATAAGGTACACTTGCAACAAGATGAGCATTTTCCTTTTTGGGTCTAAGTGCTTTGAATGGTCTTATCACTGCCATAAAACTGACTTTTCCATTTAAATAATCTTTATAATTGTGTAATGTAAAATCTACAAAATTGTGACAACAATCCATTTACTTACAAGGAAATTATTGCTGGTTTAGTGTAATGAACAACAAATCCAATCACCGGTAAAAAGCAAGCCGTGTTTTTTTATTTATTAAGTAGTATCTGTATTTTTAACGAATTAATTTGAAATTAAATGCAGCACTTGATAGAAAAAAGAAATAAAACAGAAAAAAAGAGTAGAAAAAAACGCAGTGTTGGAAAAGATGATATTGTTGGAACTGCCAGGATACATATAGAATTCTACTCTAAAGGATTGAGCAACCATAGAAATATAATTGTATGGTTACCACCGGGCTATAAAAAATTGAGGAATGTTCAAAAAAGGTACCCGGTTCTTTATATGCAGGACGGGCAGAACATCATAGATCCAAAGACTTCTTTCACCGGTAAAGATTGGCGGGTAGATGAAACAGTGGTAAGATTAGTAAAAGCGAGGAGAATGAGGGAAATAATTGTAGTTGGAATTTACAATACAAAAGATAGGCTTGAAGAATATAGTGATTCAGCAAAAGGAGAACTTTACCTTAATTTTATTGTAAACGAACTTAAACCACAGATCGATTCCAATTACAGAACATTACCGGATAGAGATCATACAGCTATTATGGGTTCATCAATGGGTGGTTTAATTTCCTTTATTGCCGGCTGGAAATACGATAATGTCTTTTCAATGGTAGGTTGTATGTCCAGCTCATTCTATCATGATAATGAAAAAGTTTTTGATATGGTTAATTCTTACAAGGGTCCCAGAAAGAAAGTTAAATTTTATATTGACCACGGCGAAGACGGCTTAATAAGAGGACAAAAAATGTTCTGCCGTTTGACCGAAATGGGTTATATAATTGGGAAGGATATTGATTATTATTATGCACCAAATGCAGAGCATAATGAAACTGCCTGGGCAGAAAGGTTAGAGAGACCGTTATTATTTTTCTTTGGTTTATAGAAATGAGAACTAAAATTAAATTTCCTTTTTATCTTGCTTTCATCGCTGCCGCATTACAGTTAATTGGTTGCTCAGATAAACCTGTTAATTTATCTGTAGCACGGGAATTGGTTAAAGAATATTATGAATCCGGTAAGTTTGATAAGGAGCTTAATGAAGTAATAAGTAGGGCAAAAGATGAATTCAGTGCCGTGGAGTTCACCGAAAAGTCTGTTGTAATATTTGATGTTGATGAAACAGCACTTAACAATTATGGTCTCGCAGAGTTGATGGGCTTTGGATATGTTTATGAAATGAATAAGAAATGGAACCGGGAATTGAAAGCACCGGCTATCCCGCAGGTTAAGGAATTATATGAATATTTAATAGCAAAAGGTTCAAAAGTTATATTTCTTACTGGCAGAAATATTCCTGAGTACGAGGTAACTTACAAAAACTTAAAACGGGAAGGCTACGCAGTTTTTGATACATTAATTACACGGAGAGAAAATGAGTATAAACTAACCGCAACAGAATTTAAAAGCTCGAAGCGGGTTGAGCTGATTGAAATGGGTTATGAAATTATCGGAACAGTTGGTGACCAATGGAGTGACCTTGAAGGGGCGCACTATGGAATACAGGTTAAAATCCCGAACTATCTTTACCAAATTGCATTTTGAAGTAACCGGTAACTGAGATGATCACATAATTTTGTGATCATAATCCCCCATCGAAAAAAATCTTTATATTTGCAACACTTTTTTATTTAACAACAACTAATATGGCTAAAAAGAAATATTCAGATATTCCTAAGGTATATGATCCATCCAAAGTGGAGGATAAATGGTACAAGTATTGGCTGGATAACGAAATATTTCATTCCGAAATAGATGAATCAAAAGAGCCGTATGTAATACCAATTCCCCCACCAAATATTACCGGTATGCTTACGATGGGACATATTCTAAACAACACAATTCAGGATATTTTCATTCGCACCAAAAGAATGCAGGGCTATAATGCTTGCTGGGTTCCTGGAACAGATCACGCATCGATTGCAACGGAAACTAAAGTAACAAATTATCTAAATGAGCAGGGAATAGATAAATATAAAATCGGTAGAGAGGAATTTATAAAACACTGCTGGCAATGGAAAGAGGAATACGGAGGAATAATAATTCAACAATTAAAAAAGCTCGGTGTTAGCTGCGATTGGAATCGAGAGCGCTTTACAATGGATGATGATTATTATCGTGAAGTAATAAAAGCATTCGTTGATCTTTATAAAGAAGGATTGATTTACCGCGGCTGCCGGATGGTGAACTGGGATCCTGCAAACAAATCTGCCATCTCCGATGAAGAAGTAATTTATAAAAATGTTAACGGCAAACTGTGGTATCTTAAATATCCTGTTGTTGGAACTGATAAACACTTAGTGGTAGCTACAACACGCCCCGAAACGATGCTTGGAGATACAGGTGTTGCAGTTAATCCGAATGATGAAAGATATAAAGATTTAATAGGTAATAAAGTTTTACTTCCTATAGCCGAAAGAGAAATCCCAATATTTGCAGATGAATATGTTGATATGGAGTTTGGAACAGGTGCTGTAAAGGTAACACCCGCTCACGATATTAATGATAACGAAATGGGAAAGCGGCATAACCTGGAAGTGATTAATATTTTTAATGATGATGCAAGCACAAATAATAATGTACCGAAAGACTTTCGCGGTCTTGATAGATTTGATGCACGCCAAAAAGTTATTGCTCGTTTTGAAGAGCTTGATCTGATAGAAAAGATTGAAGATCATCAGCATAAAGTTGGTTACTCCGAAAGAGGTGGAGTTCCTATTGAACCATATCTTTCGGAGCAATGGTTTATGAAAATGGATGAACTTGTAAAACCAGCTTTGGATGTTGTGAAAGAAGAAAAGATAAACTTTCATCCCGATCATTGGAAAAAAACATATTTTCATTGGATGGAGAATATTAGAGATTGGTGTATCTCACGTCAGCTTTGGTGGGGTCATCGGATCCCTGTTTGGTATCAAAAAGAAACCAACGAAGTCTATTGTGAAATTGAACCGCCGAAAGATATTACAAACTGGAAACAGGATGAAGATGTGTTAGATACATGGGCATCAAGCTGGCTTTGGGCACATGCAATTTTCAGAACAGAAGAAGAACGCAAATACTATTATCCAACAAGCACCTTAGTTACAGGACCGGATATAATTTTCTTTTGGGTTGCGCGTATGATAATGGCAGGAA
>JADFPP010000037.1 GCA_022562275.1 Bacteroidota bacterium
GAAAGTTCTAAATCTTGGGGGACCTTGTATGTAAAGGTTTGTCGGAATGGTAATGGAAAAATAATTTCAACATACATCGCTACTCTGATTCATAGTACTGAGCCATACCAATTAATTTATCTCCTTCAACAATATCACTAAACATTTTGAACTTTAGCACCTTAATGGAATTATCCCATAATATTCTTTTATGATTATCCGATATAATTACTTCCCCGTTGGTAGAAATTATACTATCCTCCTGACTAAGAGTTAAATAATAAAACGGCTCTTCATATATTATTCCTTCCACTAATTCAATATCATCAAAATTAAAATTTATTACACCATTTAGTTTCCCATCTTCAATAATAACATTTCTATTTTGAATATCTTTACCTTTACCTTTCATTTGCTCAATAAATTCATCGCTTTTGTACATAAACTCAAATAAGTTTTTTTTATCTTCATTTAACTCATTTGTGTTAATCGCATCGGATCTGATATCCTCAATCAAAACTTTAGCATTACCCCCTCCCTTTCCGTCCGGTTCAATTTCATACGAGATTGAATGAAATAAAAGACATCCATTCATTAGTAATGTTATTCCAAGAATTGTAATTATCTTTCGAATATTTTTTATCATTACAAGACCCTGCTAAAATTATTATTTTCACTTAAGATTTTACTTTGCCTAACAAATATAAAAATGAAAAAAGTTTATCCCTAAACAATTATTGTTGAGGTTATTTTTATTCTAATTATATATCTTTGGAATGAATAATTTTAGTGTTGATACAAACATCGGTCATTCAGAAACTTATTATTACAATGTAAAACATAAAAAAAATAAGGTGTGTGAAATATTAACAAGATCCTTACTGAATGACAATTAGAGTTATTTTAATTCAATCTATGAAAGAAGTCCCGCTTGAGCGAGACGAGTTTTCCGTTACATCGGGATAGAAATAAAATATTATAGCAAATGAAATTGATTTGGGATAAAAATATTTATTAAAGATGCGTCCCATATTTCTAACAAAATTTTCTAAAAATATGTATCAAATTTAATTTATTCTAAACAATTTACCTTCAGTGTTCCAAAACATTTAGATTAAGTTTTTAAAGAACAAAAAACACCCTGTTTTTACACACTAAATTTTGGGGGTGAAAATCTGCCCTCTGGTATTTATGTTTATCGATTAGAAGCAGGAAGTTTCTCCTCATCACGAAAATTATCTTGCTTAAATAAGCTGCCCCTTTAAAATTTTAGCTCTGCTGCACTCAAAGAGCCGGTATTTCCCACCTGTCATATCGACTCTGCAGCAGGGATTTTTTTTTGATAACAAGTTGATTCTCTATCAGTCAAATGCCGGATTCAGAATGACTGGCTTCTAACTTCTTAACCAATTTGAAATCCCTCCCCTTTTAGCTAAATTTATATTTAATTTTTTTCCAAAACAGTTAATAAATGAGATATCCTTACGCAGAAATAGAAGAAAAATGGCAGAAGTATTGGGCAGACAAAAAAGTTCACAAAACCGATCTTTCTGAAACAGCAAACAAACTATATCATTTGAATATGTTTATTTATCCCTCCGGTTCAAAATTACATTGCGGACATTGGTATCATTATGGTCCTTCAGATAGTTGGGCACGATATAAAAAATTAAAGGGGTTTAATGTATTTGAGCCAATGGGTTACGATGCCTTTGGACTTCCGGCAGAAAATAATGCTATTGAAACAGGAATTCATCCGCATGACAGCACCTTAAAGAATATTAAAAAAATTCGTGAACAGTTAAATAAAATTGGCTGTATGTACGATTGGGATTCTGAACTGATGACTTGCGATCCCAAGTATTATAAATGGAATCAATGGCTTTTCTTACAGTTATATAAAAAGGGGTTAGCATATAGGGAAAAAGCCCCCGTTAATTGGTGCCCGAAAGATCAGACCGTTTTAGCAAACGAGCAAGTTCAATCAGACGGAACTTGCGAACGTTGCGGAACAACAGTAATACAAAAGAATCTTTCTCAGTGGTTCTTTAAAATAACCGATTACGCCGAAGAATTACTGCAAGGATTAGACACGATTAACTGGCCTGACAAAACAAAACTTATGCAGCGCAACTGGATTGGTAAAAGTGTGGGAGCTGAAGTAACTTTTTTAGTCGATGGCTTCAATGAGGAAATTAAAGTTTTTACAACAAGACCTGATACATTATTTGGTGCAACTTACATGGTTTTAGCACCTGAGCATCCTCTAATTGAAAAACTTACGACCGAAAAACAAAAACAGCAGGTTGAAGAATACAAGGAATCTATAAAATCATTAACAGAGATTGAACGAACATCAACTGTTAAAGAAAAAACAGGTATTCCAACAGGAGCATTTGCAATCAATCCGGTTAACGGAAAAAAAATTCCTATCTGGATTGCTGACTATGTCTTACCTACATACGGAACCGGTGCAATTATGGCTGTGCCCGGTCAGGATGAAAGAGATTGGGAGTTTGCCGAGAAATTTGATCTTCCAATCATCAGAACAATTCAGCCGCCTGATGATTTTGAAGGTAAAGCTTATCTGGGCGATGGTCCTGCAATCCACAGTGATTTTCTTGATGGGCTTTACAATAAAGATGCGAAGAAGAAAATTATACAATGGCTGGAAGATAAAGGTATAGGAAAAGGAACTGTTAATTACAGGTTGAGAGATTGGCTTATTTCACGACAAAGATATTGGGGCACGCCAATCCCAATTATCAATTGCCCTGATTGCGGTGAAGTTCCTGTAAATGAAAATGATCTGCCGGTAGAGTTACCTTACGATGTTGATTTTAGCCTGGGAGGAGAATCACCGCTTGCACGTAATGAAGAATATATAAATGTTAAATGTCCGAAATGCGGCAAAGATGCAAAACGCGATCCCGATACGATGGATACGTTTGTCGATTCATCGTGGTATTATTTACGTTACATAGATCCGGATATCTCTGCAGAAATGTTTGATAAAACTCTTGTTGATAAATGGGTTCCTGTTGATATGTATGTGGGCGGAGCCGAGCATGCAACAATGCATCTTCTTTATGCAAGATTCATTCATAAGTTCCTTCGCGATCTCGGATTAGTATACAGTGATGAACCCTTTCAGAATCTTATTCATCAGGGAACTATTACAAACCAGGGGGTGAAGATGTCGAAATCAAAAGATAATGTTGTAAATCCCGATGAGTTTACCGTAAACTACGGCTCGGATGTATTTAGATTGTACCTGATGTTCATGGGTCCCTATGAAATGGGAGGTGATTGGAATGATAAAGGTATTTCGGGAACAGACAGATTTGTTAACAAAGTATACGATCTTTTCAAGAATCACGAAAACATTTTAAGAAATATTTTGCCGAAAGATAAATACGACCTTTCTGAATTATCTGAAGATGAGAAGTTTGTGTATAAAAAAACAAATCAAACATTAAAAAGAGTTAATGAAGAACTGGAACATTTTCATTTCAACACTGCAATTGCTGCTCTGATGGAACTGCTGAATAATTTTAAAAATCTTGATAAATGTTCAAACGAATTACAAGCTTACGTATTGGAAAGATATGCGGTAATGGTTGCACCGCTTGCACCTCATCTTGGTGAGGAGTGCTGGCAGTTGTTGGGAAACACCGATTCACTTTTTGAATTACCACTTTGGTTTGAAGTCGATCCTGCAGGACTTGTCGATGATACGGTTAATATAGCAGTTCAGATTAATGGCAAGTTACGATCAACTATTCAAATGCCGATAAATAGTGAACAGGATAGCGTAAAAGAAGTTGTGTTTAAAGATGAAAAAGTTTTAAAGCATATCAACGGCAAAAAAATAGATAAAGAGATTTACGTAAAAAATAAAATTTATAACATTGTTGCTAAGTAAGTTTAGCATATTTCTGCAAATAATATAAACCGTTTAAACGGTTTTGCTTGAGATCTTTTTACTATTAACCCACGACTTAAGTCGTGGGTTAGTAACTATTCAACCTTAATTAATTAACCGTTTCAACGGTTTTATGAGTCAATTAAGTATTGATTCATAATATTTTAACATATATAGTTGGAAATAATTATCGTGCTCGATATAAAATACATAAGAGAAAACCCCGATAAAGTTAAAAAAGGCATTGCAGCCAAAAACGAAAAAGACAGAGTTGATAATGTACTTCAGCTCGATGAGGAAAGACGCGATATCATCGGTCAGGTTGAAGAACTAAAAGCGAAACGGAATAAAGTATCATCTCAAATCCCACAGATGAAAAAATCAGGAGAAGATACAACAACAGTTCTTGCAGAAATGAAAGAAGTATCGGATAAAATATCTGAGTTTGATAAAAAGCAACGCGATGTTGAAGAGCAGTTAAATGATATTTTAATGTATATACCCAACCTGCCGCACGATTCTGTTCCGGTTGGTAAAACTGTTGAAGAAAATGTTGTTGTTCGTGAGTGGTTACCGGAAGGGTTTTCATTTGAAAACGATAAAAAGTTTTTGGATCACATTGAACTTGGTAAAAAACTTAACATTCTTGATTTTGAGCGCGGAGCTAAAATTTCGGGTTCGGGTTTTCCGGTTTACATGGCAAAAGGCGCTACGCTTGAAAGAGCTTTAATAAATTTTATGCTCGACTTCCATCTAAACGAACATAACTACACAGAAGTTCTACCACCGTTTCTCGTAAACAGTGAATCAATGAAAGGTACAGGTCAGCTTCCTAAAATGGCTGAAGATATGTACTACATTGAAAAAGATGATCTATACGCAATACCAACTGCCGAAGTTCCAATAACAAATCTTCATCGTAAAGAAATTTTGAGTGAAAATGAGTTGCCAAAAAGTTATGTGGCATACTCCGCCTGTTTTAGAAGAGAAGCAGGTTCTTATGGTAAAGAAGCAAAAGGATTTTTACGTGTTCATCAATTCAACAAAGTTGAATTGGTTAAGTTTGTAAAGCCCGAAACATCTTATGATGAATTAGAAAACATAGTGAGTGATGCTGAAGATATTTTAAAAGCATTAAAGATCCCGTACAGAATACTTTTGCTTTGCACAGGCGATCTCAGTTTTTCAGCAGCAAAATCTTATGATATTGAAACATGGTCTCCCGCAGAAAATAAATGGCTCGAAGCCTCATCCTGCAGTAACTTTGAAGATTTCCAGGCGAGACGTGCAAATATTAAGTTCAGAAGAGAAAAAGAAAAGAAACCGGAATTCATTCACACATTAAATGGTTCCGGATTAGCAACAAGCAGATTAATGGTTTCATTATTAGAAAACTATCAAACTCGGGAAGGAACCATAGAAGTACCCGAAGTGCTTCAGAAATATACCAATTTTAATAGAATCTATTAGAATTTTCCTCTCTTACTAAAAAACTTGATCTTTATCACATTCTACTTTGATGTATTTGTCAATAGTCCAAGTTTATGATTAAGTTTATAATTATAACTTTATATGAGAAACCTTTACACTTTAAAGAAATATTTTGTACGTTATAAAAAGAAGCTGTTTCTTGGTTTTGTTTTTATTCTTCTATCAAACGCCGGTTCGGTTTATGTACCACTGCTCTTAAAAGATGCAATAAATTCACTTCAAGATAATATTGATAGTGGTTTGTTGCTTCAATATGGGTTAATGATAGTGGGAGCTTCACTTTTTGCAGGAGTGTTTAGATTTTTAATTCGCCAGACAATAATAGTTGTTTCACGTGAGATAGAATATGATTTAAGAGGAGACTTCTGGGCACACATTCAAAAACTTCCGTTGCGATATTTCCAAAATAATTCTACCGGGAATATTATGGCGCATGCTACAAATGATATTAACGCCGTAAGAATGTTTCTTGGTCCGGCAGTAATGTACTCAGCTGATACTTTTATTCGGTTGGTGATTGTTTTAACAATAATGATGTTACTAAATATTGAGTTAACCATTTATGTTTTACTACCTCTTCCGCTTCTTTCATTTGTAGTTTTCAAATTAGGAAAGAAAATTCATCATAGATTCTCAATTATTCAGGAAAAATTCTCAGAGTTAACAACCATTGTTCAGGAAAATTATTCGGGTATTAGAGTAATCAAATCTTACGTTAGAGAAGACAGCGAAGAAGAAAAATACGCTCAAAACAGTGAGGATTATTTGAACAAGAAGATGAGTTTAGTCCGGGTTCAGTCTTTAATTATGCCCATATTAATTCTGATAACGGGTCTATCAATAATAATAGTAATCTGGTTAGGCGGTATAAAAATAATCGATGGTGAAATGAACCTTGGCGAAATGACTGCATTTATTGTTTACCTGGGAATACTTATTTGGCCGATGATAGCTGTAGGTTGGGTAATGAATATTGTTCAGCAAGCAGAAGCAAGTATGGAAAGAATAAATAACATTTTTGCCGAACCATACGAAATTGAAGATACGGAGAAAACGGATAATTCAATTACCGAATTAAAAGGAGAGATAGAATTCAAAAATGTTTCTTTCAAATACAATGATCATTTGCCGGAAATCCTGAAAAATATTAATTTGAAAATTCCGAAGGGCAGCTCACTTGCAATAATGGGTTACACAGGCACTGGTAAAACTTCTTTCATAAACCTTATTCCCCGCTTATATGATTGCACTGACGGTGAAGTTTTGATAGACGGCAACAATGTTAAAACAATACCGTTAGGTGTTTTAAGAACTAATATTGGAATGGTTCAGCAGGAACCGTTTCTTTTCTCAGACTCAGTTAAAAACAATATTAGCTTTGGCTTGAATGATCTTGATGAGAATCGTGTGAGGGAAGTTGCAGCAATAGCAAATTTTGATAAAGATGTAGAGCAGTTTCCGCAAAAATATGATACGGTTGTTGGCGAAAGGGGAATAACTTTTTCCGGCGGACAAAAACAGCGATGTTCATTAGCCCGTGCACTTGCGATCAATCCTCAAATACTAATACTTGATGATTCCTTCTCTGCTGTTGATACTCATACGGAAGAACTCATCCTAAAAAATTTGAAGTGGTTCCTGGTCGGTAAAACAAGTATTATTATCAGCCACCGCATCTCTACCGTAAAAGATGCTGATAATATAATTGTGCTTTCAGAAGGGAGGATTGCTGAAGAAGGAAATCATGATGATCTGATTGCCCTCGATGGAATTTATGCTGATCTGCATTTCAAGCAATTGTTGGAAAAAGAATTAACGGAAATGACATAGAAATGAGCAGCGACGAATATAAAAGCGAAGATGAAGTTCTGGGGAAGGCATACGATTCTAAACTGATGGCACGTTTATTAAGTTACATCAAACCATATAAAAAATATGTTATCTTTGCTATCTTCTTAAATATAATTGTTGCTGCCTTGGGTCCTGTAAGACCATATCTTACAATGATTGCAATTGACGATTATATCGCTAATTCAGATTATAACGGATTGATCTACATTGGGTTGGCTCTATTTGCTTCTCTTTTACTCCAGTCAGTAATACAATACTTTTTAACCTATTACACCCAATATCTTGGTCAAAGAACTCTTTATGATTTGAGAACTCAAATTTTCAACCATACTCAAAAACTGGCACTTAAATTTTTTGACCGGACACCAATTGGTAGAATAGTTACCCGTGCAACAAACGATGTGGAAGCATTGGGCGAACTTTTTTCTTCTGGTATCGTGATGGTTTTTAGTGATATATTTATCATCATATGGATACTTGCATTTATGTTTTTTATGGATTTCCAACTATCACTTGTTACATTATCCGTTCTGCCGGTGTTGATCTACGGTACATTTTTATTCAGGCGAAAGGTACGTGATAGATACCGGGATGTACGACTTCATCTGGCAAGGTTGAATTCATATATGCAGGAACATATTACAGGAATGAGCGCCGTTCAGATTTTTCATAGAGAAAAGGAAGGATTTAAAAAATTCTCCGGTATTAATGATGATTATCGTGTTGCCAATATTAAATCAATATTTTATTATGCAATATTTTTCCCAAGCGTTGAACTAGTAAGTGCAGTTGCAATAGGATTAATTATATGGTATGGTGGAGGCGAAGTTGTCCGGGGTGCTTCAACAATTGGTGTTTTATTTGCATTTATTCAATTCACAGAAATGTTCTTCCGTCCGATCAGAGATCTTTCTGAAAAGTATAATATATTGCAAACCGCAATGGCTTCGTCCGAAAGAATTTTCAAACTGCTTGATAATGAAACGTTTGTAAAAAATCCTGAAAGTGCAGTTAAACTTGAAAAAGTTAATGGGCAAATAGATTTTAAGAATGTTTGGTTTGCATACAATAAAGATGATTTTGTATTAAAAGATATTTCCTTTTCTATTAAACCAGGGGAAACAGTTGCAATTGTGGGACATACTGGTGCGGGGAAAACCAGTATTATAAATATACTAACTCGCTTTTACGATATTAATAAAGGGAAAATTTATATTGATGGCATAGATATTGAAACTGTTGATAAAAAGGAATTAAGAGAACATATTTCGATTGTGCTTCAGGATGTTTTTTTGTTTTCCGGAACCATTGAGTCTAATATTAATTTGGATGAAGAAAAAATATCCCGGGAAAAGGTGATCGAAGCCGCAAAAATTGTTGGTGCAGATGAATTTATTATGGCTCTGCCGAATAATTATGATCAAGAAGTTAAGGAGCGTGGTGCTACATTAAGTGTGGGGCAGAAGCAACTTATATCATTTGCACGTGCGCTTGCTTTTGATCCTAAAATTTTAATACTGGATGAGGCAACTTCAAGCGTTGATTCCGAAGCTGAACAGCTTATTCAAAGAGCTATTGAAAAACTTTTAGTGGGAAGAACAGCAATTGTAATTGCACATAGATTATCAACAATTCAGAATGCAGATAAAATAATTGTGTTGCATAAGGGTGAGATTCGAGAAACAGGAAATCACCAGGAATTACTTGCAAAGCATGGAATTTATTATAAATTATACGAACTGCAATATAAAGATCAGGAAGTCAAGGCTTCCTGAAAATTAAAATTAAAGGGAAAAAGGAAATTACAGAACATGAATTTTCAAACGTTAGCACGTCATATAATTGAAGAGGAAAGAAAATATCCGGAGGCAACCGGAGAACTTTCAAGTCTCTTACATGATCTATCTTTAGCTACAAAAGTAATTTCCTTGGAAGTAAACAAAGCCGGACTTGTGGATATTCTTGGTTTTACCGGGGACAGCAATGTTCACGGCGAACAGGTTAAAAAACTTGATATATACGCCCACGATATGATGGTGAAAGCAATGGACCACGGGGGACATCTCTGTGTAATGGCTTCTGAAGAAGAGGAAGACATTATTCACATTCCACCACATTTTCATATTGGTAAATATGTTCTTTTATTCGATCCTCTTGACGGTTCATCAAATATTGATGCAAACGTTAGTATTGGAACCATTTTCTCTATTTATAGAAGAATCACACCTGATGATCAGGTGGCAACTATGGAAGATTGCCTGCAGCCGGGTCATAAGCAAGTTGCTGCCGGATATGTTATTTATGGTTCAAGTACTATGCTGGTTTATACTGCTGGTAACGGAGTGCACGGATTTACACTTGATCCTGCGTTTGGGGAATATATACTTTCACATAAGAAAATAGAAACTCCAAAAAAATCGAAGATCTACAGCATCAATGAAGGAAATTATTTATACTGGCACACAGGGTTAAAAAAATATATCAAGTATTTGCAAGAAGAAGATGAGGAGTCTGGAAGACCATATTCATCCAGATATATCGGTTCCATGGTTGCAGATGTTCATCGTAATTTACTTTATGGTGGTATATTTATGTATCCTGCCGATTCAAGAAATCCAAACGGAAAATTAAGATTGATGTATGAATGCAACCCAATGGCATTTATAATTGAACAGGCAGGCGGTAAAGCATCTGATGGCAAACGAAGGATGCTGGATATTCAACCGGAGAAGTTACATCAGCGAGTGCCAATCTTCATCGGAAGTGAAGACGATGTAAAAACAGTTGAAAAATTTATGGCTGAAGAAGAAGTGAAAGCAAGCAAATAAAATCTTTACAGGAATAATTCTAAGTTATAGGGCAAAAACATTATTCAACCATTGATTTTTATTTAATCATTTATGAAAATTTCTTTTGTTTTATTAGTAATTATTTTCACGTCACTTAATATCTCCCCACAAGAGAAATACTTTGGAACTGGGCTATATTTAGTTACAGACTCTGATTCTTGTTTAGGGAAAAATGAAAATTATTCCTTAGAATATTTATCCGAAAAATTTTGTCTCGGACAAAATCCAGTAATTAGTATAGCTGATTTCGATTCCATTATCGTTGCTACAGCAAAATTTGATAAAGAAAATATATTTTCTTTAAATATAAAACTAAGTGAATCGGCAACTAAAAAGTTTGAAGAAATTACGTCAAAAAACATTGGGAAAAAGTTAGCTTTAGTGATTAATAATGAAGTTATTATTGCTCCAATTATTAGAGTGAAAATAAATTCTGGATTAATTTCCGTCGAAGATGATGAATTAATAATTAATGAATTGGAAAAGGAACTTAATAAAGAAATGAAAAAATTATAAGTTCAGCTGCCATACAACTTGAAAATCAAGTTGATAGCGTAATTGCATTCAGCGTTTTTAAAATTTTCGGTTAAGTTGTTCCGCCACGACAGGGTTGTTCAAGGTAGTTATTATATAAAGTCTTTTCTAATTACAAAATTAGATTAAACGAATCGATATTGTTGCTCTGTGAATACACATTGACAAATATGTCGTTACTTAATTTTCTCTATCTCATCACTGATTTTCTTAACCAATTCATCAAGAGTAATTCCCTCAATTTTTAATTTCGAGCTTCTGAGAAGTATATCCGGGGGATCTCCTTCACCGGTCATAAACTTATAAAGTCCAAATGCTAATCTGTTCCCGTCGTTTGTTATGGGAAGATAGTCCTTAAAAAGTTTAACTATATTATAGCATTTTTTTTCTAAGGATGTTTCCGGAAAATATTTTGTTTTCGGCGGCGGTAATGTAGCCATATTATATCCTATAAAATTGCTTTCACTAAAATAAAATTATTAACACCAAACTTCAAAATTAGTTGGCAGTGAAGATTATATTTCTATAAATTTGTTCTATCTTACATAAATTTATTAATGACAATTGCAACTTGAAAATGTAAATGAACTACTTATAGTGAGACTTAGCTCTCTCGGAGATATTCTATTAACAACACCTTTAATTCGTTCAATAAAACAAAAACATCCTGCCGTTAAAATCGATTTTGTATTGAGAGAAGAATATCGGGATTTGCTAAAATTAAATCCTCATGTTGAAAATGTTTTTCTCTACCCGCGTAATAAGAAAAAAATAAAACTACTAAAGGAAAAAATTTGCAACAATAATTATGATTTGATTCTTGATTTGCAGAATAATATCAGATCTTCAGGTTTGTTAAGATGTTATGGTAGTTCTACAGTTGGATTTGAAAAAAAACACTTTGATAAATTCCTTCTGGTAAATTTTAAGATTAATAGATTAAAAGACACAATGCACGTTTCCGAAAGATATGCATCAACGTTAAAAAATTTTGAACTTGATGAAAAAGGTCCGGAGTTAATAACCGATAAACTAGCGAATTCTGATATACTTGGTATTGATAATCTAGTTGGAATTTGTCCCGGTTCTAAACATTTTACAAAAATGTGGCCGGAGGAAAATTATATTCAATTAGGGAAACTTTTGGAAAGGAATGGTTATACGGTGGTTTTATTCGGCGGACAAGACGATAAGCAGATATGCCGTAAAATTGTTTCAAATCTTGCATCGGCAATAAACTTAAGTAATGATAACGACATTCTGCAAACGGCAGCAGATATGAAAATGTGCGAAGCTATTTATTGTAATGATTCCGGTTTAATGCATACTGCAACAGCTGTAAGCGTTCCCGTAATAGCTTTCTTCGGTTCTACGGTCAGAGAATTCGGCTTTGCGCCATACAATTCAATAAATATAATATTGGAAAACAATTCTTTATCTTGCAGACCTTGTACACATATCGGAAGGAGCAGCTGTCCCAAGAAACATTTTAAATGTATGAAAGAGATATCTGCTGAATTAGCATTCACACAATTGGAGTTAATTAAAACCCAATGAAAAGTATTTGGTCATTAGTTTATAATATATTATTTCTTCCTGCTTTATACCTGTTAATTAAATTTGCAGGCCTATTTAATAATAAGGTAAGACGTGGGATTGCCGGAAGGAAGAGACTTTTTGAGGAGTTAATTTTAAGCAATAATGCATTAAACCGGACAGGGAAATTAGTTTGGTTTCATTCCGCATCTCTTGGTGAATTTGAACAGGCGAAACCAATCATTAAAAAGTTAAAGCTGGAGAAAAAATTAAATATACTTATTACGTTCTTCTCTCCTTCGGGGTATGATAATTCTCGAAAATATCCGTATGCAGATCTGATATCCTATCTTCCATTCGATACAAAGAATAATGTTGATAAATTTGTTCAAATAGTAAAACCCGATCTGTTTGTAATGATAAGGTACGACATCTGGCCAAATCTTATTTGGAACCTTAAAAAGGCAAATATCCCTTCATGTATTGTCGATGCAACGATGAAAAAAAACTCCAGCCGTACATTGCCAATTATCAAATCTTTTCACAAAACACTTTTCGGTGATATCCTAAGAATTCTTACCATATCCGAAGCCGATGCAGAAGCATTTAAAATATTTAACTGCGATGATGATATAGTTAAGGTGGTTGGTGATACACGATTTGATAGAGTATATCAAAAAAGTATTATTGCACGGGATAAAAAACTGATCAGTTCATCAGTCCTTGACGGGAAAAAGGTTTTCGTTGCCGGTAGTACATGGGAACAAGATGAAGATGTTATCTTGCCTGCATTCTTAAAACTTGTAAAGTATGATAAAGATGTTCTGATGATTATTGCGCCGCATGAACCGAATCTCTTACATCTTGAAAAAATTGAAAATGAATTTGAAGGAAAGTTAAAAACAATAAGGTTCTCACATTTAAATAATTATTCTGATGAGAAAGTTATTATTGTAGATTCTATTGGCATTCTACTTACACTTTATACTTACGCAGATGTAGCCTTTGTTGGGGGCAGCTTTAAACAGAACATTCACAATGTTTTGGAAGCAGCTGTGTATGGAATCCCGGTTGTGTTCGGTCCAAAGATCAGCAATTCACATGAAGCAAAGGAGTTACAAAAAAGAGGCGGTGGTTTACTGATCAGGGGGAAACGTGAAGCATACAGAAGACTGAGATCTCTTTTTAGTGATAAAGGACTTAGAGAAGCAAGAGGAAAATTATCTTTAAAATATGTTCAGGAAAATATTGGCGCTACAGATAAAATAATTGAAGAGATTGAGAAAGTCATTTAGCCATTCTTTATTATGTTGTAGGAGGTAGTCTCAGTAGCAATTTAATTTAGTGTTTCTTCGTGCCTTGGTGACTTAGTAACAACTAAATTCTTTGGTAATTAAACAAATTTAAAGCTTTTGCCACCAAGGCTCTCCCCTTGGGATCCCTGTGGGATAAGACACAAAGGATCAGCAAGAACTTTTGAGAAAACCTCTTAGTTACAAGAATTCATCCATTAATCGTCTTAACAGTTTGCACACCAAGTATTATTCATACGATCAATACAGATAATTTTAGCAAAAATCATTTCCAAATCCGCACTTCAAAAATACCATTAGAGTTTGCAGCACCTCTTAACATACTTGATGTATTAAAAACTAAAACATAGTTTCCATCTTTACCAACAGCAATTATTCCGCCACTACCTTCCGGCAACACATTAAATATCATTTCATCGGCAGCTTCCTGCAAAGAATAGTTTTTGAACTTCATCAAAGCCGAAATATTATACGCAACTGTGTTACGAATAAATAATTCGCCCTGCCCGGTTGCAGATACACCGCAAGTATTGTTATCGGCATAAGTGCCTGCATTTATCAAAGGTGAATCCCCTACTCTTCCCGGCCATTTATCCGTTAAGCCGCCGGTAGAGGTTCCTGCAGCTATATTACCATCTTTGTCAATTGCAACAACACCCACTGTGCCTTTTAATTTTTCCTGCTGTTTCATCTTCCATTGCTGATAACGCCTACTAATATCAAAATAATTATTATCAACTATTTCTACCTGAAACTTTTTACCGAGTTTATCCGCTCCTTCTCCGGCAAATAGAACATGCGGTGTTTGTTCCATCACCAGTCTTGCAAGAGTAATAGGATTCTTTATTGTTTTTACACCAGCAACTGCACCTGTGGATAGATCAACACCGTTCATTATTGATGCATCCAGTTCGTGTGTTCCCTCCGATGTGAATACTGCACCTTTACCAGCATTAAACAATGAATCGTTTTCAAAATATCTGATTACCAGTTCCACTGCATCTAAACTGCTTCCTCCATTCTCCAATATGTTCTTCCCGATTGTTAATGCACTGGTTAAAGAAATCATGTATGCTTCTTTAATTTCCGTTGATATTTCAGGAGAGATGTAACCTGCACCACCGTGAATAACAATTGTATAATTAATTTCCTGCCGGGATAAAAAAATCGGACTACTAAAAAGTAAAAACGGTAATACAAAAAAAAGAGCTTTTGAAATGATTTTCATCTCAATTCACCTTAAATTACACTATAATAATAAGTTTGAATTAATTATGCTCAACTTAGTAATCTTTCCGGTAATTTTCTTCTTTCTTCATACATCTCCGCCGCTTACAGCAGAGGATTATATTGAAAATTGTGAAAAAAGAAAATTAGAAATTTACTTAATCAAACAATACTGGCACACTGCAATTGTGATTGATAAAAATGATATTGATCCGGATATTTTACCTGAGGTAGAATACTTTAATGATTTTTCACTGCTTGATTTTGGCTGGGGTGATGAAGAATTTTATCAGCATCCCGGTTTCGATTCCGGCTTAGCATTTAAAGCTTTATTTTATGCAACTCCCAGTACATTAAGAGTTGAAGGGATTGGAATATCAAAAGACACTTATTTCGATATTTCTGAAATTGTAGTGAGAATATTAGTTACACAGGAACAGCTTAATAAGATAGTGAATTTTATAAGTTCGACCCTTTACAGAAATAATAATGGTTCACCAGTAATTTTAAGTGAGCAAGGATTGGGAAGAGTAAAGTTCTTTAAAGCGAACGGAAACTATCATCTTTTTAATACTTGTAATACCTGGCTGGCAAAATGCCTGGTCAGTGGTGGAATCGAGATAATTGACGATATAATTCTCACAGAAGAACTATTTAACGAAGCTGCAAAAATTGGAAATGTAATAAAAGTTGATGAGTAGATTTGGTGCGTCGATAATGTCATTCTGAATCCGGCAATTGCCGGATGAAGAATCTATTTAGCATACAAGATTCTTCGGCTCCCGGTGAATTTACCTAAAGGTTTAAAGCCGGGAACCTCAGAATGACAAAATGAACAAAACAAACTGATACTATTCAATTCCCTGTTCCACTCCTTAATATCTCATCACTCAATCTTGCTGCTTTATAAAGATCGCGGATAGCTTCAATCATACCTTCTGCACCTACACTTACCGTACGATTCGCTTCGGTGGTATAAATATATCTTGCGGGAAGACTTTCAATGTTACCATCAAATGCAAGTCCGACTATTTCAGCATTAATATTAATTACAGGACTTCCTGAATTTCCGCCAACGATATCGTTTGTACTTGCAAAGTTAAACGGTGTAGAAAGATCAAAATCTTCCGGGAGATCTTCATCCTCCTCATTTAACCTTGGCAAAATACCTCTCACACAGTGATGGTTGGTCATTATCAAACCATCTGCTGATACAAATGATGCAGAACAACCTTTTCCGAATCTTAAAGAAGACTTTCTAACTTTCTCTAACCAATCATCCGTCGGTCTGAACTTGTATTCCTGTTCAAAATAATCCAATGGGGGGTTTTCAAAAGTCCACATCTTGCCCATATCAAACTTCTGAGCTTTAACAGTATCAATTTCAATTCCATAATACTGCTGCGAGTATGAAACGGCAGCTAAAAATATTAATTGGATTATTAGTGATTGCAGAATTACTTTGTATTTCATTTTATTACTTCCGATTTTGATTAGTATAATTTAGCGAAAAAAATTAAATGGCGGATAAAGTAAACACACAGATTATTTTATGAAACGTAAATCATACAGAATTAAAAAAGCAGGATCCCTTGGCAATCTAAAATTGGTGGAAGAAGATTTTCCGAAGCCAACTTCGTACGAAGTTACAATAGAAGTAAAAGCCATCGGACTTAATTTTGCCGATCTGTTTGCGATACAGGGGCTATACAGTGCAACACCTAAAGGCAGTTTTGTTCCGGGATTGGAATATTCCGGCGTAATAATAAATAAAGGTACAGATGTAACCGATTTCGAATTGAATGATAAAATAATGGGAGTGATAGGATTTGGTGCATACACAACTTTTCTTAATATAGATCATCAGTATGTACAGAAGCTGCCTGATGAATGGACTTTTGAGGAAGGTGCTGCCTTTACAGTTCAGTCATTAACAGCTTATTATGCGTTAATTGAATTGGGTAATATAAAGACTAATGATACGGTGCTGGTTCACAGTGCTGCCGGCGGCGTAGGCATTTATGCGAACCGTATTGCGAAAAAGTTCAGTGCATATACAATTGGCTCTGTTGGCAGTAACATGAAAGTGGGTTTTTTGAAAGAGGAAGGATACAATGAAGTAATTGTTAGAGATAAAAACTTTAAAGAAAAACTCAAAAAAAGTTTAGATGGAAAAAATCTAAATATTGTTTTAGAATCGATTGGTGGGAAAATTTTTCAAGATAGTTTTGATCTTCTCTCACCCAAAGGAAGAATAATAATTTATGGTGGTGCACAGTTTATGTCACATCAATCCAGACCGAATTATCCAAAACTCCTATATCAATTACTTACCAGACCGAGAGTTGAACCACTTTCACTTTCCGATACCAACCGCTCAATTATGGGATTTAACTTAATTTACCTGTGGGATAAACCGGAAGAGATGAAACGAATGCTTACAAATATTCTCAACTTCAATCTTAACAAACCTTTTGTAGGGAATACTTTTACATTTGATAAATTGCTTGATGCGTTAAAACTTTTTCAATCTGGTAAGACAATTGGAAAGGTTGTTGTAGTTATTTGAGCCCATTTTCACCTCCCCTAACTCCTCCTCAGAGAGGAGGGGGAAATTTATTTGATTTTTTATATTTTTAATGAGATGAGAGTTTTTAACAGAAAATACTTAAAGTCTAAAAGGAAACATCTTAGAAATAATTCTACAGAAGCGGAGATATTACTATGGACATATTTAAAGGGAAAACAACTCAACGGTAGAAAGTTTCGAAGACAACAAAGTGTTGGTAATTATATTGTTGATTTTTATTGCCCTGAAGAAAAATTGGTTGTTGAATTAGATGGTGATTTTCATTTTGATGAAGAAGTTAAAAAATATGATGAAGAAAGAACCGATTACATTATTAATCTTGGTATCAAACTAATTCGATTTGAAAATCAGGAAGTGCTATATAATTTAGAAACCGTACTCAAATCAATCGAGAAAGAATTTAAAAAACACTGAAATTAAAAGTGGTCATTTCCCCTCCTTAATTAAGGAGGGGCTAGGGGTGGTTTAACTTAATAATTTCTATCATGTAATACAGCGAAAAACTCCTCAAGTCGTTTCTCGCTCAATCTGCCATTCTCTCTAACACCGCTGCAAAGATCAACTCCAAATGGTTCAACTTCTTTAATTGCATCTAAAACATTATTTACATTTATTCCTCCTGCTAAATATACAGGTACGGAAACAGCACCTCTTATTTTCCTGCTAATTGTCCAATCGTGTGTTCTTCCGGTTCCTCCAAGTTCTTTTATTTTTAGCTTCTGATTTCCTGAATCAAGAAGTAAACCATCCACGAGTTGTGAAACTTTTTTTGCTTCCTCAATTGATTCTTCAGCCATAACATGTATAACCTGAACTAATTGAACTGCGGGTATTTCTTCTTTTATTTTATCGTACACATCAAAACTCACTCTATCTACAATTTGAATTGTGGTTGTTTTGCATTTTCTATGTTGACTAATTATGGAATCTGCATCTTGTTTGCTGGTTAAAAGAAAAGTTTCAGTAGATGAAGGCACCGTAGATGCTATTTCTTCAATTAGATCTTCACTAATAACACCGGGACCACTTGGCATTTCGGAAACCAATCCAATTGCAGATGCGCCGTATTTAATCGCAAGATTTGCTTCTTCAATCGATTGGATACAGCAAACTTTAATTTTGGGTTTTATCATAATTCAATAATGATAACATTGGATCAAAGTTTATGGTACCGTTCTCAGGTATATTCATAGCATAATCATTAAAACTCATTGCCGCAATTGTATTACCAAAATTAGTTTCATTGCCCGCAAAATATCTCTTTAACATATCCACTAAAAACTTTCTCTGATCACTATTTACTTTATAAAGAATCTTCATTAACATAATTCCGGAAAAAAACTTATCAGCCAAAGTCATCGTTGTAAATGATTCTTCAAATCCCTTTACCTCCTTATTATCCTTTTGCTTTAAAAAATTCTCATACCTGTTATGAATATCCTGAAGTTTGTAGATTTCCTGATATACCCATCGGCGACCTTCCAGAAGTGTTTCCGGCGACATTTGCTTAGGTTGAAAGCAAACTGTTTCGAAACTGTATTGCTCCCAATCTTTGTGGAGAAGTCTTCCTTCCCTTTCGAACCTCTTGGAAAGCCGTGTGCCGGGAAGAGGTGTTAAAACATTGATCATACTATAAATCATATTTGTATCACGGATAAACTTCACTGTCTTTTCAAATATGGTATCATCTTCAGCGTCACTGCCTAAAATGAATGACCCGAAAACTTTTATTCCTGAAGACTGAATGTTATCAATACACTCATAATATTCGTCTACTTTATTAATTCTTTTTTCCATACCGATTAAAGTATCCTGAACGACACTTTCAATTCCAATAATAATTGCATGACAGCCAGCCTCTTTCATCAATGCAAGCATTTCTTTATCACGTCCAACATTTATCGATGCCTGGCAATACCAATCAGTAAGTTTTATTGGTAGCAAAGCTTCAAATAATTTTTTAGAATGGCTCCTGTTCCCAACAATATTATCATCAGAGAAAAGCAATGTTTTAGGCAATTTAAGTTTATATCCAAAAACATCTAAAATATAATGCGGTGTTAACGTCTCGATTTCTTTAATAACTCGATCTATTTTTTTTAATCTAAACTGTTTTCCTGAAAATATTTTTACTGTGCAGAATTCACAATCAAACGGACAACCTCTTGTGGTTTGAACCTGGTTGATAGCATATCTGTCACTTTTAACTAAATCATGTCTTGGAACAGGAACATTCTCCAAATTCGGATATGTTGTAAAGCGATATAATTTTTGAAGATTGTTATCTTTAAAATCCTGTATAAGTTCAGGCCACAAGTGTTCGGCTTCGCCGATAACAACACTATCAGCGTGCATTGCAGCTTCATTGGGTAGCATTGATGCATGTATTCCTCCAATTGCTACCTTCACACCTCTATTTCTGAATTCATCTGCAATTTCATATGCCCTGGTTATGCTTGGAGTCATTGCACCAATTCCAACAAGATCAACTTTTTCATCAAAGTTTATTTCTTCAACTTTTTCATCTATTATTGATGTTTCAACATATTCTGGAGTGACACCGGCAATAGTAGGTAGAGAGAGAGGTATCAAACTTGTTTGGCCGAGGATTCTTTTTTCGAAGTTAAAATCCCAAAAGTCTCCTTTGACATTCTTACCTCTACTTGGATTAATTAGTAACAATCTCATAACAAGAACCTTTTTCTTATAAGATAAGAAATTCTTTGGTAATTATTAGCAATCGTAAAGTTCTTTTCCAACAAAAGAATTGTTGCAAATCTTAAGTTCTGATTTTATCTTAATGCAAAACTACATAACAATCACCATCGCTTACTATACCATCTTTTAACAACTTCTTCTGTTGTTTTCCGTTTGGGGTGTAAAGATCTCGATGTGGATCACCTCCGAACTCAAGATAACTCGGCCACTTCCACCAGAATATTCCGGCTAACCATCCCTTCTCATAAGCAGCTTTATAAAAAGCATCATAAGAACGAACTTGACTTGTGTAATTTGTATCCTTCCGATTTTTATCTTTTTCAAATGATGATTGCCAGGGAGCTGTGGAACTTCTAAAACCGGCTTCTGTGAAGATAACCGGTTTGTTATATTTATGCTGAACTTCCTCAATCTTATTCAGTAGTTTATTCGCACCTTCAAGTAATTCATCATCTGTCGGATTATCATCTTTACTTAAGGGATAGTAATTACTCAATCCAATGTAATCCAGATGATCCCAAAATGTTAGATTTTCAAATTCATTTCCCCAATTAGCACCGTATACAAGTTTGCCGCTGTAAATCTTTCTCAATTTATCAAACATTTTTATCCATTCATCTTCATTTTCTAAAGTTGATTGAACAAGTTCATTACCAACACACAAAATTGGGATGTTGTACATTTCAGATAATATTGCATAGTGCCTTATCCATCTATAATAATCATGAATAAATTTATTCCAATCTTCTTTTGATGACATTTCAATTCCACCGGGCCAACTACGGTGTAAATAAATATGAGGTTTCATAATAATTGTTATTCCAAGTTTTTCTCCCGAGTGCGCAAGGAATATCATACTCTGATCGTTCTCTGTGAGGGGACTTCTCCAAAACGCCAGAGGCTCAAGCTTTTTTTCATCTCTCATAGATGTAAACGGATTAATAGCTATGGCATTCACATTTAAACTAACAAGTTTCTCAAGCGAATTGTAAGCAGTGCGGGATAGGTAACCGTTATGAATATCATAGCCTTCGTGAGCAAAGTTAAATCCCTTTAGAAATTTTGGAACATCTTTAGGAAAATTATTTTTATCATTTTCAATTTCAATCTTATATTCATTAACCAAGGATTGAAGATAAATATACCATCCCATATTAAGTGCATTTAACTCATTAATGTCCGATTCCCATTTAGAATAATTAGATAGGAAATCATCTCGTCCAAACTTTTTAATAATAAAATCAACGAAAGCACCGGATATTGGATCCATAATAAAATCTGATTCATAAGTTGATTTGTTTTTATCAAAAAGAATTTTTAGATCAGGAACATTATCAGACTGATATAATCGAGCTGCCCAATATTTATAACCTTTCCCCCGCCAGTTATCTGAAAAGTACATCGCTAAACCACATTCAAGGAATTTACTTTTAGGATTCCCCAGATAATTTATTAAATATACACGGGCAATAGCTCTAAAATCATTACCACTTATCCAATCATTCACAACAATATGCACATCTTTTCCGTTTTGATCAATATGTGCCAGATTAGTATTGAGTGTTATTAATCCTTTATCTTCAAAATTTGTGTATAAGTTCACAAGAATTTTCCCGGAGTAAATTTCAGTACCGAAAAAGTTCATTAATCTCATTCGATTTTTCTGATTCATTTGAGAAATATTCCCAATATCAATTTTATCCACTTCTCCCGTCTTCAAAACATATCTAAAGTTATCATCTTCTTTTAGTAATCGAAAATTCTCTTCGTAATTACGAATATTTACATCATCTATCCACCACTTACCTTTTTTATCATAGTTTAATGAAGCTGTGAGCAGAGTTTGATGATTACTGGTAATGATTAAATCGTTTAACAATTCAAACTTTACTTGCTGAGTTACATAAGATTCATCATTTCCTGTATGAACCAGGAAAAACTTTTTTGCATTAAGCGGATTAGGAATTATAAAGGTTATAAGATCTTCTTTTTTATCGTATTGATGTTCATTAAAAGCGAACTGTTTATGCGATAAATAAACCGGAAAGTTATCACGGAACTTAGTTATTAAACTGTTTGAGTTGTAAGTGCCAAGTATTAGAAGAGAATAATTTTTAATATCATCGGCAGTAAGCGAAGAATCCGCTGTTATTTTTATATTCTTCATCCTGAAGGTTGATTTGATTTGCTGTGCAAGATCAACATAGTTTTTTGTAAACTCACTTTTTGCGGTTCCGTAAACAACCATCCCCCCGTTAGTAAATATATCTGTGTAAAGTTCCCAAACAATATTTCTTTTCTCCAATGAGATGCTTTTTTTCTCAACAGGAGAATTTGCGGAGATCAGCAAATAAGCAGTTACCCCTAAAATCACAGAAACTATAATCAATAGATACTTACGCATTATTCTATATTCTTTTAAATTCGTTTAAATTTATAAAATAAATCTGAAATTAAGTGTATTCCAGTTTACTTAAAATTAGTTTGATGTTAATGAAGACTGAGATAAGAATCAATTCAAATACTGTTTTAGGTATTTACCAGTCCAAGATTCCTTTACATCAGCAACTTCTTCAGGAGTACCTGTCGCTATTACTTCTCCCCCTTTATCCCCCGCATCAGGCCCAAGGTCTATAATATAATCTGCACATTTTATCACGTCCAGATTGTGTTCAATTATTACTACAGAATTATTTCTCTCAAGTAAAAGCCAGAAGCTTTTCAACAGTTTTGATATGTCGTCAAAATGCAATCCTGTCGTCGGTTCATCAAAAATAAAAAGTGTATGCTTTCTATCGCGCTGGGATGTAAGATGGGAAGCGAGCTTCACTCTTTGTGCTTCACCGCCCGAAAGTGTGTTTGAGGGCTGTCCAAGTTTAATATAACCCAATCCAATATCAGCTAATACCCACATGTACCTGAGAATTTTCTTATTGTCCTTAAAAAATACAAGAGCATCATCTACCGTCATATTGAGAACATCAATAAGATTTTTTCCACGATATGTAATTTCTCGTATTTCTTTTTTAAATCTTGTTCCGTCACAATCATCGCAGGTAAGATAAAGATCTGCAAGAAACTGCATCTCAACCTTTATATAGCCTTCACCCGTACAGGTTTCGCATCTGCCCCCGGGAACATTAAACGAAAAATATCCCGGTTTGTACCCTCTGGCTCTCGCCTGATGAGTGGAAGAATATAATTCTCTTATGTGTTCAAAAGCCTTTACATAACTAATGGGATTTGAGCGGGGTGATTTGCCAATCGGGGATTGATCAACAATTTCAATTTCATCAATGTACCTTGCACCTATTATATCATCGTACTTGCCAACATGTTTCGGTGCCATTCCAAAATTTTTTGCAATGCCTGAATAAAGTACATCGTGAATTAACGTACTTTTACCCGAACCGCTAACACCCGTAATAACAACAAATTTATTTAATGGTATTTCAACATTTATATTTTTTAGATTGTTTTCCCTGGCTCCAATAATTTCTATCGTTTTATTTTTGTTTAAATTCCTTTTTTCAGGCAGCGGAATGCTTAGTTTGCCAGATAAGTATTTTGCAGTCAAGGATTTTTTGTTTTTCTTTATTTCATCATAAGATCCTACCGCAATTAGTTCTCCGCCGTCGTTCCCGGCTTTTGGTCCAAGATCATAAATAAGGTCGGCAGCCCGCATCATTTCCGGATCGTGTTCAACTACCAAAACCGTATTGCCAATATCTCTTAAATTTTTGAGGAGATTGATCAACCTGATATTATCCCTTGGATGAAGCCCGATTGTCGGTTCATCCAAAACATATAAGGTTCCCACAAGAGATGAGCCTATAGATGTAGCCAGATTGATCCGCTGTGTCTCTCCACCTGAGAGAGTGCTGCTAAGCCTATCCAAAGTAAGATACCCGATACCGACATTATTTAAGAATGTAAGTCTCTTAATAATCTCTTTCAATATTCTATCAGCAACAATTTTTTCATATTCGCTTAATTTTAATTTGTTGAAAAATTCGAGTGACTTTTCAATTGGTAAGCAAACAATTTCACTAATTGATTTTCCGCCAATCTTAACCTGCAATGCTTCTCTTCTTAAACGCGAACCCTTGCACGCAGAACAAATAGTATAGCCCCTGTAACGGCTAAGCAAAACTCTAATATGCATTTTGTAACTCTTTGCTTCGAGTTCTTTAAAGAATTTATCAATCCCCTTATACCTGCCAAACCCCTTTTGAATAAGTGTAACCTGTTCTTCAGACAGATCTTTAAATGGAATGTTGAGAGGAATTTTATATAGCTTTGCATTCTGCACCAATGCACGCAAGTTTGAACTATATTTTGCGGATCTGAATGGGGCAATTGCACCATCCATTATACTTAATTTAGGGTCAGGCACTACAAGGTTCATTTCAATGCCAATAGTTTTGCTAAAGCCCTGGCAAACAGGACAAGCACCAAATGGGTTGTTAAATGAAAAAAATCTTGGTTCGGGTTCTTCGTATCTTATTCCACAGCACTCATAATATTTATTGAATTCCTTTATTTTTTTTGTTTCTGCATTAATAATAACAAGTCTCTCCTCACCTTCCTTAAAGGTTACTTCTATTGAATCGGACAATCTCTCCCTAACTTCCGTTTTAGTAACTTTAAATCTTTCTACAACAATGTATATTCCTTTTTTTACTTTTGGAAGATAATTGTCATCATTTAAATTAATTAGTTTACCTTTATAAAATATTCTAAAGAACCCACGTTTTATTAATGAATCAATCTCTTCCTTTACCGTATGACCTTCATGCTCAAATAATGGAAAACCGAGATAAAATTTTGAACCATTACGTTTTCGTTCAAGCCAATCTGAAACAATTCCCGTATCATCTTTTTTAACAACTTTGCCACACTGAAAGCAAATTGTTTTACCTATTCTCGCCCAAAGAAGACGAAGATAATCATTTACCTCGGTAGTTGTACCTACAGTAGACCTGGGATTACGTGAACCTTTCTTTTGTTCAATTGCAACAGCAGGGCTTATCCCTTGTATAAAATCAACATCAGGTTTATTTATTCTTTCAAGAAATTGCCGTGCATAAGATGAGAGACTTTCAACATACCGGCGTTGTCCCTCAGCGTAAATTGTATCAAACACCAAGGATGACTTGCCGCTGCCGCTTACACCTGTAAATACAATAAGTTTGTTTCGCGGAATTTCGAAGCTAAGATTTTTAAGGTTATGCTCGCGAGCACCTTTTACAATTATTTTTTTGTTGTTAGTATTTATTTTCTTTTTAGCCATGGATTAAAATTGAGGGAACAATTATTCGAACAATAGATGTTTAAAAAATCCAGACTTGTAATTTAAGAATTTATACTTAAAAGAAGAGTTAAAGAATGTAGTAGTAATGAAACGCTGGATTCTCTGAGCGATATTACCTTAACTGATTTAAAAAATTATCTAATTATTCTACATTTTGAAGTTAATAGTTGGGAAGGTATTATTTGTTACTCAAACCTAAAATTTAATTCTCTGAGTAAAGCAAACGTATTAATATACTTCACATTAAACGCATCACAAACATTAGGAATTGGAATTTTCCTTTTAATCTCTTTATTTAGCACTTCTTGCGTAACAACCACTGAATTTTTTAACATTGCATATGCTATAATCCAAGGGTCAGCATTATTTACTCTGGCAAATTCATCCTTTGCTGCTTGGGTAAATTGCGATTGTTCGTTAGCCCACTTCATCAAATTGCCATAATTGATTAAAACATCTGAGTCATTTTTTATATTTTCAAATGCGAACGAGAATCTGTTTTTAGCCCACTCCGCGAGATCATCCTTACCTTTTAATATTTCGTCAGATACCCGATCAATACTTATTATTTTTCTTGCTTTGGCTGTTTCAATTAAAAAATTCCAAAAGGCAGGGGCAATATCAAATGTATAATAAACGCGGTGGGCTTGTGTTAAAACACTTGTGTCAAGAACGTATAGCTGCGTTTTATCAATCATTAATCAGCACGCAATTTGTTTTCAAATTCTTGAAATGTTTTGGCTGTTAAGCCAGTAAGTATATATGCCTCTCGATAAAGTAAGGAACCTTCTTTAGCAGCAGTAATTACGTTATTTGCAAATCGTTTCCCAATTCTGAATTTTTGATTATTATAGAAATCTCCACCGCCATCTTCTTTTTTCTTTTTAGGTTTTCTGCTTACATATTCATTATAAAATGCAAAAAAATCAGTTTTGGTAATTAATCCTAAATCAAGAACTCTTCGGGCAGCAACTAGTTCACTTACTTTAAAGGAACGAGCAATTGCTTGAAATGGATTTTTCGTTTGTTTGAAATTATTCCATCCTTCTTTAAGATAATTTTCCGGGACAAGAAACTCAGCTGCAATTTTATCACAAAGTTTTTCAGTCACATTTTCAGCCGGAAGCATTTGACGAAGATCAAAAATAGCGCTGCTACCAAGCCAAATATGAGCTAACTCATGAGCTAATGTAAACATTTGAGCGGATTTAAAATCCGTTCCATTAATAAATACAAAAGGTGCATATTCATCTACAATTACAAAACCTCTAAACTCTTTAAAATTTAATTTACGATGAGGATTGTTGCCTACAATACCATTTCTTACTACATTAATGCCAGCTTCTTCGGTTTTATCAATAAGAAAATTTAATGCAGTTTCCCAATTTGGAAGTTTGTTTGTCCAGATATCATCTAAACCGAGTTCTTTTCTTATTTTTTCTGCAACTATTTTATAATTAGTGTTTAGCTTTTCAGAACCGACAAAGGATAAAGGTTCAGAATCGTTTTGAATAAGATATTCTTTCAACCACGCTTGTCGCTGTTCGATAATTCTTACTGTGTCAAAAAGTCCGGGACTAAAAGAAACCTGGGGTTTTTCATCCACCGTTCTGAAAAAAGGAATAGGTAAAGAAACAGTTGGAGGCTCATCTAAAAAGAAATAACCGAATGGTACATTTGTGGCCTTGGAAAATTTTTCCAATTGTCTTACAGTTGGAAAATCATCCCTATTGATCCACTTGCTTAGCTTCGGAAATTTAATAGAAAGTGCATTTCCTTCACCGGAATAGTTTATAGCCCATTCAAATATATTAGTATTTATATCGGTTAATTTTAACATCTTTACTGTTTATTGCTTTTTGACGATAGTTTTAAAATAGTGAACCTGCTTGCAGCAGGCAAGTATAAAACTTTTTTGCTTTTATTTGGTTTTTCCCTTCACCACCGCTTTCTCCTCTTCAGTCAGTCCGTAAAGCTCATAAACCATTTTGTCTATCTCTCGTTCTAAGTCTGTTATATATTTTCCTTTTTCTTTAGATCATCTTCCAATTGATGATAGAGAATTTCCTTTACGTCAATTTCATTGCCGCAATTTGGACATGTTATTTTTGTTTGGTCGTTCATGTTAATCCTAGGTAATCTTTTGTTCTAATTTATTTGTCGCAATATTTCGTCTAAAAAACTTATTTCCAATTATGGTTATAAATTCTTTTGATACAGTCGTATCTGTTAAAGGTCTTAATTACTTATTCATTTATATTTCCTTTATAATATTCAGTAAATTTTTAATAATATCTTTTTTGTCTCCATCTTCTAAATCTTCTTCTTTAACTCTTGCAATTTGATCATGATGAGACAAACTTGGAAATAAATCATTTATTTTTGTTTTAATATCATCAGTAGCAATTTCCTTTTTATACCAATATACAATCCCCCCACTATTTTTTACTTCACTTGGAATTTCTAAATGATATTTAATACCAATTATATGTTCTAACCTTTTTCTGACCTCTTCCAATTTTACACAATTAATTTTACCATCTAAGTAAAGTTTAAATTTTTCAAGCTCCTTGAGATGTGTTTCTTTTAAAAATTCTTCTTCAATATCACATGGAACAATTTTAGAAGTGTTTTCTGAATTTGAAAATATAATTCTTAAAAAAGTTTTATCATTTGGAAAATGTTCATTCAAAAAAATAAAGAATTTTTCTTCATGAGTTAGGACAATTAATTGCTTTATTGTTTGCTTTGAGGAATTAACTAAATTATCTCTTAAGACCTTTATGGTTGTAATTTTTCTATCAACGTCAAAACTAGACATTGGATCATCTAATACAACAATAGTATTTTCTAAATTTTCAGTATTTTGTATATCAACAACAAAAAAAGCAAAAGATAAAAGTCTTTTATCACTATGACTTAAAGTATTTATAAAATTATACTGTTTTTCTTCTCCTTCAAGAGATATTACAGTATCACTATCTAAAAACTTGAGACTAAATAATTTTAAATCATCCCTTCTGTGTTGAGGCATACTAAAATCCATCAATCTGTAATTTGCCCCTAGTTTTTCAATAATAGTATTTATTGATTCTTCATAATCTGTAAAAACTTTTTCAGCATATTCTTTTTTGTGTTTAAATGCCTTCTCCTCTAATGGTTTTAAATTATCTTTTAAATCATCCTCTAATTTTTTATATTCATTACACAAAGTCTTCCAAGGTTTTTTATGTCTTTGCTTAATTATCTCAAAATACTCTTTATCTTTTTTAAACCTGTTAACAACATCAATATTAATAGGAGCACTATATTTTTCTAATAATGGTGATGTTGTTTCATCATTAAATTTTATAACTATATTCTTTAACTCCACTAAAAAATCAAATTTTATAACATAGTTTAGATTTTCTTGTTTTTGCTCTAATTCTGAAATAACTCCGTTTTTATTTCGCGAAATATTTTTTATTAGATTTCCTAATGCCAAGTCAATACCTAATTTTTGCAATTCTGCTTTTATTTCAAGTATTTCTTGCTCTATGTTCCATTGCCTAATGATTAATAAACTATTCCTGACTTCACTAATTAATGTTTCATATGCTTTACTAAATAAAGTAGAATAAGCATTAATTAAATTTTCTGCTTGCGTTTCTAATACTTGACCACAAAAAACACAGCTCCTACGCTTTCCACTTATTTTTTCTTTCAAAAAATTCAGCCCAGTAGCTAAAAACCTTAAAGCACCTTTCTCCGTTTTTAAATTTTCTAATATATGATCTTTTATTTCTTTTTGTTTGACTTCTAAAGTATCACATAACTTATCTATATTAATCTCATCAAATCTATTTATATCAACAGAAAGTCTCTCTAATAAATTTTTAATACTCTGCTGGTTTTTTACTGCTTGCAGATTTGCATTAATTTTTGCAATGTCATCATCAATATTTGGATTTTCTTCTTTTTTTCTAAATGATTGAAAATCTAAAATATTTTTGTAAAAAGTTCTATTATATTGATTTGTAATATCTGTTTTTGCTTTTTTATTCTCATCAAGTTTTTGTTTTGCTTCTTCATATTCTTTTTCTAGAGTTTTTCCTTTTTTTCCTAATATAATAGTTGCAATTTTATTTTGCTTATTTTTATCCAAATAATCATCACTATAAATATTTTCAGAAATATAACGAGAATCAAAAATCTTTATATTAAGCTCTTTATTCCAAATTTTACCATCAAATATTATTTGTTCATCATCTGTTTCAATAACAACATTTTGATCTGCTGTTGTATCAAAAGATTTTCTGCCAATTACAAAATCAGCATTTCCACTCGCCATTGAACGCAATATAGCGGTGAAAGTGCTTTTGCCCTGTGTATTTTTACCGAAGATAAAGGTATTTTTCTTGAAAGATAGCTCATCACTTTTACCACAAAAGTTAGAGAAACGACCTACTTTTTTGATATAAATAATCTTTGTA
The DNA here is from genome assembly GCA_022562275.1 of Bacteroidota bacterium. GTDB lineage: Bacteria > Bacteroidota > Ignavibacteria > Ignavibacteriales > Ignavibacteriaceae > BMS3ABIN03. The sequence continues at coordinate 29,800 of JADFPP010000037.1, forward strand.
ATCATAATTTGATTCCGTATTAGAAATT
>JADFPP010000038.1 GCA_022562275.1 Bacteroidota bacterium
AACATTAAAGCATTCCACGATGTAAGTACTTTATCATCAAGCCCCGGCTTAATACGTTTTTCTCTTTGTTTAAATAATATTTGTTTCGCCTTAAAAATTTTATCATCTAAAGTTTTCTTATCTATTTTATATTCTTCAAGCAAATCTTCAATGTCATCAATTCGGAATAATATATTTTGTCCCTTTTCCCAATTCCCGTCTTCTGTTACAGTAAAATAATCACAGAATAGCTGTCCGTCCTCATCAAGTAAACTAATTATTTCATCTTTGCTCCAAACATAGAATTTACCTTCTTCGCCTTCGGAATCTGCATCATAGGAAGAATAAAATCCACCCGAACTATCCGTCATTTCACGTTGGATAAATTCAAGCGTTTGATAAACAACCTGCTTATATCTTTGCTTACCGGTTACTTTGTATGCATTAGAATATAGACTTATTAATTGTCCGTTATCATAAAGCATTTTTTCAAAATGCGGAACTTTCCAAACATCATCTGTAGAATAACGTGCGAACCCACCGCCAATCTGATCATAAATTCCACCCTTTGCCATATTATCTAACAAACTTGTAACGGCGTCTAATGCTTTGGTTTCTTTTGTGTGATAATTAAATGAAAGAAAAAACTCATAAATATTTGGCAGTGGAAATTTCGGCGCTCTGTTTGTACCGCCGTTATTAAAATCAATTCTGCTGACTGCATTACTGAAAGCATTATTTATATCATCCTGGCTAAACAAGGTATCGGCATCATCTACACCAGGAATTCTTTGCTGCCTTAAGACTTTCGTAATTTTAGCTGCTTCCTGCTCAAACTTTTCCGGTTGTTTTATAAAAAGATCGCTAAAATAGTTAAGTACCTTTAACCATTCATCTTTCGGGAAATAAGTACCTGCGTATATCGGTCGTCCATCCGGCAAAGCTATTACATTCAGGGGCCAGCCGCCTCTTCCGGTCAATACATAAGCTGCATCCATATATACCTGATCTACATCCGGTCTTTCTTCTCTGTCAACTTTTATCGAGACATAAAACTGATTCATAATTTGTGCAACAACAGTATCTTCAAATGATTCTTTTTCCATTACATGGCACCAATGGCATGCCGAATATCCGATGCTGATGATCATTAGTTTATTCTCGGCAAGTGCTTTTGAATGCGCTTCGTCGCCCCAGGGATACCAGTTTACGGGATTGTGAGCATGTTGAAGAAGATAGGGACTTGTCTGATTAATTAGTTCGTTTGTGTACATATGATTTTCTTGTTTGTGATTTTCCTGTGCCTTACAAGCTGATGTTATTAAAGCAATTAAAATTGATAAAAAATAAATTTTAAGGTTTCTTTTGTTTGTCATGTATTCTTTTATTAAAATTTTAATTCTATTCCAACCGGACAATGATCGGAGCCCATAACTTCAGGAAGGATAAAAGCATTTTTTAAATTGTCTCTAAGATTCTCACTTATAAAGAAATAATCTATACGCCAGCCGACATTCCTCTCCCTTGCGCGGGTCATCATATCCCACCAGGTATATTGTTCCGGTTTTTGATTAAACTTACGAAAAGTATCTATGAATCCTGCTTCTAATAATTTATCGATCCACTCCCTCTCTTGTGGCAGGAATCCGGAAATCTTTTCGTTTGGCTTCGGACGAGCAAGATCAATTTCTTTATGCGCAGTATTTACATCTCCACAGATAACTATTTTCTTATCCTGCTTTAATAATTTCTTTAAGTGTTTCAGAAATGCTTCATAAAAATCCATTTTATATTGAAGCCGTTCTTCCTTTGCTTTTCCGTTTGGAAAGTAAATGTTAAAAAGAATAAAATCAGTAAAATCAGTAACAAGAAATCTTCCTTCGCTGTCAAACTTCTTTATTCCAATTCCATTTACAACCTTTACAGGATTAACCTTTGTATAAGTGGCTGTTCCACTGTAACCTTTTCTTTCGGCTGATGAAAAATATGAAGCATAGCCATCAACATTTATTAAATCATCAGAAAGCTGTTCTTTCACTGCTTTGATTTCTTGAACACATAATATATCGGGTTTTTCTTTACTAAACCAGTTTAGCAATCCTTTCTTATATGCTGCTCTAATCCCGTTAACGTTCCAGGATAAGATTCTAACTTTCGTCATCATAATATTTTCTTAAAATAAATACCTATAATCATATCAAGATTTAAATTACTTAACTGAAGTTACGCAAAAACACCTTTAACATAAAAAAGATCCCGGTTTGTCATTCCCACAAAAGTGGGAATCCATTTTTTCGTTTATTTTTGCATAGTGAATGCCTGCTTTCGCGAGCATGACATGCAGTTTTACGATTTTGCGTAACTTCAGTTACTTAATAAAAGATCATTAAATCTTCAAATTATTATGTGGTATCAAATTGTATTACCTGAATACTGCACGATGTCTTTTCAGTACCCATAAAATAATTTAAAAATATGTTGCGATCCCAAACTGAAATCCAGCAGTTTTAACAGTAGGATTTCCTAAAGCATCTCGGCTCCAGTAATGAATGTAATTAGCCTTTAGCACAGTTCCAGAAGCAGGACGAAAACTAATTGCAAATGAGAGACCATTTATGTCATCGTATATATTTTTACCGGTTTCAGTGAATTCGCCAACATTGTAATCCACTCGCTCTAACCGAACAGCTATATTAATAACAGAGTTATCAAAGCCGAGAATATTCCCTTTAATAATAGGATAAACTATATCAATGTAACCACCCCATTGTTTGGTCCCGAATATGTCAGAAATATCTTTTGGTACATCGATTGAATTTAGTGCGAACTCTCCTTGTATAATTAATTTCTCAATCTTAGTATTGAAATCTATCGCTGCTATTCTGATACTTCGTTTTGCGTCTACAATTTCTCCTTCAATTTGGAATGAATTGTAAATACCACTATAGTATGAAATACCTAACTCACCATACTTGAGGGATTTTACAGCAAGTCTGCCTGAAAATGTGGGAGAACCGTTATTATCTTCTGCAAAACGTTCTTCTGATTTTCCACTTTCGAGAAAGGTACGTCCCTGATCGTTTAAAATTATTCCATCGCTCAAACCGTTAACCAAATATGCATCGTAAGTAAACAATAAATTATTCCAAAAAATCTTGCCGTTAAATCCAAATCCTATGTCTGAAAGCGTTGTTGGAATGATTTTCGTGGCTTCTAATGGTCGTTCTACAAATTCATATTTCGGAGGATCGTGGTTCACATTATAAGCTCCAATGGGGACGATTATAATACCGGCTCGAAACACCAACGCTTGAAGTAATTCAAATTCTACCTGAGCAGTCTCAATAGCTATTTCTTCAGTACCATGTTCAAACTCCAATTCTGCAAAGAATCTTACTCTCGGAATAATAGTAGAATAAAGAAAAATATTAAATCTTCTAAATTCCATCGAAAAGCCTTCAGATACACCATCTTCAGAAAAGTAGTTAGTGTTTCCTTCCAAGTATCCGCCAAGAGCTACTGGAAAGGCAGAGGTGATAAATGGACGGTCATAAATAGCATCCTGAACAACAGAAGTATCTTGTTGTCCAAAAATTGGAGTTAGCAGCAATAAAATGAAAACTATAGTCATATCAATTTTTAACATTTTTAACCTTTCAATTGTTATTCAACATTTACATAAATGTTTTCAGAGTCTGTGTTAATACTAAAGCTATATAAATCTTTATCCGCAGGCGGTTGTAATACTTCTCCAGTATTCGAGTACTCACTTCCGTGGCACGGACATATTAGGAGATCTCCTGCCGGTGCTACTTCACATCCTTTATGAGTGCATTTCAATAAAACAGCAGAATATTTATTGTTTTCCAGTTTTGTGATATAGATAGGTGCAGGTAAATTTTTGTATCCAATTAAACCGTATTTCTCTTTAACGAAATATGATTTTTTAATAACTAACAGATTATTCTCTTCGCTATAAGGAAGATAGCTAACACTGGCGCAACCTTCCAACATTATAAAACTTCCGCCGTACAGGAGTCCTGCAGAAATCAATCCGCATTTTTTCATAAATTCTCTGCGGGTTTGCATCACGTTAAACCTTATTTGTTATGTTATCAGAGGGTTTTATTATCATAGTGATTTCAAAAATATTATAAGCTGCTCTTTTTCATTCGCTGAAAGATTATGAAACTCATCCCTACTATTTGAAGCTTCACCACCGTGAAAACCGATGGCAGCCTCTAACGTTGAAGCTCTTCCATCATGTAAATAAAAAGGTGAGCCTCCTTGTGAATCTTCTGCAAGCCCGATACCCCATAGCGGAGCTGTACGCCATTCAGATGTTAGTGCTGTACCTTCGGTATAACCATCATCCAACTCACTCCCCATATCATGTAATAACATATCAGCATAAGGATGAATTGTTTTCTCACTTAAAGCAGTTACGTCAGAAAATCCCGTAACCAAAGACGGAATATGGCAACCTGAACAGTTGATTTGATTAAATAAATTCTCTCCTGCTATAACATCGATATCATTTTCATCACGCCGAGGCGGTACTTTTAGAGTGCGCACATAAAAAACAACATTGTTAACTATTGCTGCAGATACTTCCGGATCATCAACAAAGTCGCCTGTAGTCAATCCTGCCTGGATGTTGAAATTATCCTGCGTATCGAAATCCGAAGTAATACCTATATCTTCTTTATACGCTGTAACTATTTGTTGAAGCAAATCAATTGCGCCTGCTTTTTTTCCAAACCTGCCAATGTATTTACCGTTTGAAGGAATATGTGAAGGTAAAGGGATAAAATAATCGAGTGGTTGAATGTAGTTTGGAACTCCTGATATACCATCACCATCCGAATCATCAGGGTCTGCTAGTTCTAGAATAACGGCATCCGGTACCGCTGCAAGAAAACCCAACCCGGTAACAGCGGGCGGCATCAAACGTGTAACACCTGTCGCATCACCCGGTATAGTTTCAGGAGGATATCCTGCAATTGCTCTGTTTTGCAGTTGAGGTCCTCCTTGTTCCACCATTGGATCCCAAATACCGCCACTATATTTTCCGAACCTTATTAGTGTTGTCAAGGGATGTCCTTTTCCATCTCCTATGTGGCAACTTTCGCAAGCATTGCTTACAAAGATTGGTCCCAAACCATCTTCTTGACCAAAGATTCTACCAAATTGTGCGTCTCCAATAAGGTGATCTCTTAATTGCTGCGGGGTTAAATCTTCAATTGGTCCAGCTAAAACAGTTTCGGGTTCGGGTGCCGGAGGCAACAATTCTGAACATGAAACAGCTATAAAAAATGCCGTACACAGTAATAATATATAAATAATGCCTTTCATATTATTTTACCTTCCTACTTCGTTCATTTGTATTAGAATATATTTAATTGCCAACAACCAATCTCCATATTTGAGTTAGAAAGAAACAAACTGCAATACCCATTACAACCGGAAGTAAGGTGGAAACTACTGTCCACTTAACGCTTTTTGTTTCCCTGTAAATTGTATAGATGGTAGTTGAACATGGATTGTGAAGCAAACTGAACAACATCAGATTTATTCCGGTTAACAAAGTCCAGCCGCCAGCCATAAGTATATCTTCAGTTGCAGTAACAGAATCCAATTCAAACATAACGCCATCTCCGCTTCCCACACCTGCCATACTTGTTACCAAAACCGTAAGCATCAGGATAGTTGGAATTACAATTTCATTTGCAGGAATTGCAATAATGTACGCGAGAATTATTACTCCGTTCAACCCGATAATTAAACTGACAGGATCGACCCAATTAATAAATATCTCAGCAATACTTTCACCACCGACAGTAATGTTTGATACGAGCCAGATTACAATTCCTGCTGGAATAGCAAAAATTACTGCCCGCCAAAGAACTATTAATGTTCTGTCAATCAAAGAGGTATATAGTGTTCGAAGTACACGAGGTGGACGATATGGAGGAAGTTCCAAACTAAATGCCGATGCTTCACCTTTTAAAACTGTTCTTGATAAAGCCCAGGAAACTACAAGACTAAAAACAATTCCTAAAACAGCAATACCAACAACTGCCCCGGCTGAAACTAATCCGGCTAAATGAGCGGGAACAGCACCCCCAATAAAAATTGTTGCAATTAATATTTGTGTTGGCCATCTTCCGTTACAAAGAGAAAAATTATTAGTGATAATTGCTATGATTCTTTCGCGGGGACTATCAATCACCCTGGCTGCAACAACGCCGGCAGCATTACAACCGAAACCCATAGCCATAGTTAACGCCTGTTTACCATGTGCACCGGCTCTTCTATAAAGATTATCCATGTTGAATGCAACCCTTGGCAAATAGCCAAAATCTTCTAACAAAGTAAATAGCGGAAAGAAAATTGCCATGGGCGGAAGCATTACACTTATTACCCAAGCTCCTGCAAGGTATGCACCATCAATCAATACGCCTCCCAGCCACCAGGGTAAGCCAATTGTAAGCGAAAAATCTTTTAATATAGGATGAAAAGTATCTATTAACAAAGATGCAAGCATTGCCGATGGTACATTTGCACCTTCAATGGTAAGCCAGAAAATTACGGCGAGAATAAGAAACATCATCGGAAAGCCTAATACAGGACTTGTTACTATTCGGTCTAAAGCTCTATCAAAACTAAATGTTGGTTTTTCTATTGGAGTAGTAACCGATTTTTGTGCGATAGTTGTAGCATTGGCAAAAATGGATTCCATAAGCTTATCGTGAAAGCTTTCACCAATTTCCCATCTGAGGTTATTAGCGAGAGACAGGATAGCTTCGTTATTATGTCCGTTAGTTTTATTCATTATATGCTTTCAACCTTCAATTTTATTTCTTCAAGTGATGTGTTTACCTGCTTAATGTTACCAAGTTCACCTGTACCTACAGCTTCTATTATACTTTGATCGCCTTCTAATAATCTTAGCGCAACCCATGTTGCGTTTGGAATATCCGGGAATGCCTCTTTAATCTCTTGCGATAGTTTTTCAATGGCATAATTTAATTCTTTCGATTTGCTTTTAAATCTATACGGTTTGCAAACAAATTTTCCCGAAGCAACTTCAAAAATTGCGTTGATCAAATCTTGCATTCCAACGCTTTGGCGTGCTTCTGTTGGGATAACCGGGATACCTAAATCTTTTGTTAACTGCCTTTCATCAATTTTAATATTATTTCTTTTTGCTTCGTCCATCAGATTAAGACATAAAACTGCGCGATCGGTTATTTCAAGAACTTGCAAAACTAAATTTAAATTTCTCTCTAAACGTGTTGAATCAACAACAACAACTGTTACATCCGGCTGACCAAACAGGATAAAATCTCTTGCAACTTGTTCGTCTGTGCTTGTTGAAAGAAGCGAATACGTACCGGGTAAATCAACAAGCTTAAATTTTGAACTGTTATACTCAAAACCACCTTCGGCTCTTGTTACTGTTTTGCCGGGCCAATTACCTGTATGCTGTTTTAATCCTGTAAGATTATTAAACACAGTACTTTTCCCTGTATTAGGATTACCTGCAAGAGCAACTACATAATCGTAGTTTTTCATATTTATACCGAGTTTTTTCAGGTTCCCGACATTATGAACTGGACAAGCAGTACATTTATTTGCATCAATCATTTTCATCATTCTATTATTCATTTATAAGATAGATTTTATCAGCTTGATTTTTTCTTAAGGCGATAGATGCACCGCGAATCCTATAAGCAACGGGGTCGCCGCCAATGCTTTTCATTTCCGCTTCAATTTCAGTTCCCGGAACGACACCAAGATCCATCAATCTTCTTCTTTGCTGCCCTCTGCATCTTTTCGAAATCCCTAACACAATTCCTTTCTCACCAACCGAAAGTGAAGAAAGTGATTTAAATTTTCCTTTAACAGTTGTTTCATTTTTAATGGGTGTAATCGTTACATTTTTTGCGAAGAGCGGTGCAAGTACAACTTCTTCTCCGTTGGCTAAAAACTTTATTCTATCTTTCGATGACTCCATCATCCTTACCTGCATGCCCGGATAAAGTCCGGCAGCTACAAGCTGGCTGTAAATTGCATGAGGTTCATCTTCAATATGTATTATACGTGCAAACTCTCCCATCTTAAGCGTGTTCAATACATTACCTTTCTTTACAGGCAAATCTCCTTTGGCAGAAGGAATTGGGTCACCATGCGGATCGAATACCGGGTTACCAATTTGGGCAGCCAAAGCATCTGCCTGGGCAGGAGTAATGTGGTGTTCAATCTCTTCTGCAGCAATATGCCAATCTTCTTCACCAACACTTGTTTCATCTGCAAGATATTTTTCCCATAACCTATGTGTACGAATAATTCTTAATGCATAAGCACGACCTTCCGGTGTAAGACTAATTCCTCTTTCGTGCGATGTTATTAGTTCGAGCTCTTCAAGTTTCTTAACAACTTTTGAAGCTTCATCTGCAGAAATAGACAAGTTACCGGCAACACTGTTAAGTGTACAGTTAATTCCGTTATACTCGCAGTTGTAAAGATGTTTTAATGAATCTTCAATCAATACTCTGTGAGTATTTTTTTTGCTTCTTTTCAAGCGTACAAGTAATCCTTTCCTGGGTAAGTAAACCCAGATCAGAAAAAGTATAATTATGAATCCAACTATTAATGATGCTAAGGGATCAACCATTTTTAAATTTCTTTCTATTAGGAGGCTCCGCGAAACCTCGTTTAATTAAAAAAACAATTATTTAAAATTGACAACACTTATTGTACTCAAACATTTACGCTATGCTACGCCCCCCTTTTAGAGGTTTTGCACAGGATTCTATTAATTATTTTCTCTTAAGACAAAAATATTTGCCGCAAGTTTGTTGGAGATATTTGTTTTATTTCCATCAACTGAAATAAGCATTGAATTGTCAAATTCCAGAATATCTTTAACTTCAATTACTGTGTTCAATTCGATACCAATTTTCGTTATATAATTAAGAAAACTGCTATCAAAATCATTTACTCTTATTACCTTAACTTTACTTCCCGGTTGAACCGAACTAAGTTGAATACCCTTTTTTTGTCCAGGTAGTTTTCCATTTTTATCCGGGATCGGTTCACCGTGTGGATCAAATTCAGGAAAATTTAACATTTCCTCTAAACGATTTATCAAATCATCGGATGATGAGTGCTCTAAATTTTCTGCTTCATCATGAACTTTATCCCACGGTACGCCTACAACTTGCTGGAGAAACACTTCCCAAATCCTGTGTCTTCTAACCATATTCCTTGCATAATTTTCACCATCTTTGGTAAGTTTTATATCTTTATATTTTCTGTAATAAACAAATCCGGATTTCGAAAGTTTATTTAACATATCAGTAACTGCTGCACCCGAAATATCAAGTCGTTCCGCAATTAAGTTAGATTTTATTTTCCCATCTTTATCGCGATGCTTATAAATTGTACTCAGATAATCTTCTTTTGAAATATTACTCATATTAAATATTAGGTATATTTTTAATTATAAGTTAAGCACGCTTAATTATAAAGTCAAGTATATTTAAAACATACTTGTACAAATTTTCTGCCCTTTGCTTAAAATTTAAGGATATTATAGTAATAACGTACCTTACGCAAAATTGTCATTCTGAACGGAACGGAGTGGAGTGAAGAACCTCAAGGTATACGATTTACACTATTTTGAGATATTTCTCCCGATGAATCGGGATCAATATGACAAAAATCATTCCTTTGCGTAAGGTGAGTAATAATTAATACGGTTAGCAGCTGAGAGGATTATTTTGTTGTTACTTTTGGGAAGGATTATATTCTGTGGTTACGATAATAAATATATAAGCTCTCATACTAGAATAACAAAAAAATTGCTTGAATTATTTCAAAAGTGGTAAAATCAGAAAGTATAAACAACTGTTAATCGTTTGGTGATAAAATAATATTTCATTTTCAATTTAACTTTCCAATAGTTTAAAATGATGAATGAATTATTTGATTTTAAAAATCTGAATTATAATAAAATATATTTTTTATAAATACAATCTATTATTGATAAATATTTGAATAGATTTCTCGCCGGTGATTTCAAATCAACTTATTGTTTGCTCTATTATAATTCCACCTATTTTAATTTCCTTAATTTCTTATATTTACAAATAACATTAATCTATAATAGCAACTGATGGTTGAAGTAAATAAAATAAAAATCGGTGATAGTAATCCTTTTGTATTAATTGCCGGTCCTTGCGTTGTTGAAAACGAAGAAATGATAATGCAGACGGCTGATGAAATCCATCAGATAACATCCAGACTGAATATTCCGTATATTTTCAAATCAAGTTATAAGAAGGCAAACAGAACTAATCTTAATTCATTTTCAGGAATTGGGGATGATGAAGCTTTAAAGATTTTGAATAAGGTTAAAGAAAAATTCAACCTTCCAATTTTAACAGATGTACATACAAAAGAAGAAATTAATAAAGCTGCGGACGTTGCAGATATATTACAAATTCCTGCATTTCTATCGAGGCAAACGGAATTGTTACTTGAAGCAGGCAATAGCGGAAAAGTTGTTAATATTAAAAAGGGGCAATTTCTTGCTCCGCATGATATGAAATATATAATAGAAAAAGTTAAATCGACCGGGAATAAAAAGATACTTTTAACAGAAAGGGGGAGCACTTTTGGCTACCACGACTTAGTAGTTGATATGCGCTCGTTGGTTATTATGAGGGAATTTGGCTGTCCGGTTGTTATGGATGCAACACACTCTGTTCAACTGCCAAGTAAAGATTCAATAAGCGGAGGTGAACCGAAATTCATCAAACCATTAGCACGCGCAGCAGCAGCAGTTGGAATTGATGCACTCTTTTTGGAGGTTCATCCTGACCCCCAAAATGCACTCAGCGATGCGGCAAGCCAACTACCAATTGATCAACTAGAGGAACTGCTGTTTCAGGTAAAGGAAATTGATAATAAAGTAAAAAAATTTTAGGAGTGAAGGAAATTGAACAGAGAAGAGATAATTGAAAAGGGGAAAGAAGTAATCCGAATTGAAGCGGAATCTATAGCGAATCTTATTGAAAAAATTGGTAATGATTTTGCAAAAGCTGTTGAAATAATGTATAAAAGTAAAGGCAGAGTTATTCTAACCGGAATGGGAAAATCTGGTTTGATAGCCAGAAAAATTGTGGCGACCATGAACTCTACCGGAACGGCAGCAATTTACCTTCACCCGACAGATGCTTTGCATGGTGATTTGGGAATGGTGAGAAAAGAAGATGTTGTAATTATTATATCAAAAAGCGGAATGACTGATGAATTAGCACGCTTGTTTCCAATGTTCAAACGGCTGGGTGTTAAAATAATTGCTATGTCTGGCAATAAGGATTCTGACTTAGCTGTTGAGAGTGATATTTTTCTTGATATCAGTGTTAAGGAAGAAGCTTGTCCTCACGACCTCGCACCAACATCATCCACTACCGCCACGTTGGTAATGGGCGATGCACTTTCGGTTGCATTGTTAGAAAAAAGAAATTTTACTTTAGATGATTTTGCATTTCTTCATCCCGGCGGAAGTCTTGGCAAACGTCTTTCACTTAAAATTAAAGAGATAATGATAAGCGGTGATGGTGTTCCGATTGTTAAAGAAAATGCGGAATTTAAAGATGTTATTTTTGAAATGACCTCTAAGCGGTTAGGCACAACCTCTGTTGTTGATGCTGAAGGCAAACTAAAAGGAATAATTACTGACGGAGATTTAAGACGCCTATTAGAACGAACAATGGATATAAACGGATTAACAGCAAAAGATGTGATGAGCAAAAATCCTAAAGTTTTGCAGGCGGAGTATCTTGCATCGTTTGCGCTTCAGCAAATGGAAAACTACAATATTACAACGCTCATCATTATTGATGAAGAAAATAACCCAACCGGCATAGTTCATCTTCACGACTTAATTAAACTTGGTTTGCAAAGCAGGTGATGTATAAATTTTCATCCGGTTAATCTTAAAAAGTTAAATCTATATTAAGATTCAATCCCTCTTCGGGATGTGATCCCTTCTTTATAATAATGTTTTATTTCTTTCATCTCTGTTACCAGATCAGCTTTATCCAGGAGTTTATCGGGACAATACCGCCCGGTTAAAATCAGCTCAACATTTTCAGGTTTTAGTTTCATAAAAGTTAAAATTTCTTCATCAGAGAACAGACCGAAATAGATAGAGACACAGATTTCATCCAGGATTATTATATCATATTTTCTGCTCATCATTTTTGCTTTAGCTGAAGCTAAACCACAATGTGCTTTATCAATTTCTATTTTACCGGGAGGTTCTTTTTTATAAACAAAATCATCTCCTCCGAATTGTTCTATTTTTATCCACTCGCTTAAATGTTTTAAGCTGATTAGTTCATTGTAAGGGTATTCTTTCATAAACTGAGCGATGTATGTCTTCAAACCAAAACCTGCTGCTCTTACTGCCTGCCCTATTGCAGCGGTTGATTTTCCTTTGCCGTTGCCAGTGTATATCTGAATATATCCTTGATTGAGTTTTGACATTATTGATGGATTGAAATATTATTAAAAAGATTCTTCATCCCGACAAGTCGGAGTTCAGAATGACAAATTAATACTTATACCCTTTTATTTCTTCTTCTGAAAAATCAATACCGAGACCGTTTGCCACCCTGTTAACAAAATTGAAATAGTTTATAATTAACACAACACTTAAAATCTCTTCATCAGTTAATCCATTGTTTCTTAAGATCACAACATCACTTTCGTTCATCCGGTCGGGGTGAAGAGTTAGTTTTTCAGCGTATTCGAGTATAGCTTTTGTTTTTTCCGGTAAGTCTAATTTTCTAAAATCTTCGGATGCCTGTTTAACCTTTTCTTTATCTTTCCAATAAGATTTTAAGGCTTCAGAATGGTGGTTTACACAATAAGCACAATTATTTAAAGCAGAAACCACCGTAGCAATCAACTCTGCATCAGCTCTGCGAATACCCGATTTATTAAACATAATAGACATATAAAAATCGAGATGTGCTATCATCGTTTTAGGAAGTAAACTATGAATCTTAAGTATGTTTGAAAGCTTTCCTCTTTTACCCACCACTTTTGAATAAATTTCTTTCAATTCCCCGGCAGCTTGATTTTGTTCAACAACTTTTATGTACGGCATTTTACACTATCCTTTTTTACATCATTTTGAATTTCTGTAAATAATTTTTTAAATATTGATTTGCTACCTGCAAATCGATCATTCAATAATTTTAGTTTAAAAATCCAATTTCTAAGAATTATAATATGGATTTTTATTGATTAATAATAAATGAATTTGCTCCCTATAATTGGGATTGGAGTATAGAAAAATTATTTTTGGGTAAACAATTTCAGGAGATAACGTGTCATTACTTGATTTTATAATTCTATTTATTATAGCTGCCATTACCGGCTCAATTGCACGCAAGTTAGTTGGGTTCGAACGGGGCGGATGTATTCTCTCGGCTATTGTAGGTTTTATAGGTGCTATAATCGGGACCTGGATTGGAAGAGAGTTTGATCTTCCTGAAATTTGGTCTCCAATAATTCGTGGGATTAAGTATCCATTTATTTGGTCAATTCTGGGTGCAGTGATTTTCACCTTAGTGTTAACTTTAATTTCACCAAAGAAAAGGAAATAGCACATTAAAAAAAATTTTACTAATATTTCAATCTTAAAATATTTAATATCTGATTAGCATGGGCACTCATTACAGGGGAACTAAAAAAGAGATTCGTGCATTAAATACTTACATCAAGTTTATGCGCGCGTCTGATTCTCTAAGTTCAAGAATAAATTCCCGATTAATAAAAACGGGATTATCAGAAAGCCAACTTAATATTTTAGATACACTTTTTCATCTCGGTCCTTTATCTCAAAAAGATCTTGGTAAAAAGTTGTTAAGAAGCGGCGGTAATATAACTATGGTAATTGATAACCTTGAGAAAAGAAAATTAGTTGGGAGAAAAAAAGGAATAAAGGACAGACGAATTTTTACTGTACATTTAACACCTGAAGGTAAAAAACTTACGGGGAAAGTTCTACCCCAAAAAGTAGATGCCGTTATAAAGGAAATTATAAAACTAAGTAAAGATGAGCAATACGAACTTCAGAGACTTTGTAAAAAAATTGGGATCATGAAACAATAGAGCTTTTATAAGCTTTTAAAATATTAGGTAATATTGTTCCGGCTTCACCAAAAAAAGAATAATCCACAGAAGATGAGATTTCGGTTTTAACCAGATTTATCTCAACCAGTACAGCCCCACTCTGTTTTGCTGTGAAGACCAATCCTGCAGCCGGATATACTACCGCCGAGGTTCCCACAATGAAGAAAATATCCGTATTCATTGATGCTTTTTCACTCCCTTTAAATTGATCATCGGGTAAATATTCACCAAACCAAACAACATCCGGTCTTATCAATCCACCACACTCACATTTCGGTACGCCATTACTAAAATCAAGCTCTTTGTTATAAAACTTTTTACAATTCACACAATAATTTCTTTCAATATTACCGTGCAGTTCAAAAATATTCTTACTGCCCGCCCGGCTATGAAGATTATCAATATTTTGTGTGATAACAGTTACATCATCAAAGTAGTTCTGCATCTCGGCAATGGTTAAGTGTCCCTTGTTCGGCTGCGAATTGTGAATTATCATTTTCCTGTGGTTATACCATTCCCAAACCATATCAGGATTTCTCATAAAAGCATCAAAATTGGCAAGCTCCTCTGGTTTCAGTTTGTTCCATATTCCATCTTTACCTCTAAAGGTTGGAATACCACTTTCAGCAGAAATACCCGCCCCTGTGAAGAACACTAAAGAGCGGGCACTTTTTAATTTTTCAATCAGTGATTGATCAATGTTCATAATTGTAATTCTTCATCTACTAGTATCAATAATTCCTTAGCTTCTTCTAAAACCTTTTCATCATCTTCATCAACAAATGGTGCTTTTTCTACAAGTAACAAATTTTCTTTTGCCTTTGTAAATTCATTTTCTTCTATATACGATTTAGCAAGTGCAAGATAAAACATCCTGAAGTTTGGTCTTAATTTTACTGCGATTTCAAGTTCATGGATTGAATCTTCCATATCGCCCCATCCTAATCCTAAAGGCAATCGCAACAGATAGGCTTTTTCACAAACCTTATAATGTGCCCGACCAAGTATATAATGCGCCAGAGCTTGTGTAAAATTACCACCGTTACCTAATTCAATCGATTTTTCAGAGTCCTCTCTTACATCATTAACACTACCTATTGATGAGAATATTCCCTCAAAAAGAGAAATCTTTCCGCTTGCAATTGCTCTGCGTACATATGCTTCAGCTTCATCAGGA
Source organism: Bacteroidota bacterium (assembly GCA_022562275.1). GTDB lineage: Bacteria > Bacteroidota > Ignavibacteria > Ignavibacteriales > Ignavibacteriaceae > BMS3ABIN03. Next base: position 15,377 of record JADFPP010000038.1, read on the forward strand.
GCTAACTTTACTGAACTATCAGCATAGAATAATGCTTTTTCAAATGCGGCTTTTTTTGCATCTTCCTCCTCTCCGGTTTCCTGCGGCATTTTTTCTGCCAGATCTACATTAGCACGGCTGACCTTCCACATTAGTTCCCAATTACTGAGATATAAACTATCAGCAAATAGGTAAGTTTCCAAAGCACGCTGATGATTGAACTCAAGATAATAGTTATCGCCTTTTTGTAATAATTCTTCTAAAGTTTGAGCATTTACCGAGGAGATTAAAGCTGTTATGATGAGGGGAAAAATGATATTAGTATTGAGTAATTTCATATTACACTCCTCAAATTAATCGAAGAGTGTTTTGTTTGTCTGCTCTTCAAATTCATTTGAATATTCATGTCTGTAAATATCTGTTTGTGCAAGATGAATGAACTTCGTCCACTTACTATCGCTTGCAATATTAGATTTAAGAACACCGATATATGCATTAACTTTTGCACTTAATTCATCTGCGTGATAAAGAGCAATTGCTTCTACCGTTTTAGGCACAACAGGAGATGCATATTCCAGTTTTCCCTGATGACTCAAGACTAAATGAATAAGTAAGTTTTTAAGTTCTTCGGGAAATCCTGAGATTTTTTTTGCTTCCTCCTCGATCATCAATGCACAAATAACTATATGCCCTATTAATTTTCCTTTATCACCGTACTCAAACGCCGATTCATATTTTAATTCTTCTGTCTTTCCAAAATCATGAAGAATTGCCCCCGCAATCAACAGATCCCTGTTCATCTCAGGATGGAACTCACACATTAAATCACAGATCTTTATCATTTCAAGTGTGTGTTCAATTAAACCATGAATGTAACCATGATGCCAGGATTTGCCTGCCGGTGCCAATTTAAATTTATCCAGCCGCTCACCTGTAAAAATATTTGTTAGAAGTTTATTAAGAAAAGTGTTTGAGACTTGTTTGATCCTGTTAAATAATTCCTTTTCCATTTCTTTGGGATCTCTATCAGATTTAGGCAAAAAATCCTGTGTTTTTATTCCATCCGAAGTATCTGTTAACCGAATTGATTTTATTTTTATTTGCGGAGCGCCCTGAAACTCATCTATACTGCCTGCGACCATAACGATATCCCCAACTTTCCCCTCTGTAGAAACTTTTTTAAATCCGTGGATATCATTCCATACATTTGCATTGATATTCCCCGACTTGTCTCCTAATTCTAAAGATAGAAATTCCTTGCCCGCTTTCGTATTCCTAACCTCAAGCTTTCTGATCATTAAGAAATGTTCGACTGCATTGCCTTTTTTTAACTTTACTAAATCAGATTGTTTCAGCATATTGATTTTTAGAATTATAGTACGGGTTTAAATTAAGAAAATCATCTATAAAATGTGGAATTATATAAAATTAAACTGAGGGTTCACGTACTACTTCCAAGCTGCAGTCATCCGTCAATCGTGCAATAACAGACCTGTTAAGAAGATCAATTGAGACCGAAATCGATTTCCCTGTCCCTCCTTCTACAACTGTTCCAATTACACCTTCAAGTGGTCCGCTTTTAATTATAACTTTAGCACCTGTTACAATTCCATTGTGTATTAATAAATCCTGATTGGTTTCCAGTAATTTTCTTAAATTTTCAATTTGCCATTCCGGAATCCGTGCCGGACGACCTGCATCGAAAAGACATCTTACAATTGCCTGCTGTTCAATCGATATTAATCTCTCGGCTTCGTTGACAAAAATGAAAATATAACCGCTCAATAATGGTTTCGTAACTTTTTTCTTTCTGTCACTCCATTGTTTCAAACGTGTAATAGTGGGCAAATAATTTTTTACTTCAACTACTTTTAGTTGCTTTTCGGCTTTAAATTCACTGCGGGGTTTTGTATATAATGCAAACCAGTGTTTGGTTGATGATAATTCTTCCATTTTTTAAACAGCAATAATCATAGTAGAGAGACAGTATTATTTTTCTTATTTATAAGGAGTTATAGAATGAGAAATAAAATGTTAGCTTAAAATAGAGAGTAGTTTCCCTTCCAACTTTTCAAAATCGAATGGTTCATCTTCAAGAGTATCTACTCCATATTCAGCATAACTTTTTTTAACTTCATCTGAACTCGGATTAATAAAAGCAATTACAGGAATGTTTAAGTTTTTATCTTCCCGCTTTATTGCTTGAACCAATTGTAAGCCATTCATAAGCGGCATCTCATGATCGGTTAAAATTAAAGAGGGCATCTGGCTGATAATAATACCCAATGCTTCATAGCCATTCCCCGAACTAATAATCTGGTATAATGGAAATTTTTCTTTAAGCAGTTTTATATATTCTTCTCTTTTTTCTTCATCTTTTTTAACGAGTAATATTGTATTTGCAGATGAGGGAACTATAAAGTGGAATTCTGTTCCTTCACCGGGAGTTGAATAAAACCATAACTCGCCACCGTGTTTTTCCACTATGGTTTTAGCAAGTGCCAATCCTAATCCCGTTCCTTTTTCGCCCTTTGTTCCTTCGGTAGAAAAAGTTTGTCCTAATTTAAAGAGTTTTGCTTGATTGTCCTCCGAAATACCAATTCCTTCATCCTTAATAATAAACTCCGAAAATTTTTCATTGTAAAGATTTGCATTTATTTGTACGGTTTTATTTTCCTGCGAAAATTTAATTGCATTGCCCAGTAAATTAATTATCATTTGTGTTAACAGTCTTTCATCGGCTTTTATATAAAGAGATTCTGGGACTTCTACCTTTATTTCAATATTTTTCCTTACTGCATCACCGGTAAGAGAAGAAACACAGTTAAAAACCAGAATTTGTGCATTGATTCTCTGTGGTGCAATTTTTAATCTTCCTGTTTGAAGGCGAGACCAATCGAGCAAATCATTTATTAAATGCAGTTGATTTTGTGAAGAATCATTTATATATGATAGATATTCTGTCTTTTCTGAATCGGATAAACTGGTTTCGTTAAGTAATATTTCAGAAAAACCGAGTATGCTTGTAAATGGAGCTCTTAAATCGTGAGAGAGCATGGAAATAAAATTATCCTTTGAAGAATTTATATTCTTCAATTCCTCCATCATATTCTTAAGCGATTCTTCCCTGGCTTTATACGATGATATATTCAAAACTTTTCCAAATGTATTAATAATTTCACCATTGTTATTTCTTTTTACAATCATAGTTTCTTTAACCCAAATCATTTGGTTGTCTTTTTTAACTATCCTGAATTCAAAGTTAAAAACATTTCTATTTTTATCATTTTTAAAATCTTTTATTTCCTGTCTCAACAATTTTAAATCATCATCAAAAATAATTTCCTTACCCTTCCCGGGCATGGATAAAAGTTCATCCCTGGTGTAACCGGTTACATTCCGAACATTATCTGTGTAAGAGATGGAACTCTTGCCATTACTTTGTTCTTTATACCAAAAATATTCGTCTTCAAAATGATTAACGAATTGGTTGCTAATATTTTCGAAATCATTATTCATCTTACTGATTAATCAAACGAGTGTACTCTAATAAGTTAAAATTTTATATTTATTATACTTTAAAAATATAGGAATAATAATTTATAGGCTAATTTAATATTTATGCCGAATTGAAATGATTTGTTTTCTTTTCTCAGTATTCATAATGAAATTATATTACAAAAACCTTTGCTATATCTATTATTAATGACGGCTGTTTAATTAGTGCCGTTCTAAAAACTCTTCCCAGAGTTCTCTTTTCAAAAGGGATTTTATTAATGGAGTGCGCAATAATATTAAATTTCTCATCCGAAAAATTGAAAATACCTTCTTTAATCCGGTTAAATGTTTCGTGTCTTCTGCCTAATCTATCGTGCCAAGCTTTATCATAAGTTAAAAGATGGTCGAGCTTATTCATTTTTATTGCTTCACCGGCAATCCTTCCGGCAATACTTGCACCAATCATACCGCTTGCAATCCCGCCACCACTAAGCGGATTAACCTGCCTTGCAGCATCACCAACCAGTGCAATCCCCGGTGCCGATATTTTATCCAATGTAACAGCACTTGGTACCCCGCCTGCAATTGTAGTTAAAATTGGAGCCTGGGGATAATATTTTTCCATAAAAGAATTGAGGAATGATTGTGCTGATTTTTTCTTCCCGATCATACCGCTTACACCAAGCCCTATATTGGCAATATTATCTCCTTTAGGAAAAATCCAAAAGTATCCTTCCGGCGCAAATTCCTCTCCGAAGTAAAAATAAAGTGTGTTTGGATCTACATTAATATTCGCTGCAGTTATCTGAGTGCAGCATTCCATATCTCTGAAATCAATATGCGTTTTTAATCCTGCCCATCTTCCCACTCTTGATTCTACTCCATCAGCAGCAATTACAATTTTTGCTTTAAGCTCTTTCTGTTCGCCGTTATGTTCGTATTTTACTCCTGCTACTTTATCATCATCAAACAACAATCCATTTACATAAGTGCGTGTTAAAATCTGTGCGCCTGTATTAACTGCTGTTTTCGCAAGCTCGTAATCAAATATTCTTCTTTCCAAAACATAACCTTCCTGCTCACTATCAAATTGTAATAAAACTTCAGTTTCATCGGGAGCAATAAATGAGAATTTATTTATATGTGCTTTTATCCAGAGTTCATTTGAATCAATAAATTCTTCCACTCCTGCTTTGCTAATTGCTTCGCCGCATCTAACCGGATAACCAACATCTCTGTCTTTCTCAAGCATTAAAACGGAAACACCTTTTTCAGCAGCAAAACGTGCAGCCATTGAACCTGCGGGTCCTGCACCGACTACTATTATGTCGTATTCTTCTTTCATATTTATTAACTAAATTAATGATTTTTATTACTACGAATCGTGTTGTTGCGACTTTTAACGAGTAGGCAATATTCAGTAGGCAGCATGCAATTATTTTCCAAACATTTTACTTACTGCATATTGCATACTGCCTACTGATTTTTATCACTTTGTCTCAAATACTTCTCTGGATTCTCAATCATATGATTTAACATTCTACCAATTTCTTCTGATCTCTCCAAATATTCTTTATAAACATCTCTACTTATGTATTTACAGCTAAATGAAAAATCTAACAAACCTGCGTTTCACTATTTTCCATATCGGAACCGGTCATTTTAGAAACAAAATGCGCCTGGTATTTTCTTTTACGATATCCTTCACCAATAGAAGAACAAACTGATCTTGATGATTTCCGAATTTGATTCGTTAACGAATAAAGTTCTTCTTTAGGAAATTTTTTAGTTGTGTGAAAAATTTCCATAGCTAATTCAAAAGCTTTTTTATAAACTGTTAAATCTCTAAAAGACATTCTCTTTCCCTCCTCTATTACTTTTAAATCATTTTAAAATATTAATGTTTGCCTTCTTGCCTATTGCCTACTGCCAACTTTTCTCATTTGCGGACTGCCGACTGCCTACTCGTTAATAACCTTAGAATAAAAATCACTTGGCAACTACTCCTTCTTTATTAAACATAATCACCTCAATAGGGCAGCTCCAAATACATTTGGAGCAGTTTGTACATCGTTCATCAATTATAAATATCTCAGCTTCTTTAAGTTCAATTGCATCTTCCGGGCAAACACCCACGCAGCAACCGCAAAAGTCGCATTTGTCAGGTAAAATTTCTATCATCAGAACACCGGTTTTTGCCTGGCGATATTCCATAACTTAAGTCTAAAACAATTTAATAATTCAAAAATGTTTAATAAGATAAGTTAACTATTTGTATTGAAAGTTTGCGAATTATAGCCTTGGTATTATAATAGGTGTAGAACCACAAAATTTATTTGTAATTCTTTGCTATATTTTATCTGGAACTAAAACAATTTATTAGTAATGAAATCCAGCAAGTTCGGAACTTTCGGCGGGGTGTTTACTCCTTCAATCCTAACAATACTTGGCGTAATTATGTATTTACGACTGCCGTGGATTGTAGGGCAGGCAGGTTTGTTAGCAACTCTTGCAATAATTCTTGTTGCACATTTTATTTCCATAACAACAGGTCTTAGTGTATCTTCAATTGCCACAGATAAAAAAGTAAAAACGGGGGGAACATATTATATAATCTCAAGAAGTCTTGGGCTGCCTATCGGCGGTACTTTGGGACTTGCATTGTTTGTCGGATTATCATTCAGCATTAGTTTATACCTTATCGGTTTTGCGGAAAGTTTCCTCAGTTATTGGGGTTTTGATGTATCGATTACAGCTATAAGAATTACCGGCACGCTGATTTTATTACTGGTAACGGGTGTTACATTTATCGGTGCACAGCTTGCCATAAAAACCCAGTATTACATAATGGGGGCAATCGCTCTTTCACTTCTTTCAATAGTTTTTGGCAAACACGATTTCGTTCCAACAGAACCCTTATTATTTCCAATAAGTACATCGGCACCTTTTATACTTTTGTTCGGAATATTTTTCCCTGCAGTTACCGGTTTCGAGGCTGGTGTTTCTATGTCGGGCGATTTAGAAAACCCTAAAAGATCTATTCCAAGAGGCACTATAACAGCAATAGTAGCAGGATTGGCAGTGTACATTTTTCTTATCTTTTATTTTTCATACACAGTTAGTCCGGATAAATTGGTTAACGACCCGAATGTGCTTTTAAAAATTTCCTTCATACCCGAACTTGTAATTGCTGGTATTTGGGGCGCAACTCTTTCTTCTGCATTCGGAAGTATATTAGGTGCGCCAAGAATTTTACAAGCAACTGCCAAAGACAGAATAACACCTAAAATATTCGCTAAAGGTGTTGGTGAATTGAACGAACCGCGAAATGCACTCTTTCTCACTTTCTTTATTGCCGAAGCCGGAATATTGATTGGGGATCTTGATATTATTGCGCGGATAGTTGCAATATTTTTTATTACTACTTATGGCATACTTAATCTCAGTGCAGCAATCGAAAGCTGGGCTAGTTCTGATTTTTATCCTGAGTTTAAAATTCCTATTTGGGTAAGTCTTCTTGGCAGCGCTGCTTGTTTTATTGTGATGATTCAATTGGATTTTCTGGCAATGATAGTTGCAACAATAATCCTGGGCTCGTTATTCATCTTTTTACAAAGGAAGGAACTTAAGCTAAAAAGCGGCGACACCTGGGGAGGTTTTTGGGAGGCAGTTATTCGTTACGGATTAATAAAATTGAAGAACAGACCAACTGAATGGAGAAATTGGAGACCAAATATTATTCTTTTTAGCGGCGGAAGTTATGCGAGACCATATTTATTAGAAATGGCTAAAGTACTTGCGGGTAAACTGGGATTAATATCAAATTTTGATCTTATCGAAAACAATTCAGCGAAAATACTTTTCACAAAAGCTGAACAATCCGTTAATCAGGAAACGGAAGAACCGGAAGATGAACAAGGAATTTTTACGAGAAGGCAGGAATGCCGGGATGTATATGAAGGAATGGAGGTAATAGCAAGTATCTATGGCTTTTCAAGCATCGAACCCAACACAATCCTGATGGGTTGGGGAAGACATACAAAAGAACCCCTAAAGTTTGCTCATCTGATTAAGACTTTTAACGAACTTGATTATAATTCACTTTTTCTTCACTACAATGAAGAGGAAGGTTTTGGTGACAAGAACAGAATTGATATCTGGTGGCGTGGTGCCGGGAATAACTTTTCACTTGCTTCAACTTTAGCCAGATTTATTACAACAAACGAAGATTGGAGAAACGCAGAAATAAGATTGTTAACAATAAAAAATAAATTTTCAAGTGTTCGAATTCTGGGAAAAGAAGCCCGCAGAGTAATGCGAACATTCCGAATTGATGCAACTGTGAAAATAATTGATAACACTTCGGAATATAAATCCAATGCAGAAATTTTCAGAGAAGAATCTCAAATAGCAGATCTATCTATTTTCGGTATACCTCAGATAGATGAAAAAAACGCCGATGAATATATTACAAACATCAATAAACTTCTTAACGATGTGGGAACAACTTTGCTTGTAAATGCCTCTTCTTATTTTAAAGAAATTAAAAGCGCGGAGGAGGAGGAGTGAGGGAATTAGATTATTTTTCGATATGAAAGACTTTAATTTATTAAGACTTCTGAATTATTCTATTACTGTCACTCTGAACGAACTGCCTACCGGAAGTCGGGAGTGAAGAGTCTGTTTTATAATAAAAATCGAGATATTTCGCTTCGCTCAATATGACCATGATGACTTTTTCAGAAGTCTTTTATTAATAAATTCATTCGAACAATAATTTTTTCTAAATGTTTAAAAAGTTTTTTATTTCTGCAATAAAATCCTTCATCTCATCAAACATCTCAAGAACGGTTTATCTTTTAAATTCAACGAACGTATCATAGTCACTTTTTGTTCTTCGGTTAAATGCCTTGTTTATAATTTTACCGAACCGTTCCGAAATTTTGCCTTCGTGAATAAAATTTTCATTAAACCAACCGATTAACTGTGTATGCTTAGAAGAGTGAAATTCTTCGGATAATGCAAGAGCTAAAAGAGAATAGAATATTCCGTAGTAAATCCTGTTTATTGCGGCACGAAACCGGTCGTTTTCAATTAGCAGTTCAACATCAGCGATTGTATCTTCTGCCTGCTTAATGCAATATCTTATTAATTCAAGACGGTCTTTATCACTTATCGTCAAGCGTAAATCCCACTATTTAATGCGTTGATATATATCGGCTGTTTTCCGCGCAGAGAATTTATTTCCTTCCGTGAGATAAGATGAGCGTCTATAATTATGTTGTACTTAAGATCCATATCATAACATAAATCCAGAATATTATTCTCATCTTTATAGTTGTAATCATTTTCTAGAACAATAAGCACATCAAAATCGGAATAATTCACTGCCGTCCCTGCTGCCTGCGACCCAAACAATATAACTTCCTTTACATTTGTGCCGTAGTTACACTGCAAGTATTGTTTTAACTCTTTAAGTATTATAAGCTTATCAATCATTATAATTTATTTTTTTATTTAAAATACAAAAAGTTTAATATTTATCCATCAACTATAGTTTCCTAAAAATTAATCAATCCTCAATTCTATAGATTCCACATCAATTCTTTTATCAATCATTAACGATGTGTTGTTATTATTCATAAAAATTTCTTCTCCACCCGGTAAGATTTTTACTGTGATATTTTCTATTACCTTTTCGGTTAGCGAAAAGAGAAAAAGTTTGGCGGTATTTTCAAAGCATATTATTCGGATTAAAAACTTTCTATCATCATCTGTAAAAGTATATGTTTTAAGCTTTGCTTGTTCTTCCTTTGTTTTAGCTGCGAATATCACCGAGCCGTTTCTTTCTTTTTTCTCTTCATACTTAACAGGATGCAGCGTAAACACATTCGCAAGAGTGTACTCAGGTATTTTTGTGGCAATTTTCTTTTTAAGATCTATAAACGTTTCAGAATCTATTGCTTTTTTAACAGATTCATAATACGAAATCTGATTTTCATACTTTTCATTTCTGCGCAAATATTTCCTTTTTACTTCACTCAACAAATGAGGAGAAAAAATATATCTGAAAATGTCTTGTTCGTTTATTTTAATATTTTTATTCATTCGTACTATTTTATAACTACAACTCTTTGTGATTCTTAGCGTCTTTGTGCCTTCGTGGCATTTACAAATTGATTTTATATTTTGTTTGCCACAAAGACTCTAAGACACGAAGATAACTCCAAGGACTATTGAGTACACCTTTAATAAATTTTTTCTTTTATTATTTTCTCTAATACCTTGAAAAACAAGAACTTCGGAAAATCGAATTAGTTTTTACTATTGTTTTCCTGCAACATTTCTCTAACTTTACTTTTCATCAATTTCAGCAAGTATTCTAAAATATTATGATACTTATGACGGTATTTTTCTTTGGTTAACTCTTTAGAATGTGACTGAAGATATTTATACAACCCGGGAGTTACACCACCGTTCTTCAAATCTTCCGCAATATCAGTTAAGGCATTTTTTAACAGACCTCCTTCTTCAACACAAATTTTACCTTTTGCGATATAACCTGTTTCTAATTTTTCTAAAGTGAAATTCAATCCGGCACAAATTATATCTGATATCTCAATTTGCGGTAATGGACTTGCAGTTATTTCACTTACAGCAAAAGTCTGTGTATTTAAATACTTTAGTTTATAAACCAAAGAGTTAAGCGGAATCGCGGGGAAGTACTCGGTTTCTTCATTTAAATAGTTAAACAGTTTAGAGGATAAATCCTTATTATCTAAAAACAAATCAGCAGGCAAATTTGAAAACTCATCATCACTAATAACAGTATCGGTTATCTCAAAAATGTTTCCTTTAACTACACATATCCTTCCAAAATGATTTATCTTTTTACAATTGTTCTTTTTAATATAATGCTCTACGGTTGTTAAAATTTTTGCAAAGAAGGGATCCGAATTTCTTAAAAGTTTATTTATATGCTGATCTACACGGTTGGAAACAATTTTGTTAATAAAATAAATTGCTTCATCTTCATTTGTTATTTTGGGCTGCCAGTTAAGAAAAGCTGTTTGAATGGGTGCCTTTTTATTTTCCGGACTTATTGCAAACAAGCGCGCAATAGAATCAATCGCCAGGTCTTCTAACGACAGAGAATCGCTCACCAACAACTTTTGTATTCGGCTGTAAATTAGCCTTAAATGCGTAGCAGAAATCCTTACACAGGTTTCTATAAGCACATTTACATCCTTTGGATTTGCGCCGTAATTACACAGAATTTTGTAGAAAGAAATATTTTTTTGCTCTGTCAAGATTCTAATAGATTTCCGGTTTTTATTACAATTACTCTTAAATAACAACAACCAATTTACAAAAACCAAATAAATATTATATTAGTATTCTACTGAAAAACTAACCCATTAGTTACTAACCACTTGGTTAGTTCACGAATGTTTTTTATTCTATAGTTTTTAGATTTCCGTTTTTCCTATAGGGATTCCTTCGTAACTCGGAAATGACACAAAAATCAGAGCTTTTAAGACAACCTCCTATTTATAAACATATTAACAAATTATCTTTTTTAAAAGGAAAAATTTAATTTATATGGGCTATGGATTGCCACGTCATTCATGGCGTGGGATAATAGAAAGCGAAAATACCCCGGGGTTTTTCCGAAGGAATCCTTTGGATAACCCCAACTTGTGTTTATATGTGGTTTGCCCTTTCAAGTTAGGGCTAAAGCCGCCTGTTTTAGGGGTTCTTCTCTCACCGCCTTAAAAGGCGGTGCAATTCAATAATAAATATCTTTTTCTTCATTTGTTATTTTGGGCTGTTAGTTAAGGAAAGCTGTCCTTTGAGAAAAGCCGGCTTTGAACCTGAATCAGGATTTGAATGATTGACAAAAAATTTGGGTTTGACTGGAAGAGTTAAACCTGGTAATAAATCAAATTTATTTCTTTCACTTGCTTGAATTGTTTGTCAGCTGAAATAATCGGGATTTTTAGATATTCAGCAGTGGCGGCAATAATTGCATCAGGAATCCTTATTTTATTATTTAATCTAATATCAATAGATTTCTTTTTTATTTCTTCATTCAACCCTATTATTGTGCAGTCAGAAAGTAGTTCTCCAATTATTTTTTTCTCCCTCGGCGATAGTTTTTGGAATGTGAGCAGTTATATTTCAGTAATGCAAGAAATAAAAATCTTTTTCATGTTCAGGAGACCAGCAACGGTTTTATCGCCAGCTAAAAGATACAAAAGAATATTTGTATCACAGAGAAGATTAGTTCCACTCATTTCTAAGCTTTTTTTGAATTTTAAGCGGGTTTTGTTTAAGCTTTAACTTGCCTGAATACTTAGAAGCTTTAAGATACCTTTCCTTATTATTTATAGTTGCCAGCATCTCATTAATTTTTTCTGTCCTGGTCTTCCTGCTAATAATTGTTACCATATTTTTTTCCTTTCATTCTTACTATAAAATTATTGAATATTACAAGAAACAGCAAACTATGAAAACAGGTATCCATTTTTACCGATTTCGTAATTTATAATTAATATCTTGTCATAATTTGGCAAAAAATAACAAATGACAAATCACAAAATTCAAATAATATCTAAATTCAAAATATCAATGTTCGAAAATAGTTTGGAATTTTGGTAATTAAGATTTGAATTTTATTTGAATATTGATTCTTGTTTATTGGAATTTCAGGTTTATCCAGTTTAGGGTAATCTTTTTTTAAACTAAGCAACTAAATGCCGGTGGATAGAATAATCCTTCTTAGATAAAAACTATTATGGGTAAATCTCAATAAGCAAGTTAAATTCTTGCTGTTTAGAACCATAGCCGCATAAAATATTGTAGAAAAAAATATTTTTCTGCTCTATTCTTCTATCAAACATTAAAGAAAAATTACTCCATTTTTCCGAGAATGACAAAAGTTGGGGTATTTATATATATTATTATTAATATGCTTAAATAGATGCTAAAGGGAAGCAAAATGAAAAATAGAATTGTAATTTTAGTTACTGTAATCCTTTCCTTTCTTTTTTTAGTTAGTTGCGATGAAGAAAAACCGGTTGAACCGGACCCAACCATACCACCAAATACTTTAAGTGCAAGTGGGTCAATTAATTCAGATGAGATTGGGGGTGATGCCTTAAAAGTAGTAAGTGCATACCAAGACGAAGCAAATGTTTCGAATAATCAATATAATACAACAGTATCAGGACGAGGGACACAAGTATTATTTATTTTAGACAATAATTCAAAATTAAGGGGTTTGACACTTTCAAAACTGGTTAATTCTAAACCCGAAATTTTAACTTTTGATGCTAAGTCTACAGTTTTAGGTTTACTTTTTTTAACACCGGGGATAGCCACACCTGTGACTAGCGAAACAGAGTCACGTATAAATGAATTAACAGCTCTTAGTAATTTTCAAAATTTTATTGAATATTTAAAAACGAACTTAAAGACAAAATCTTTAGATCAAGTTCTAAATGATACTGCTGGTAAAACTTTATTCAATAATATTGTATCCGAATATTATTATTCAAAAGTAGATACGACTGGTAATAAACCTATTAGTGTATTAATACTTAAGAATTTATTTGAAGTTAATAAAATTACTACCGGGACGACAACTAAAATTGAATTAAAAAATTGGGCATATCGAAGAGTTGATGTTTACAAAAGGGAAATAAAAACTGATTTTAGCCAAAAATCTCTAAACGAAATATATCCACAAATGAATGGTGGAATGGCTATAAGTTGGGGATCAATAATAACAGGTAGTGTTTGGCAACCAACAGTAAATATTGATACTGTATATAATCCTGATGCAGATGTATTTAAAACTGAATATTGGGTACTGGGACTAGGTTTAAAACCATCAAATGATAGTCCACCTGCAACAATAAATATAAATATTTATGATGCTTCAGGACAAACAATTCTTTATTATCTGGCATTTCCAATAATAGATATGATTACAGGAACACAAAGCCTGTTTAATACAGGGTCAAGTACATTTAGAGCAATTTGGGCAGTAGCCCAAAATGGTTATATTAATCATGATCAAGTAATGAATGCTACTAATAGTCCACAGCTAGGTATTGCGGTTGTGAATTCTTTTGTTTCTATAACAGGTCTTCTATTGGTAGGTGGTTCTTCTGGAATTTTAGTCAGCTTAGGAATAGTGAGCGCACCTGTTGCAGCCACAATAGGTGTTATAGTTGGATATATATCAGCTACAATGGGATTATCAAACGTTGGGTGTTTTGTTATAGATATGACAAGAATACAACGATATACAAAATTTGATATATATAATGAAGGTGCTAATTCACCACCAAACGAACCATCAAGCCCATCACCACTAAATGGTTCAACAAATCAATCAGTAAATACTAATTTATCCTGGACCGGTAGCGACCCAGATAATGATCCACTTACCTATGATATTTATTTTGGTGCCAATAGTAATCCTCCTTTAGTAAAT
>JADFPP010000039.1 GCA_022562275.1 Bacteroidota bacterium
TTAACAAGAAAACTTTCGTACCGACGAATCTACCCAGCATTCAATCTTCAAAGTTCTGGTACACGACGTGAAGACCTTCTACTCTCACCAGACGAAACCAAGCGCTTATGGATTCTTCAAAAATTCCTCAGTACTATGAATACACTTGATGGAATGGAATTCTTAATTGATAAGATGAGAAAAACCAAAACAAACGAAGAGTTTTGGGAACTCATGAACAATAAGAAAAAGGGATAAACTTCGACGATGAAGCTACTTCGTCTCGTATGGGGTGACTTAAGTAAAGAAGAGTTGAAGAAATTTGGTCTTCTTTCCCTGGCCCTCATGCTCACGCTGGGACCGTACTGGATGCTACGCGGAATTCGCGAAGCACTCTTTATCGATCTGGTCGGTGTGCATTGGCAACCGTGGGGTAAAATTGCCTCCCTCGTCGTCATCGTTCCTCTTATTCTTCTTTACAGTAAATTGCTCGACTTTGTCAAGCGAGAGAAACTGTTTTACGTCATCTATCCAATCTATATCTTTTTCTTTCTTTTCCTTAATCTGTTTATCTTCTTTTTTGGGAACCTTTTAGAAAAAGGTTCATTTCATCCTAATTAATACCTCTCACACTATTTAAAAATTCCTTAACGTCAGGAATCAACTCCTCAGTCACCGCCTCAAAAACAAGCACATCATCTATCTTCCCATATTCATGAGCAATTATGTTTCGCATCCCCTTTGCTTCTTTAAGTTTTTCTTCGAGGTCATTCATATCGCTATTCTTATAACGGAATCGCTGTGCTTTACACAATCTCACTCCATCAATTATGCTTGCGTGATTTAATTCATCACTTATTATTGCATCATCAGCCGTAAGAATAGTTTCAAACAAACCTCCATTCGCATCGAAGCAGGATGTATAAAGTATTGTGTCTTCCATCTCAAGAAATTCTGATATCTTTTTCTCAAGCTCTTTATGAATTTTCTGTGTGCCGCAAATAAATCTTACTGAAGAAAGCCCGTAACCCCATTTATCATAGCTCTCTTTGGCTGCTTTTATTATTTCGGGATGATTACCAAGTCCGAGATAATTATTAGCACACATATTAAGGACCTTCTGCCCACCCAACACTTCGATGTTTGCACTTTGCGGACTCGTAATCACTCTCTCCTTTTTATATAGTCCTTCTTCTTCGATACTTGTAAGAATGTCTGAATAGTATTGTTTAGTAGCTGTGGTCATAGCTTGTTCCTTTTTTTTGTTAGATGACGGATGCATGATACCAGATACCGGATACTCGATTCTGGATGCTGGCTCACAGAAGCCAGATGCCTGATACCAGATTATTATTTTATACTTTTATGTTGCTTTTCGATTGATTGTAAAAACCTTATTAGTTTTTTACCAAGTAAGTTTAATCTGTCTAATAATGATGTGAAAAGCTGTTCATCTTTAAGTGAGCTAGTTTCAAACAGTGTTTCCAGGTGATCAATTGATTCGTCAGCAGATGCAATTGAATAAGTTATAAATCTAATAAAATCATTTTTATATCTCCGTCTTCCAAATCCTTCTACTATATTAGATCGTATAGATTTAGATGATCTTCTTATCTGACTTCCTTCTTAATACATTTCAAATTTTGGAAGATTTAAAGTCATTCTATGTATTTCAATAGATAATTCCCTGGCTAACTTCCAAACTTCCAGATTTTTATAATTCATTCCTCCCTCCATTATTTGATAATATCGAAGTCTTCATCCGGTATCCGGCATCTGGTATCATGCATCCAACAACCTGGAGCCAGCCTACCAGTTTAAGATCACTTTACCCGAGTTACCGGATTTCATTAGCTCAAATGCTTCTTCATAATCTGTATAATCAAAACGATGTGTTATTACTTTAGTAACATCCAATCCACTTTGAACCATTACCTGCATCTTATACCATGTTTCAAACATCTTTCTTCCATAAATACCACGGATGGTTAATCCGTTAAACACAACTTTCTCCCAATCAATTGCTGCGCTGGAAGGAAGGATACCAAGCAAAGCGATGTTTCCACCATGAAACATAACATCGATCATATCATTCAACGCTTTAGGATTGCCGGACATTTCAAGCCCCACATCAAATCCTTCCATCATACCCAATTCATTTACAACATCTGAAAGCTTTTCTTGAGAAACATTTACTGTGCGGGTTACACCAATTTTTTGTGCAAGTTTCAATCTGTAAGAGTTAACATCTGTTATTACAACATAACGCGCACCTGCGTGTTTACAAATTGCCGCTGCCATAATACCTATTGGTCCTGCACCCGTTATTAAAACATCTTCACCTAAAACTTCAAAGCTCAAAGCTGTATGTACTGCATTACCGAATGGATCAAAAATAGAAAGGATATCTTTATCAATATTCGGGTCGCAGTGCCAAATATTTGATACAGGGATCACGAGGTATTCCGCAAAAGCTCCCGAACGATTTATGCCCACTCCTTTTGTATTCGGGCAGAGATGTCTTCTTCCCGCACGGCAATTTCTACAATGTCCGCAGGTTATATGTCCTTCACCGCTAACCAAATCACCAACATTTACATCCTGTACATTATCACCGTATGCTTCCACAATCCCAACATACTCGTGTCCAACAACCATTGGTACAGGAATAGTTTTACTTGCCCAATCATCCCAATTATAAATATGAATATCCGTACCACAAATTGCAGTTCTCTGTATTTTTATGAGTACATCATTCTGCCCGTATTCAGGCACGGGAACTTCATCTAGCCATACCCCGGGTTTCTTAAACTTTTTTACAAGAGCTTTCATAGATTTCACCTGTTAGTCCTGCCAATAAGTTGAAATAGAATTTTTACTGTATTTAAAATTAGAAATAAGAAAAGATAACAACAAAAAGAAAAATCTACAGCAGGCAAAAAATGAAAAGCAGCAAAGTGAAATTAAAAAAGAGGAGAGATTTCAAAATCAGGATTAGGAAATTGAAATGATTTTTTTTTAAAATCTTCAAGTTTACTATCAAACCATTCCATACTTATGTTATTTTCCTTTGCAGTCTGGCGTAACCAGTTAATTTGAGAATCATCAAGTTTATTATCAGAATGGACTAACTTCAATCCATCGATAATGAATAAGTACGATAGTTTCTTTTCCGAAAATTTAACCGGTTCTTCTGTTAAGTATTCATTTTGTAATAAATTCTGCAGAGTGTATTCATAAAAATCGGATGAGAATCCCAAACGTTGAGCAATATCTTTGATGATATCTTCCTCTGATTCGGTCAAGAGTTTATCTCGCTTAGCTAAAATCAGCAAACCTTTTAAGTAGCTGCTTTTATCCCTGGCAGGAATTTCCAATCGATTACTCCTTTGTTAACTTTTCCTAATCTATAAAAAATATTACCAAAAGAAAATTCAATAATCTGAATACTTTAAACTAAAATATAATATAAACTAAATTAAAATTAAGCAAGCATTTAATTTCTGCAAAATTATTTTTATCCTAAACTAATAACAGTATCGCAATGCCAATAACCGCAACAATAGCACCCGCAATGGCTCTCCAGCTTAAAGTTTCCTTATAATAATACCGAACAATTGGAAGCATTATAATAGGCGTAGTAGACATAAGAGTTGATGCAATACCAATTTTAGCATATGTAATTGCAACTAAACTCGATGTTATCCCTAATACCGGTCCAAGGATAGTACCTGCAACGGTTGCTTTTAAAGCAGTTAAATCATCTTTAAAAATTGTAAAGGGATTTTTAAATCTCTTAAGTAAAACAACTATAGGAAAAATGATGATAACTGCAGCAACTAATCGGATAAATGCAGCAACAAACCCATTAACGTCACCCATTTGAAAAGCAAATTTTGCTAAAATCAAACCAGATGCCTGACCCAGTGCACCTAATACTCCGTATAGTAAACCGGATTTGTTGAATTGAAAAACTGATTTCGAATTGCCACTACGATCGAGAATAACAACAACAATTCCTGAAATAGTAATTACTATTCCGGCAATTGCAACCGAAGAGAGATTTTCATCTAAAAATAAATATGCAAGTATAGCACTGAAAGCAGGAGTAAGTGCCATTAAAAGCATTCCTAATCTAGCACCAATTATTTGAAAAGATTTGAAGAGAAAGGTATCACCAAAAACTAATCCCGCAAAACCGCTGGCAGTTAAGAAGTATAATTGTTTGTTATTAATATTAAAGGAGAATCCGGCGAAGATAATGATCATAAATAAAATAACAGATGCCATCATCATTCTGATGATGTTTAACTGTAGAGATCCTATCCTTCTAGATGCCTCAGTAAAAGCGATGGAGGTGCCCGACCATAGAAATGCAGTAAGAAGTGCTATAAGTTCGCCGTACAAAATCTAATTTACATTGTAATTTTTAAAAGCTCAATTATCAATGCTTAAGATATTAAAATAAAAATCTATGAGTTCCCTCTAAAAAAGTAAATTTATGAGTAAGTGACGCAATTATAAACCGTTACGCCTGAGGCGCACAGGTAAAACGGTTAAAAAAAATTGTTAAGTTGTTATTAACCCACGACTTAATCCGCTTGCGGCGGAGTGGGTTAATGAGACCAAAATAAAAACTTGAACCGTTTTAACGGTTTTCATTAGTTATTTTAGTGGACTCATTTATAATTTTTTTATCCACTGCATTAATATTTTAGACGGATATTAAAGAAAAATAAATATCTCCATAACCTAATAAGCTCTGGATCATTCCTGCAAATCCTTTCGGATCTAAATCTGCTTCTAATTTAACCAGCCCAACTTCAGGCGATCTCCATTCGTAATACCTTGTGACCTTCCCTGAACTTTTCTTAATTATATAGTTAACTTTTTTACATAAAAATTCTCCTGCCGGAGTTGTTAAAACTTCATCCCCGACATATTCTGAAGTAATATATAATGTGTCAATATTATCACCAATAAATTCTATTCCCGTCCATTCCCACTTTTCATTTTCTGATAATGGAAGACCTATCATTTGTGCCGGTTCACTATATTTTACATCAACACTATGAGTTATAAATAAAAATATGTCAATTTTCTGCTGTATATCTATAACGTAATAACTACCATCAATAATGTTTAGCCGTTGAAACATCTCAAAATCACCTGATTTAAATTCCTGTTGAAAATTATCCCCGTCTTTCCTGGTTATACAAGTTACTTCACCAAATGTTGATTCATAGATCAGCTTTTTATTAATATCTAACGGGAAATATTCTTCATCTATTAAATTTAGAGTAGGAGACTCGGTTGGAAGAAAATGAAACTGGGGATAAATAAAATTGCACATAGAAATAACAATCGAAAGAGATACAAATATTTTAGACCTTACTGGCAAAATAAAATCCTTTATATAGAAATAAAAAAATTGGATGACTTAGTAGAAATGATAGCAGGCTACATAATCAATAACACATAATACATATAATTTTAATTATTCCACTACGAGTAACAGTCCTAAAATTATTCAAGGAATAGTTGTAACCTAAAGAGTGGAAGAATTGTATGTGCCGGATACCTCTGCTAAATGCGATATAGGAGCCGATGAGAGAAAAGTGGTCAACAGTGCTGTCAGATCCATAGGAATGACAATTTCATAAAATTTACTTTTAAGACAGTCTCTTTTACTTTCAATTACAAACTTCCAGCATTTAACCGTTATAATTCAAAGCAGCAATGCCCGGAAAAATTGCCGTTGTATCTAACTCTTCCTCTATTCGTAATAGTTGATTGTACTTTGCGATTCGGTCTGTTCGTGAAGCAGAACCAGTTTTAATTTGCCCGGCATTTGTAGCTACAGCAAGATCAGCAATTGTTGTATCTTCGGTTTCGCCCGAGCGATGACTAATTACGTTTGTATATCCTACAGTTTTTGCCATTTCAATTGTATCCAAAGTTTCAGTAAGTGTCCCAATCTGATTGAGTTTTATTAATATCGAATTGGCAACATCATTTTCAATTCCACGTAAAAGCCTCTCTGGATTTGTAACAAAAATATCATCACCCACAAGCTGGATTTTTCCGCCTAACTTTTCAGTTAAGAGTTTCCATCCTTCCCAATCATCTTCTGCTAATCCGTCTTCAAGAGAAATAATAGGATATTGCTTAATCCAGTTTTCATAATACTCAACCATTTCTGCGGAGGATTTTTCAGATTTATCCGATTTAAAAAATTGATAAACGTTTTTATCCTTCAAAAACATTTCGCTCGAAGCAGGATCGAGTGCTATTGCAATTTCATCACCAACCTTATAGCCGGTTTTGTTTATGGCCTCTAAGATTAGCTCTATTGCTTCATCATTCGATTTAAGGTTTGGTGCAAAACCGCCTTCATCGCCGACAGAAGTATTATAACCTTTTGCATTTAGAACTGATTTTAAAACGTGAAATGTTTCAACACCCATCTGTAATGCTTCAGCAAAGCTTGATGCACCAACAGGCATAACCATAAATTCCTGAAAGTCAATATTGTTATCAGCGTGCTTTCCACCATTGAGAATGTTCATCATCGGTACAGGGAGCGTGCGGGCATTTGTTCCGCCTATATAACGATAAAGAGGCAATTCAAGCGTCTCTGCCGCTGCTTTTGCGCAGGCAAGAGATACAGCAAGTATTGCATTTGCACCCAGATTGGATTTATTTTCAGTGCCATCGAGATTTATAAGAAAATTATCGATTTCTACCTGTTCTGCTGCATCAAAATCAATCAGTTCGTCTGCTATTTTATCGTTAATATTTTCAACTGCTTTTAATACACCTTTTCCACCGTATCTTTTACTATCCCCGTCTCTTAGCTCAACAGCTTCATGCTCACCGGTAGATGCCCCGCTTGGAACTGCAGCCCTGCCAACGACACCGCCTTCCAACAATACTTCAGCTTCCACCGTGGGATTCCCTCTCGAGTCTAATATTTCCCTTCCGATTATATCAACTATAGTTGTCATTCAAGAGCTCCTAAAAAGATTTATTTACAAAATTCATTTTAATAAACTTAAAATCAGAATATTAAAATTAGGTAAAGGGTAATGAAAAATAAAGGAATGGCTCTGTGCTAAAACTAATATTGTTCGGATATTGTAGTTGCTCTTGTCACAGGCAAGCTCTTCATCACTAAAAATTTTAGTCTTCTGATAAACTGATTTTTATAGAAATACTAAATACATTTCAGCATATTTTGAATAAATACAAAATGACTATTTATTTAAATGCTCTATCTCATTAGAATCAATTTGTTATGGGAGTTCTATTAACTTTGTAGCTCCTTTTCATTTTTATTCCTTCCAATTCAAAAACATTACCGTATATTCACTCTTAATAATAAGATTAATCTAAGAATGAGTAAACCAACATTAAGAGCATACATTGCCTGGATTGCAATATGTATTATATGGGGGACAACGTATCTTGCAATTAGAATAGGAGTTGCTGACTTTCCTCCAATGTTATTTGCCGGTTTTCGTTGGATTGCTGCCGGACTTATATTAGTTTCAGTTCAAAGGTTGATGGGAAACAAACTGCCGCCTAAGGAAGAAATAAAACATCTCGCTCTTGTTGGTATAGCTTTGTTAGGTATAGGAAACGGGTTGGTTGTTGTTGCCGAACAATGGATACCGAGTGGATTGACAGCACTTCTTATGACAACCCTTCCCTTCTGGATGGTAGGGTTTGAATCACTATTACCCAAAGGACCGAATTTTAACCGTTATATTTTTATAGGGCTGCTCCTCGGTCTTTCAGGTTGTTTTTATGATGTTCGGAAAAGATTTGCAGCATTGGATACATGGCAGTTACTTACTTGGTGTGTTCGCATTGATGGGTGCGGTTATTGCCTGGTCTCTCGGCAGTATTTATTCAAAGTATAAAAAAATCTCGGTTCAACCAATGATGGGCGCTTCAATACAAATGTTGATTGCCGGAGCATTACAAACTTTGCTGGGTTTAATTCTCGGGGAACATAATAACCTTCACTTAACTCAAAATGGAGTTTTATCTTTTGCATATTTGGTTGTTTTCGGTTCCATATTCGGTTATGCCTCTTACATATATGCGATTCAGCATCTGCCGCTTTCTTTGATTTCAACCTATGCATATATTAATCCAATAATTGCATTAATACTAGGATGGTATATTCTTAACGAAGACTTATCAATAAACATACTCTTTGCAGCCACTTTAATCTTCTCCGGCGTTATGATGGTACAAAAAGGGAATTACATAAGTTCATCGAAAAAGTAATTGTAACGGAATTTACATTTTTAAACTTCATTGCTGACTTTCCTCTTTTTTTTATTCATATTGCTACCATCAATAAATGAATTTAAAGGATTGCGATGAAAAAACTTCTTATTCTCATCATTATGCTACTGTTTATTATAACTTTCAGTAATGCACAATCAAATAAATTCGATCATGCAATATTTGATGCTCTGCTAAAAGAATATGTTGATGAGAGTGGAATGGTTAATTATCCGGCATTTGTAAACAACCAGAAGTTTGCAACTTATCTTAAAGCAATTGAAAATGCGAATCTTATTAATTTAACAAACGAAGATAAACTTGCCTTTTATATTAATGCCTATAATGCTACTGTCATTAAAAATGTTTTAGATCACTGGCCAATAAATTCTCCTATGGATGTGGATGGTTTCTTCAACAAAATAAAACATACTATTGCCGGTAAAGAAATCACCTTGGATGAACTCGAACATCAGTATACTTTGAAAATTGAACCTGTGCTTAGTCATTTTGGATTAGTCTGTGCTGCAGTTAGCTGTCCGAAAATAATAAGAGCAGCTTATGAAGGCGAAAGTGTTTTTAAACAGTTAGAAGAAAATGGAAGAATATATTTTAATGATTCGGATAAAAACCGGTTGGACAGAGAAAATAATATTCTTTATTTATCCGAAATTTTCCAATGGTTCGATAAAACGTTTAAGAAAAAGTATGGCTCGCTTACGAATACTGCTGCACATTTTATGAATGATGAAGATCGTATTTTTCTGACAAATAACGCAGCTTTAGTTAAATATTTAAAATATAACTGGAAATTGAACACGCAAACGAATTGAAATCTTTATTGAAAATAGCTAATTTGTTATTATTTTAATCAGTGTTATTAGTAATGTATATTTCAGTATTAATTTTTAATGAACTAACTTATTGAAAATAATATGGATACTTATTATAACCCAAAAGATTTAGGGAAATTTAGTGAGATGGGCGAAGGAGCTCCCGAGCTCTGGAAAAAATTCAGTGAGTGGTACGATGCAGTATTTAAAGCAGGTGCACTAAGTGAAAGAGAGAAAGCTTTGATTGCATTAGCAGTATCTCATGCAGTCCAGTGCCCTTATTGTATCGATGCATTTACCGAAGCAAGTCTTGAAAAAGGTGCGGATCTCGAACAGATGACTGAAGCTGTACATGTTGCAAGTGCAATACGCGGAGGTGCATCATTAGTTCATGGTGTGCAGATGAAGAATGTAAATGAAAAACTAACAATGTAAAGGAATTTATCTTTAGGATAGCAATGCAGGCACGACATAAAAGTATGAAAGCATTTGGGGAAAATCTTGCTATTGCAAATGAACAATTGAAAGTCATCAATAAGGGAAATTCTCTGCCCAGGTTCGATGAAAAGTTTGAATTGGTTGGTGAAGGACGGTTAAAAGCTGCCGAAATAGAAATCTTTCAGGTAAATCTTGGAAAGATGTGTAACCAGGTTTGCAAACATTGCCATGTTGATGCCGGACCGGATAGAAAAGAAATCATGACAAAAGAAACTATGCAGGATTGTTTGGATATACTTAATGCACCTGATATCCCGACTGTTGATCTTACAGGCGGTGCTCCTGAAATGAACCCAAATTTCAAATGGTTTGTTGATGAAGTCAAAAAACTCGATCGCCATGTTATAGTCAGATCTAACCTTACAATTTTAGAATCAAATGGTTTTGAAGATTATGCTGAATTCATGGCAAATCATAAAGTGGAAATTGTTTCATCTTTGCCGTACTATAAAAAATCATTTACTGATAAGCAGAGAGGAGACGGGGTTTTTGATAAATCAATAGCCGCAATGAAAAAACTTAATGCTCTCGGTTATGGTAAGGAAGACCCAGAATTAAAATTTCATCTGGTTTATAATCCAGTCGGCGCCTATCTGCCTCCATCTCAATCAGAGCTTGAACAGGACTACAAAAGAGAATTAAAAAATAATTTCGATATTGATTTTAATAATCTATACACAATAACAAATATGCCAATAAGCCGTTTTCTAGATTATCTCATTCAATCAGGTAACTATGAAAGTTATATGCAAAAGCTGGTGGATTCTTTTAACCCTGTTGCAGCTTCAAATGTAATGTGTAGATTTACGATATCTGTTGGATGGGACGGGCAATTGTACGATTGTGATTTTAACCAGATGCTTGAATTAAATATGGATCACGGCGCACCACCGCACATTAAAGATTTTGATATTGAAAAAATACGGAACAGAAGAATAGTTACAGGACAGCATTGTTACGGTTGTACAGCAGGGGCTGGTTCAAGTTGCGGAGGTGCAACAGCATAGTTTTCAAATCTTGATTCATAGTTGAATTTCCGTTAAATAATTTTATATTATTTAAGGAGCCACATCATGAGCTCAAATAAATTTGAAAAAACTTTAAAAGATATTTTATCTCTCGCAGGCATTGAAATAAACGGCAGCAATCCATGGGACATTCAGGTCCACAATAAAAAATTTTACAAACGTGTTTTATCTGAAGCTGAACTTGGATTAGGTGAATCATATATGGATGGCTGGTGGGATTGCGAGAAACTGGATGAACTTGGGTTTCGGATTGTCAGAGCAAACCTTGATGAAAAAGTAAAAAGAAAATTCTCTATTCTTTTCGGTCTTTTCCTTGCAAGAGTAACAAATCTACAATCTACCAAAAGAGTATTCATTATTGGAGAGAAGCATTACGATATCGGCAACGATCTTTTCCAGAACATGCTTGATAAAAGAATGAACTACAGTTGTGCATACTGGAAGGATGCTGAAACTTTAGACCAGGCACAGGAAAATAAACTCGAACTCATTTGCAAAAAACTTTATCTTAAACCGGGAATGAGAGTGCTCGATATTGGCTGCGGATGGGGTGCATTTGGAAAATATGCGGTAGAAAAGTATGATGTAAGCGTTGTTGGAATTACCGTTTCGAAAGAACAGGTTACTCTTGGGAGAGAATTATGCAAAGGTCTTCCGGTTGAATTTCTGCTTCAGGATTACAGAGATTTAAATGCTTCGAAGGTGTCCCTGCGGAAAAAATTTGATCGTATTGTTTCGGTGGGAATGATCGAACACGTTGGTTATAAAAACTACAGGAAATTTTTTGAAGTAGCATATCGCTGCTTAAATGATGGTGATCTGTTTTTACTTCACACCATTGGCGAAGCACAATCGCGAAAATCTATCGATCCCTGGACACAGAAATACATTTTTCCAAATTCAATGCTGCCCTCGATTGCTCAATTAGGAAAAGCTATTGAGAAATTATTTGTTATGGAAGACTGGCATAGCTTCGGACCTGATTATGATAAAACCCTGCTTGCCTGGTATGATAATTTTAATTCAAACTGGGACAAATTAAAAGATAAATACGATGAAAGATTTTACAGAATGTGGAAATATTTTCTGGTGCCAAGTGCGGGATCATTCAGAGGAAGACGAAATCAGTTATGGCAGATTGTGTTATCTAAAAATGGAGCTGTGGAAGGATATCAATCTATCCGCTAAGGAGATAACTTTCTTATCTATTTTTCATAAGTTCGTTATCAATTCCCAAAAATAAATAATCTTATTTCATTAAAGTTTTTTATAAGTGACTTGACATTCTAAAATCAATACTCTATTATTCAATTGTACAATTGAATAATTTAATAGATTGGATAAATCTTATGAAAGCACGTGAATTTAAAGATCTGATCTTTCAGCAATTTGCAAATATTGCTACTGCATTTTCCAGCCCTAAGAGATTGGAGATCATAGATATCCTGGAGCAAGGCGAGAAAGACGTGGAAACTTTATCCCGACAAATCTCAGCAACATTTGCAAATACATCCCGCCATCTACAGATATTAAAGAATGCCAGACTTGTTGAAAGCCGTCGCGACGGTGTAAGAATGCACTATAGACTTGCCGACGAGAAGGTTTTTAATTGCTGGAAAAGTTTACAATCACTTGCTGAAAATCGCGTTGCTGAAATAAGAGAAGTTTTAAGAGATTTTTTAGCCGAAAGAAATGCAATGAATGCTATGAGTAAAGAAGAATTATGGTCTCGAATTGAATCTAATGATGTAATAGTGCTTGATGTAAGACCTGAAGAAGAATTTAGTACCGGGCATATTCCCGGTGCTATTTCAATACCGCTATCCGAACTAAGAGAACGCTTAAATGAAATTCCTCACGATCGTGAAATTGTTGCCTATTGCCGTGGACCATATTGTGTATTATCTCCCGAAGCAATTAAAATACTTCTTGATGAAGGATATGATGCATCACGTTTAGAGGAAGGGTTACCGGAATGGAGAGAAGCAGGTTTACCTGTAATGTGATTTTTAATTCTTAAAGAAAATAATATGGAAAACTATTACTTGAAAGTAAAGCAATTATAATCAAATTGAATACTGATTAGTTTTTATAAAAAATATTGCGATTGTTATGAGACAGAAGAAAGGTCTGTTTATAGTTTTCGTTTTATCAGTAACAGGATTTTTCTTACTTGTTGCATTTGAATCTTTCAGCCCGGTGGATTCAATTACCGGAAAAGACATTTACAGACTGAATTGCGCCGCCTGCCACGGAACGGATAGAAGCGGGTATTCTGATTTCTATCCTTCTCTAATCAACATTCAGGAAAGCCTTTCTAAGGAAGAAGTTCTGAAGCAAATAAATAATGGGAAAGGACAAATGCCGCCTTTTCCACATATAACACCGGAGGAAAAGAATTCTTTAATCGCATTCCTGTTTGAGGAAAAAAATGAGATTGTGGAAAGTTCCATCGAAAATCTCGGGGAAAGAATTTTTTTGAGCAATTGCTCATCCTGTCATAGAGCAACAGTAAATGATCCTAAGCCGCTAAATGTAAGAATGATGGAACCCGCTCCTTTAGCCGGTGCAACAAAACGTTTTACAAAAGAGGAAATCTTTAAGATATTAGAAACCGGTGTTTGTTATATGCCCTCCTTTAGTCATTTCACGTTGGATGAAAGAGAGGAGCTTTATTCGTTCATCAAATCCTTGGAGGGGAAAGGCGAACCAAAGAGACCAACTATGGGAGAGATGTGTCCTATGGATGAAAATGAGAAAAAGGTAAATAAAAATATTCAAAAATTCTTATAGGGAAAAATGTTATGAATGAAGCAAATCTTGTTAACAGTACAATAAAAACAATTTTTACGAAACCGAAACTTAGAGAAGTTCTGTGCCCATTGTATGACAATGATATTAAACCTACCGAAATTTCATCTTTATTGGATATTGATTTGAATGAAGTTGATACATGCCTGGCATTATTATGTAAAGCAGGATTGGTAACTAATAAAATAAAAGATGGTGTAGAGTTTTATTCTATAACTAACACAAAAGTCTGCGATGCTATACTTATGCTTAAGGATGAGTTATACAAAACTCTTCGTAACCGGAATTGAAGTTGTCAATATACATTTATAAATAATTAAAGAGAGTAGTAAAATGACAAATAAAAAAATAGTCATACTCGGTGGGGGAATTGGCGGCATAGTAGTAGCAAACAAATTGCGTCGTAGTCTTCCACCCGATATTAATATAACCTTAATTGAGCGAAACAAGATACATACTTTCGCAGCTTCCTATTTATGGCTGATGGTAGGTATGAGGACTCCGGAAAAAATCAGCACCTCGCATAGTAATTTGGTAAGCAGAGGTGTGGAGGTAGTCTATGAAGAAGTAAAACAAATTGATACTGAAAATAAAACAATTCAAACAGTAACCGGAAATATCGAATATGATTATTTAATAGTGTCACTCGGTGCCGAATTAGATAAAAAGTATCTTGAAAGTTACCAATATGGGATTCATAATTTTTATACTTATGAAGGAGCTAAAAATTTAAGAGATGGATTAATTAAAATTAGATCCGGTGAAATACTCATTGCAGTTGAATCAATGCCATATAAATGTCCCGGTGCCCCGTTTGAAGCTGCAATGTTGATATCGAATTATATAGAAAAACGCGGACTGAAAAATAAAATTAATATTAGTTTATATACACCCGAACCGCAGCCCCTGCCAGTAGCTGGTCCGGAGTTAGGTAAATCGATTGCTGATCTTTTAGAATACAAGGGAATTAAATTTTATCCTTCACATCAGTTGTCTGACATAAAACCGGAGAATAAAGCAATTACTTTTAATTCAGGCAAAAGCATCACATACGATTTACTAATTGTTGTTCCCAAGCACAATCTGCCCGCAGCATTAAATAACTCCAAGCTAACAGATGAAAGCGGCTGGGTACCGGTAGATAGAAATACATTAGTTACAAATGTGGAAAATGTGTTCGCAATAGGCGATGTTACCTCAATTTCAATACCCGGAAGATGGAAAGAAGATAAACCATTAAAACTACCGAAAGCCGGTGTATTTGCACATTCACAAGCATTAACTGTTTCTGAAATAATCACTTCAAAAATTATGGGTAAAGAATCAGAGGCAAGTTTTTGTGGAGACGGGTTTTGCATGCTTGAAGCAGGTGATGATTATGCAGGTTTTGCTTACGGTGATTTTTTTGCTTCACCGCATCCGGATATTAAGATGAAAAAACCTGGGAAAAAATGGCATTTAGGAAAAGTGTTTTTTGAGAAATGGTGGCTTTCACCAAACGGATTCACAAAAAATATTTATAAATATATTTTAACTATTGGCGGAAAGATATTTGGCATTCCTATAAAATTATAATCAGATTACTTTAAAAGGAAATGTGGAATACATTTAACAACAAGAAGGAGAAGGAAGATGAGAACCAATAATTTCTTTACCATAACATTTATCCTCTTATTACTTATGGGATTATTTCTGGAAGGCTTCAGCTATCCACCAGCTGTTGGATTACTCGGGAAGGCGAAATCTTGCATGAGTTGTCATGTGAACAACGGTCCCTGGTCTGATGAAGGAAAAACAATCATTGATATTCTCGATAAAGAAACAATGAAATCTCTACGTCAAGCAGATGGAACGTTTCTGCTTGAGGTTGAACGTGGGAAGCAGAAAACAGTTCTAACAGTGATTGGTAGGACAAAAGACGATAAAGCACCTGCACCATACAGGAACGCATGGATTTATGTTGATCCGACGAGGATTGGAACAAGTTCACTTTCGAAGTTTGCCCCCGGCTGGGGCGTTAATCTTCAAATGGCGTGCAGGGTAGTAGGTGACAATCTGCCGGATTTTGAGAGTGCACAACTTACAGTTTTACCCATGACAATTCAACCGCTTGACGATGCAAAAGATACTGAATTACAACTTCAGGTAATGTTAACAAAAGGTGAATCCGTAAAGGGTGATGCGAAATCAGGAATGGTTGGTAATTACTTCGAACGGAAAGTATTTCTAAAAGTCTATGATTAGAATTGAAAGAGATCCGTCACCATTCGATGAATTTTCTACCGAATATGATGAATGGTTTGATGAGCATCCCTATGCATTCCAATCAGAAGTAGAAGCCATTCGACGCTTCATTCCGGAACGCGGATTAGGAATAGAAATAGGTGTTGGTACCGGTCGCTTTGCTTCTCAACTCGGTATTTCACTTGGAGTTGAACTATCTGAAGCTATGGCTTCAATAGCTCGAACAAGAGGAATCGAAGTTTATCAAGCCCACACAGAGCAATTGCCCTTCGATACAGATCATTTTGATTTTGCTTTAATGGTTACAACACTTTGTTTTGTCGAAGATCCCGGAAAAGCTTTGAACGAAGTGCTTAGAGTTCTCAAACCGGGCGGCAATTTCATTCTCGGTATTATTGATAGAGAAACTAAGCTTGGAAAACTATATGAATAAATGAAAGAGTCACATAAATTTTATAAGTACGCACATTTTTATTCAACAAGTGAAGTTATAGAGCTCCTGCACAAAAACGGATTTATTTGTGGGAAGATATGCCAGACAATTTTTTCTAATCCAGAAATAATGACAGCACCTGATCCTGTCCGTGATAGTTACGGTCAAGGTGTCTTTGTTGTCATTAGTTCAAAAAAAACTTTTTAAGGAAAACAAAATGAAAATTCTTTTTATTATTAACGATGCACCATATGGAACTGAAAAAGCATACAATGCATTGAGATTATCAATTCAAGTATTAAAAGATAAACTAGATTCAGAAGTTTGGATTTTTTTGATGGCTGATGCTGCAGCTTGTGCAATTCCAAATCAAATTACACCTAATGGTTATTACAACTTAGAAAGAATGCTGAAAATATTTATTAGAAAAGGGGGTAAGGTAAAAATCTGTGGTACTTGTGCAGATGCAAGAGGTCTAAAAAATCTTCGGTTAATTGAAGGTGCAGAACTTAGCAATCTTAGTGAGCTGGCAGAATGGACCATTAACTCACATAAAATCTTAACGTTTTAAATGGAACAGAAAGTGAATTGATTATAAAATGATCTTACTTAAGATTCAAAATTGATTTGTGGAAATAATAAAATGATTCCCATTAAGGTTTATGATGAGAGACCGGTTTTTCCTATCAGGATCGCAGCAGAATTATTAGGAATTTCCATTCATACACTCAGAATATATGAGCGGGCAGGTTTACTAATTCCTTCTAAATCTGTTGAAAATCAACGGTTATATTCGATCGGAGAGATTGAAATGGTTATCTTTTTTTAATTTATCTCACATAAAAAATTTTGAATTATTGCACAAACCCCAAGGAACCAATAATAGAAAATTGAAACTGTTTATTTTCATATTTACGTTTTATATCTCTCTCATGGCATTCTTTTCCGGTTACATGGATTTAGAATGTTGTGATGAGGATATAAATTTTCCGTTAAAATCAGAGTTAATTATTTATGATGACTCTAATTCAAACTGTGAACGAAATTTCTCCCCGTTTTCTCAATGTAATTGTTGTATAACATTTTTTACTGTTGATTATGTTAAGCCAAACTTAGAAAAAGTTTTTTCAAAATATAAATACTTTAATCCGACACTACCACTACCTAATAATCCCAACCAATCTTTCTGGCGTCCGCCCAAAATTTCATAGTAATCCATTTAATAATTCACACATTCTTAAAATTTATCTAAAAGGAGTTACTATGAAAGTCTTTCATGTAATGATTATTTCTATTTTATTAGCAAATGCAACTTTTTCGCAAAACATCTTTAAAGCGAATGTTACAGAAGCGGAAAAGAACGAGCCGCTTATGGGTGTTAATGTTTTTTTGATCGGTTTTCAACTCGGGGCTTCCTCCGATGTAAATGGATATGTTGAAATAAAAAATATTCCTAATGGTACATACGAGATTAAATTTTCTTATATAGGCTATGAAGAAAAAATACTCCAATTCAGTTTTCCGAATGATTTTGAAATTATTGAAGTTTTATTACATCACCAAGCCGAAAAATTAGAAGAAATTTCCGTTACTTCGACACGAACTTCAAGACTAATTAGCGACGAACCTACCCGAGTTGAAGTCATTGCCGGAGAAGAAATTGATGAAAAGATCAGTATGGATCCTTCCAATATTTCTATGCTGCTTAGTGAAAGTACCGGCATTCAAGTTCAACAGACTTCTGCGGTAAGTGTAAATTCTTCATTCCGTATTCAAGGTTTAGATGGAAGATATACCCAATTGTTAAAAGACGGTTTCCCTTTATACAGCGGATTTTCCGGCAGTTTAAGTATTATGCAGATACCCCCTTTGGATTTAAGACAAATTGAAATTATCAAAGGTAGTTCATCCACATTATATGGTGGAGGAGCTATTGCAGGATTGATCAATCTTGTTACCAAAGTTCCATGGAGAAAGAGAGAAATTTCTTTCCTGCTTAATGGAACATCTGCATTTGGGGTAGATGTGAGTGGATATTTCTCACAAAAATTTGAAAGTTTCGGATTAATTTTTTTAGCTTCAATTAACACTCAAAAACCTTACGATAATAATGATGATAAGTTTACCGATATTCCTAAAATCGAAAGATTAAGTATTCAGCCAAAATTATATTTTTATTTTAATGAAAACAGCGAGCTTGAAATCGGTTTAAATTATATTACCGAAAACCGTATAGGGGGCAGTTTACCTTACATTCAAGGCACTACCGATTCAGTTTATAATTACTTTGAAGAAAATCCCAGTGAACGTTTTTCTTCCCAAATTAAATACTCTCTGAATTTTTCTGAAAATAAAAGCTTAACAGCAAAAAATGCTTTGAGCTTTTTCAAGAGAACAATCAACCTTCCAGATTATAATTTTCGAGGCAGACAAATTTCGAGTTTCAGTGAAATTACTTATGCTGTTTTTAATAATAATACTAATTGGATTTTCGGTTTAAATCTATTCATAGATGATTTTGAAGACCAAAGCCCTGTAATTGCAAAACGCAATTATAACGATTTAACTATCGGTTCTTTTATTCAAAACACATTCGATATAACAAAAAACTTCATTTTGGAAAGCGGATTTAGAGCCGATTATAATAAAGATTATGGTTTATTCGCGTTGCCACGTGTTTCTCTTTTAATTAAATGGAATAAAAACATATCTTCACGTATTGGCGGAGGTTTAGGATATAAGATACCGACTATCTTTAATGAAGACGCTGAAAAAATAAATTTCAGAAATGTATTGCCATTGAACAAAGGAAATCTCGAAGCTGAGAAATCTTACGGCTTTAATTTTGATATGAATTACCGGACAATTCTATTCAATCAAATTACCTTTTCAATCAACCAGCTTTTTTTCTTTACGAGACTAA
The DNA here is from genome assembly GCA_022562275.1 of Bacteroidota bacterium. GTDB lineage: Bacteria > Bacteroidota > Ignavibacteria > Ignavibacteriales > Ignavibacteriaceae > BMS3ABIN03. The sequence goes on from JADFPP010000039.1 coordinate 19,048, forward strand.
ATAATCCTATATTTTTGGCACAGAGTGAAAAGGACCCCGCATTTTTTGAATTTTCATCATTAAGCGGATATTTTAATACCCGCGGATTAGAAACTAATATTAAGTTTACCTACCATGATATTAAATTTTTTCTTGGTTACACTTACGTAGATGCAGCAACGCATCAGGGAGGAACCGTAAAGGAATTCGTTTTAACGCCTAAGCACAAGCTGGGTTTAGTTTTGTTGTACGAAGAACACGGTAATTTCAGGATCGGATTGGAAGCATATTATACTTCTTCCCAAATATTGAGCAATAATGAAAAAACACGAGATTATTGGATCAACGGTTTGATGATGGAGAAAAAATTCGGAAGCATTATTCTGTTTCTGAATTTCGAGAACTTTTTGGATACACGTCAATCGAGGTTCGGTCCGATGTTCTTAGGTTCACCATCAAACCCGGAATTTGTCGAAATATATGCACCGACAGACGGACGAATTATAAACGGCGGAATAAAAGTTAATTTGTAGTTCATTTAGTGCTATTAAGATTTTGAAAGTAAATATGCTTGATAACATTCTAAATTATATTTACAGTTAATAACATGACTCGCTAAAATAGAACTCTTTATTTTATTTTCACTTTTCTTGAACGGATGCAATCGCATAAGTGAGAAAGATGAGTTTTTCAGGATTTTAGAAACAGGTGTCTGTTATATGCCTTCGTTTAATCACTTCTTGCAGGACGAGAGGGAAGCACATTATTCATTTGTCAAATTACTGGAAGGGAAAGGTGAACCAACGAGACCAACTATGGCAGAGATGTGCCCCATGATGATGAAAATGAGAAAATGATAATTTAATTTTATAAAGAATATATAAAGGGAAATATTAATTGAAGACATTGATTATAATTAATGATGCCCCTTATGGAACTGAAAAAGCATACAACGCCCTTCGTATGGCAATGACTTTACAAAAGGAGCATCCAAAAGTTGAACTACTTATTTTTTTACTTGCTGATTCTGTTGGTTGCGCAATCCCGAATCAGAAAACACCTCAAGGCTATTATAATATTGAAAGGATGTTAACATCAGTTATTAAAAAAGGTGCTACTGTAAAAGCCTGTGGTGGTTGTTCCGAAGCAAGGGGGATTTCAGAGTTGCAGCTTATTGAAGGAGTAGAGATCAGTAATATGAAAGAATTTTCTAATTGGGTTGTTGAAGCAGATAAAACATTAACTTTTTAATTTTAATTAAAATGAGGAAGTATTATGATAGAATTTTATAATATCGTATTGTTTTTGCACGTAATGAGTTTTGTATTTATGTCCGTACCGCTATTCAATCTTATTGTTGTAAACGAGCGCGTACTGCTAGGAACAAATTTTAACTATTACGCAGACAGATATATGGAAAACATAATAAGACATGGGGCTTCGCGCTGTTTCGTTTTTCAAACTACTGTTTTTGTTACAGGAATACTGCTTTTAATAATCGGTGGATTGGGAATCGAAGAATTGTGGAGCAGCTGGGTGATTATTGCAAAAGTAATTCTCCTGTTTACATTAATGTTAATGCTCTCTTTTATTCATTTCCGTTTGCAGCCAAAAATTGAAGAACAGATGTCAACTTTAGAACCCGATAGTGAAATACCCGAAGGATTTGCAGCAAGATTAAAACCGTTTAGAGTTCTTCGTAAACAAATGGCTACTGTATGTCTGTTTCTTGTAATTACAATTATTATTCTCGGTATGCAGGTTTATTCAACCTTTGGTCTTACAGTGGATATAATTTTAATTATTCTGGCAGGATTGTTTTCATTACATGTAAGTAAATCACTTATTCGATTTGGTTGGGTATAAAGTTTCGGAATGGAAATTAACTGTTGGGAACCTTTGCAAAACCTCGAAAAAGGGGGCGTAGCATAACAAAAATGTTAGAATACAATAAGTATTGTTAATTTTAGGAAATTGATTTTATTAATTAAACAAGGTTTCGCGAAGCCTCCTATTGATCTATTAACAAATTAATTATACTAATAGAAAATTTTAATTTGAAGTGTTTGAGGTTATCTATAATAAAATATTGCCACAGAACCACTTTTCTATTTCAAAGAGTATTTTTTTTCATAATTTTTAGATATGGTAAGGATATTAAGAAGTATTCTTTTAATTTCTAATTTTTGTTTGTAGTTTTCTATAAAACTATCTAATTATATGGTTAGGTTTTAAGGAAATTGAAAGATGTTGTACAAAATAGTGTTCAAACCTCAATCTTTAAAGGATGGAAAGAAAATATCCAAAAAAGAACTTGAACGTATTTTTGAGAAGATTGAAGCATTAAAAAAAAATATGTTTGGTGATGTTAAACACCTAACAAATACAGAACCAGAATATAGATTACGAGTCGGTGATTACAGAGTTTTATTTGAAGTAGAAGGAGAAGCTATTGTGGTTTACCGGATTAGACATAGGAAAGATATTTATAGATAAAAGGAGGAAATTTATGGTTAAACTACATCCAAATATTTTAGAGCAAAATGGGAAAAAACAATTTGCAGTTATTCCCTATGAGGAATTTTTAAAATTACAGGAAGAGCTTAGTGATTATGAAGATTTGAAAGAATTACGCCAAGCAAAAGAGGCAGAAAGAAATGCTCCTACAGTAACCCTGAAAGAAGCAAAAAAAGAGTTGGGAATTTGAGCTAACAATCGCATTCAGTGGATGTTTGTTTCGCTACGCTCCACAAATGCGTGTCGTTATCTAGGCGATCCCGATAAAATTGCAAAAGCAGAAGCAGCCGTTATTAACCAGGGAAAAGCGAGGTAATTTAGAACGTAGAATTAAGAATCGCTTTCCTATTTCGAAAGGTATTTTTTTCATAATTCTTAGATATGGTAAGGCTATTTATAAAAAATCTTTGAAATTCAAATTTATGTTTATAGTTTTCTATAAAACTACCTAATCATATCGTTAGACAAAAAATCAAGGAGGTAATCATGTTTGAAAATATGACTTCTAATTGTTATAACTGCAAATTAAACAGCAAAGTATGCTATTACAAATATAGTCAAACACCATTACCATTTTCTCTTTTTTATTTTTGCTTCCTACAATAATCTCCTGAAATAGAAAGAAATTTCTAATCTTTCCCATCAATCACACTTGCTATAAATCCAATACCCAATTATTATTCAACTTCTCCAACCCTTGCTTAATAACATAGGCAGGGGTTTTTATTACTTACCAAATATTAACAATAGTTAACAATTAAATTTTATTTTTCTTGACATTGGGTAAATAATTTTGCAAATTAAAACAGACATTAAACTCCGATTATTTATTTAATTAATTGAATTATCACCTACACCTTTGGGTGAGGTTGTAGAGAGCATTACTGTTTTTATAAGATTATTCCTTTCTATTATTTCCACCAGGGTGTGGAGTATATTAAAACACATTATGGTATACAGTACAGTACTTCCAGTATACTCCATAATGAAATATTTTATCACATAAAATTATCTGGACGTAATTATGTTCAAAAATTTCTTAACCTTTCATCTAATGCTTTTAATACAATTTAAAATAAATTATCTATAAAAGAACTGGAGCAGCAAAATGGATTATAATATTTTAAGACTTTATGCAATATTAGCACTTATTCTCTACGTAATAATTATTGTGATTTTAGAGAGAATGTATCCTTACAAAGAACAAAAATTATTTAGGAAATGGTTTTGGAACGATTTTATTTTCTATACAATCTTTCAGGGCATTGTAATGGGTTTTATAATTGCCGAACTAATAATGTTTATAGATAATCACGCTCAGTTATCAAGGTTACAACTGGTATCAGATTGGCCGTTAGGTACACAGCTATTATTTTTTCTCGTCACTCACGATTTATTTATTTTTGCATTTCACTGGCTTATGCACCATAACAGATTTCTCTGGAGGTTTCACGAAGCGCATCACTCAGTCCGGGATGTTGATTGGGTAGCCGGTTCACGTTCACATCCATTTGAAATATTAATTAACCAAACTGTAGAGTTTGCACCTATTGTGATTCTTGGTGCAGCTCCTGAAATAGCATTATTAAAAGGATTGATAGACGGTGCCTGGGGTGTATGGATTCACGCAAACATTAATGTTTACACAGGCTGGATTCAATATGTTATTAACGGTCCCGAAATGCATAGATGGCATCACGCATCCGGATACGGCAGAATTAATCTGGCAACAAAACTTGCAATCTGGGACTGGATCTTCGGCACAGCATACAGACCCAAGGACAAAAAAATTGAACAATACGGTTTATGCTACTCCGGATATCCCGGGGGATATTTCCGGCAGTTTGTTTCTTTTTTCAGGAAAGATGTTCCGATTGACCGTCCACCAAGAAAAACTGATGTTGCTAATTAAATGGCACTATAATCATCAATCGCGGCAGTTGTGAAAGCAATTAAAGAACAGGTTGTTCATTGTACTCTATTCTTCCGATGGCGAACACTGGACTCCGAAAAGGAGAAATGATAAATTTGAACTGTTTGAAGTTATCTATAATAAAATATTGCAATAGAACCGCTGCCATAATTCGAAACGAATAATTTCTCTCCAATTACATCAATATCAGTTGGCTTATTAAGATGTTCATTAATGATGTAAATAAGTTTACCATTTAAATCATAAATAAGAATCCGGTTCCCTTCAAAATCTGTTACAAAAACATTATCATCAGTTACTTCGATTCCTGTTGCAACATTTATATTCTTAGATATGGAATAATAATAGTAATCTCTTTTGTTTTCTATTTAGCTATTTGATGAACCTGGTAACTCTTATGAAAGTTATTTTATCTATTTTTTAAAATTCTGCTATCTAAGTCGAGGTTTTCTTTATCTATAATTTTTACTAAGCCTATATCTTTGTGTTTTGGATTTATTAGATAATTGAAACTGTCTGATACAACCACTGAAGGTACTTTCAATACTAATTCTTTATTCCGCTTAATAAAATCATTCCCAATTTGTTGAGTTGAATTCGAATAAGGCAACACACGCCAATCACTTGGTAAGTTTTTTATGGATATTTTTTTGATTGACGCAGAATGTGAAATTTCAATTTTAACAATTTTGTAATTGGTTGGAATTGAATCCATTGAGACATGTAACGCTAACTCAAACATACAAAGAGCTTTATTCTCTGCAGTATAGACCATTGGGACACCTTTAGAATTCCAACGTCCGCCTGCTAATCTTGACCCTTCCCCGGATAAATCATCACTATAATTATTCTTAGAAGCTCGATATACTATCAAGCGAATATTCCGTGCTCTATTCGTGTTAACTCATCTGTAACCAAACCCAATCCAAAATTTGTGTCAAGTAAGTCCTTCGGCTTGTTATTTCCCAATGCCATATTACTATTGTATAGCCAAGAGCGAAATTTGACCATATTGCCGAAAACTTCTACCCCTCTGCTTAATACAATACCAATTTGTAGTACTCTTTCAGATTTTGAAGCATCTAATTTTTTCTTGGTTTTTTTATATCGCTCTAATGTTCTTATGTTAGTGTGCAAATATTTTGCCCAGTCTGACAAATGAAATAACTCCACACGGTTAAATATTTTTATATACTTGGAATATTCCATTCCCTCCCGGGACACACTAATAAAGTCAAGCAAATTATCAGGACTAATTTTTTTAGATAATCCCAGGCCCTCCGGGTCAAAATCAAGTAAATAGGCTTCTAACTTTCTGGTTTCTAACATTTTGGCTTTGGCTGGCATATTTTAATGTCCAATTTGTTTATGAAAAATATTATACGACTTTTGTCGTTAATATCTGTATAATTGTCATAAATGTCAAGCAACGGAATTTGCCTTGGGGAATAAAGTTTACAATAACATCCACAAATACAAATAAAATCATTAAATCCTTCGAAGCAAAAGTATTTGAAATTAGAAATAGTTGATTGTCCAATTAGTTAACTGTATGAAAAGTGCTTAATATTATTGATTATATGATTATTATGCCTAACAATACTTGCACAGGGACGCCTACGCTGGTACCCGGACTAGCGATTTTGATTTTGCGAACGCCCGTTGATGAAATAGAGGTTGGTAGTACTACACCGCCGCCCGTGAAACTCACGTTAGCTAATTCAAAAATTTCTTTTGGTATTTTAATTACAGCAATTAGGCACAACATATTGCTTAACGCATTAGGTAATAATTGCAAATTAATTATTGATCTATTAACAAATCAATGATACTACTAGAAATTTTAATTTAAACTGTTTGAAGTTATCTATAGAGACTTCTGAAAAATAACATTTTGACAAACCATCATTTTGAATCTACCTATCGGCAGACAGGTTTATTTCAAAATCCCACAAAAGATGCTGAAATGAACCCGCCTACCAATCGGGCAGGTTCAGCATGACCGTGATGATTGAATTATTCAGAAGTTATCTATAATAAAATATTGCAACAGAACCGCTGCCATAATTTGAAACGAATAATTTCTCTCCAATTACATCAATATCGGTTGGCTTAGTGAGATGTTTATTTATGATGTAAATAAGTTTACCGTTTAATTATTCTTTCTTATCTGCTTCATTATTTTTTTTGGAGAATACAATTTCTTTGGGTGTAAAACCTGCTTCCTTTATTTTGGTTTTGATATCTTCCTCAGATATTTTTTCACCATCAATTACCTGCATGGTTACCAATCCCTCTTCTAAATCGATGTTTATACTTTCCACTCCATCAAGATCATTGAGCTTCTTCTCTAAACCATAAGCACAAAACGGGCAGGAGAGACCATCAACTCTTACCTTAACTTCGTCAGATTGAGCAAGCGAGGTTGAAATTCCTATTGAGAATAGTATGATTAACATTTTTAGTGCGTGTTTCATAGTTGTATCCTATTTTTAGAATCCTTTAGAAAAATAAATATCTTATTCCAAGAGTATATACGAACTTAGTATTATTTCTATCATCAATCACAGGTATTTGCACACCGGTCTCAATTAAAAACGTGCTTGATGTCATCAATTGCAATCCGGGAGATACAAAAAGCAAATGCTTATTTACATCTAAAGTATGAGTGCCGTTTAATTCCAGAAAAAGATTTAACTGGAACGGCGGATACTTTTGCGGCAGCACCGGATAACCAAATGCGAAATTATAAATTAAGTTGTCGGGTAAATCATTTGAGACAAAAGTATAACCCACTGTTCCGTAAATGCCGTAATTTATTGTTATGTATCCTGTAACAATAGAAAATTGAGAAGCATTTGCATCAACACTTACATTTGAAGCACCGGTTGTAAAAGTTTGTGTATATTTTAAAAGTGCTCTGAATGTTTTTGCCCTTCCATCAATCTGAATAATCGAATACTTACCGAACAGTGTGAAATTCCCAAATCCTGATTGACTTTCACCATTGTCAGGGGATCGAAAAACATACGGCTGGATCCCGCCTATTTGAAAATCTGTTGTAACATTGTATGGAATTACCAGCGGTTGAATGTAAGTCTGCCCTGACTCCGTAGATATATATTTACCGAATGTTCTTATACCACCGCCTTCAAGTCCCAGCAATAAAGGTGAATCTGTAAATATGGGTGGACCTTGCGCAAAAATCTTGCTTGAGAAAATCACTAATGATATTACAAAAACGAACAGCAAAGATTTACTTTTCATAAATAGATATCGTTCCTTTATGGAAGTTAGAGATAAATAATTTATTGTTGTTTAAAACAACATCTACAGGATAGCTTATATTCTGCGTTAGAGTTTGCAGTCTGTTTCCTTCCCAATCATAAACCAGCACCCTGTTGTTATTTGAATCGGTTACAAATATTTTATTTTCATCGGCGTCAATACCGGAAGCAACTTTTAACGTGTCCTTTTCTCCTATTACCGAAATAGCTTTCCCCTTTTTACTGAACACCTGAACCCTGTTATTGTAAGCATCAGCAACAACAATTTTATCCCCAATGATCTTAACATCGGTTGGATAAAACAACTCTCCTTTTTTATGCCCTTTATTGCCAAAAGTATAAGTCTCTTTTTTATCTTTTACAATTATTCTATGATTATAAAAATCGGCAACTGCAATTATGGATGCATCTGCATCAATTCCCGCAGGTGAATTCGGTTTTATTCCTAAATTAAACGGAATAACTTTGCCATCAATAATTACTTTTATTGAGTCGGTTAAATATTCCGGGACATATAGTTTACCATTCGCTAACCCGATTTGCATGGGTCTTCGAAAGCCGTCGAACTCATTAATAATTTTACCGTTATCATCAATCTTTACTACCCGGTTATTTTCAGAATCAGAGACCCAAATTCCGTCTTCGGCTATTGCAATGCTTATGGGCTTCATTCCATTCAAACTTATCTCCCGCACAAATCTGTACTCCTCGTTTGTGCTGCAGCCGGCAAATAACAGCAGCCCCAATAACATTATAATTTCTATTTTCATTGTTGATCTTCCTTTTTCTCTTTACTGAACGGATTTTCCGAAAATGATATCTCCCTTGCAACGAAACCTGCATCTTCAACTATCTCTTTTAATTTTTCTTCGCCTGGTAGATTCTCGCGGGGTACTTCAAAAGTAACGAATCCGTCTTTCAAATTTATAAAGAGGTTTTCAGCCCCCTCAATAGTGTTAATCTTTTTCTCTAACCCGTAGGCGCAAAATGGACAAGCGAGTCCGTCAACTACTAATTTTATATATACTTTGCTATCACCACCTGTTTTTTCTTTTGTATAATTATAATTTGAAAAAATTATAGATGTAAGTAAAACAGCAAGCAAAAATACTTTGGTCTTATTTAAATTTTTCATTATTAACTCCTGTTTAAAAAATTATATGTGTAATTCAATTGAGATTTTGTAATTGGTATCGGGCTTATTAATGCTGCCGGTATTTGCTACACCAAATTCAACTCCGCCGCGTAATGCATAATTTTTGTATGAAAGAAAAAAAGTCGGCGCTATTGCCCAATAATTTCCGCTGGTGTTTGTAACTGTGCTGCCGTTCTGTTTAGATGTTTCTTGATATTTTCCAATCCCTTCAATAAACAGCACAAGATCGGGTTTATAATAATCTATTTCAAACGGACGGTAACCGATTGTTGCAGAATAATTGATTTCATTTCCCGGCTTAAAGTTGTTGTCGGTTATTATAAATGCATAAGCGGCATCAACAAACCAATACCAGTGGATAGATTCCTGCCCGCCTGTAATACCTAAATTCAAAACTTTTGGCGCCGAACTGTTCTTTGGTACAAAGACCGCAGCAATTGCTGATACTAGAATGCTCAATCCCGGTTTAAAATATGAGTAGAATCGATACTTGTTTTTGATTAGAAAACCTTTATACTCATAACTATGATTTAAATTACTAAAAGCTACTCCGCCATTAAGTGTCCAGTCTTTAGTTAATCCGTAACCGAGTGAATATTCTGTGGTGAGATAGCCGAACCCGCTTTGAATCACGATTCCCGGTGCAAATCCTCCTTTAAAGAGAACGTGAGGACCGTTGCCGTAAAGAGGTTCGTGAGCAGCAATTCTAAGTGCCGAGAATATAACAAGAATATACAGTATTAGGATAGTTTTCAATTTTAACAAAAATTTAACTAAGCGCTCGTGATAGAATTCCAGGATCAAATCCTTTTCTGCTGCAGCAATTCAACAGTTCCTCATTAACTACAACAGAAGGCACTGAATTAATACCATAATTTTTAGCCAACTCATAATATTCTGATGAGCGGCTTTCATCATTCAAATTATAAACTATCACTTCGTGTTTATCACCCACTATTTCAGCAACCT
>JADFPP010000121.1 GCA_022562275.1 Bacteroidota bacterium
TCCTCTTCTATTATTAATACCTTTTCAGTAATAATATTAGATATTATCTTTGTTGCAAACCCTCTTACGGGCATGGGTGTCGGATTATTTAAAGTAGTTACAATCATTCTAATATTTTTATATTACCGTCTTCTTTTAGTTTTTGTGTGCCGTCTTCTTTTAATTTGCCTCCAAGTAGTTCAGGTAGTAATATATCACATCCAGTTGTTGAACAGACATATTTTAAAATAGTTCCACCATCTCCGCTTACCCATATATTGTTTGAATCTATGGGGAAAATGGAAAGCAAAGCATTAATAACTCCCGATGTTTGAACTATCCAAGTCGTGCCACCGTCTGTGGTTTTTAAAATTAAACCATTACTTCCACATATCCAACCAGTATTTGAATCTATGAAGAAAATGGAAGCTAATGTTTGAGAGGTATTAGATGTTTGTACTGTCCAGTTCGTGCCACCGTCTGTGGTTTTTAAAATTGTACCAAATCTTCCACATATCCATCCAACGTTTGAATTTATGAAGAAAATGGAAATTAATGTAGCAGAAACTCCCGATATTTGTGGTGTCCAAGTCGTGCCACCGTCTGTGGTTTTTAATATTATACTGGTAGTTCCACATGTCCAGCCAATATTTGAATCTATAAAGAAAATGGAAAGTAATGTTTCAAACGTGTTTGATGCTTGAACTATCCAGTTTGTACCACCGTCTGTAGTTTTTAAAATTAAACCCACATCTCCAACTCTCCCACACGTCCAACCAACGTTTGAATCTATAAAGAAAATGGAAATTAATGTAGCAGAAACTCCCGATATTTGTGGTGTCCAAGTCGTGCCACCGTCTGTAGTTTTTAAAATAGTATTGCTAAAACCACATATCCAACCAATGTTAGAATCTATGAAGAAAATGGAACGTAAAGTAGAAGAAACTCCCGATACTTGCGGTGTCCAAGTCGTGCCACCGTCTGTGGTTTTTAATATAGTTCCAACTCTCCCGCATGTCCAGCCAATATTTGAATCTGTGAAAAAGATAGATTGAAGAGCTGTACTAACTCCCGATACTTGCGGTGTCCATGCGCATCCTGTAGTTTCGTTACATGCCGTACCTAATCTTCCACTTATTTTATAAGTAGATTGCGGATTAAGTTTGGTAAAATCAATACTACATTCAACCTCTACTGAGCTTGTTAAAACAGTGTGAATTGTTTTGTTTTGTCCGGCTAATGGAATTAAAAGATTATCTTCTGCACTATCTCTAAAACTTGAAAGTTCCCATATATTCAATAAGCCCCCTTGTTGAAATTCCTCTAATCGTATTATGGTATAAAGTACGGTGTCCGAGATAGTACCTGTTAGTGCTGTAAATGTGATTTTTATATTCGTGTTTTCGTTCCCGTGTATATTACCTTGTAGATTGAGGTTTGACTGATCGAATAATTCTACTTGTCCACTCCATCTTGTCGAAGGATCACCCGTGTCATCAGTATCATATTCATAAACTCTAAGAGCAGGTGAAATAAATCTATAATTGGTATTTAACACACCATTACTTACTTCGGCATCAATAAAAATGACAATCTCATACCCATTTTCAGCCGAATAATTGGAAATAAGTCTGTTTAATCCGTTTTCAATTTTGGTGTCGTCAAAAAATACCGTATCGGCATCAGGTAAATTGATCCAATCCATCCATTGAAGTTTTATTCCAACATCTAAATCATAGTGTTGTTGGTCTCCTATTTTAGCCATTTTCTTTATCCTGACTAAATTAAATTGTGAATTTTCAACTAATTTAAACCCACGAATAGAATCTATATCAATTTCCTGAATACCGTTAGAAATAATCGTAGTTGCAAAGTCAAAAGGAACATCTGCGATTTCAAAAAAGTTACCTGTACTTGAATTAAAAGCAACCAATTTGAGATTAAGGGTGTTAATTACCGCACCTAAAGAAAGATCAAGAAAAAAATCTGCACTTATTAGTAGTCCATCTTCTACCCATCCTTGAAAATCTGTTGTTCCTTGCGTTCCCTTGTCAAATGGATGCTCATAAAAGAAATTAGTTGTTACGCCCATCAAACCCGGAACATCGTTGTTTTTGATATAACTATTCAAATCACACAATACATTAACTAATTTACTTTGATCTATTGCAAGTGTATGGTCGTTTGTTATAACTGATATGATGTATTTTCCTTCATCAATTAAAGATTGTTGGGTTGGTGTATAGTCAATATCGGCTGTTATTACAAGTTTATTACTTACAATATTCCCTTTAACATTAGACAATATCCCATTAACTCCTGAATTACCTGCATCATCGGCAACTGCAAAAAGAGTATCAAAGGCAAAATTGGTATCTATATTTTTCGATAACTCAATATCTTCATTTAAAAAGATAATATTTATTTGAAATTCAGTATTATTTTGAGAGAAAAGATTATTAAGACTGTTTATTTTGACTGTTATTTCGGTAGTTTCATCAATAACTACCTTTGATTCATTAGATGGGTTGGAATAAACAATAGAATCTAAGGTAAATTCAACAGGTGTGAACCCATTAAATTGTTCATCATAATATCCTACATTACCAAAGGTGAAAGGTTGTTCATCGTCATCTAATGTATGTATGATAACTGGATTTAAAAGTGTAGGTAATCCTTCAAATTTCGCTACATGCCTTAATGATAAATCATTTATTAAATACTCAGGTTTTATTCCATTTTCTAAGTTGTCTATTGTGTCAAAAAACGGTGTTATAGTAAATATTTCAGTTATTTGAAATTTCTGATGGAATTCGTTTGCTGAAAGGGGTTGTTGTGTATTTTTTATTTTAACTTCATCGCTGCTAATTTTCCAACTCTCATTAGTTCCTGAAGCTGTTGCGGTTTTTTCTGTTCCGGCATCATACTCAGTTATTGTAAATTGAACACTCCATTTTTTTATACTTGTTTCATCAACTTTTGAAATGTATGTAACAGGAGCAGTATTTTCTATAAAATTGGAAAAATAATTCATTCCCAATAACTTTGTTTTTCCAAAAACAATAGCTATATTTGAACTAAAAGCTCCAGGGAGATTGCTAATACCAACCGTTAATACTAAATCTGTTACATTTAATATAAAATTATCTTCAAGAAAACCAATTGTTAATTCTTTAATACGAATATCATCTCCTATGGTAAATCCATCATCCAACCAACTGCCTGTTTCCCTTGTAATTGTATCAGCACCACCATCATCAGTAAATAAATTATTAGAATCTGCATCGGATCTCCAGAATATATCAATTTCTGTGATCCTTTTCATTTTTAGTGTTACCGCACCAAGCAAAAAGATAGTGAAATCAGTCAGGTTCTGATCGAAATTTAATCCATTGTTGAACTGATTAAAATACTTACGACTTGTTATAGTTACCATCTTTTATGTTTTGTATATCTGAAAAATTCATTTTTCCATTTTTTGCATCTGCAATAATTTTTCTAAATTTTGCTCGTTGATCTTTCGGGATGTCTTTTAGTCTTTTGTTTAAGTTCCTTTCTTGCATTTTAAGCAATTTGGCTAACTCGTCCAATCCCTTTTTTAATAATTCAGCTTCTTCTATCATGTTATAATTTTTTTATTATTCTATCTTTTAAATTTTTTGTATAAATTTCTTCAATTCTAAAATCTACATCTGCGAAATTACCATCAGGGTTGCCTTCTATCCTTTCAAACCTACCTCTTCTTCCATCGCTTGTTGTAAACCATGAATTTTCCGACAAAGTTACATAATCTTCAAAGCAAAATTGTATTCTTATATTTTTATATATTTTAAATTGGCTATGGTTTACCGGTTCTGCAACAAAAGAATTGATAAAATAAAAATTATCATGTAATATTTCAGCATTCATAATAGAACGGTAAGCCGGATGAACCCTAAGACCTTGCATCGGTATTAATTTGGGCTGCGAAGTAAAATCATTAGCAAGATGTAATAAACCTTTTCTTGCAAGTATTTTATCTGAAAAACGTTCTTTCTTTTTAAAAAGGTCTAATAATCTATCAACAGGTTCGGTCAATGCAAACAATATTATTTCTACAATAGTTAGTTTTTCTTTTCGTGTCGGCAGAGCAACGGGCAAATTGATTTGATCTAATTGTTTGATCATTACATTTCTTCTGTCTTTTATTACTTTGGGTTCAGTAACTCGTTGGAAGTTCGTTTTATTGACTTCATAATTCGTCAAAGTAGTGTCGTCTTTTACATCTACTGCAAATTGAAGTGTGAAATTACCTTTTATCTCGTTAGCATTAAAAACAAATTCTTTTAAAAATACATCCGGTAAAACATAGGAACTTTGATTGCTGAAAAAATCTTTTCTTTCTATTGTTATGACATTTCCAATTAACCTTATTTTCCCATTAATTAGCTTCTTAAAGAATTGCAACATATCATAATAAGTATATAATTGACCTTTGTTAGTAGGAAATCCGGTATCTTTTACTTCTGTTCCATCTAATTGTATGATATTTCCTTTTTTGTCTGGTCTGTTTTCTTTTATTGGCAAAATAACCAATCCTCTATTTTTCACGTTATCAAAAAATGTACTTTCAAAAGTATATCCTAAATGTTCTGCACCTCGTTCTAATAATTTTTGCAGTTTCATTGCTTTGAAATTACTTATCGGGCTTAATAAATTTCTAATTAATGACTTTATTAAAATAACAATCGCTATTGTAATAACAATTATATACACTACATCTGCAACGATTAACAATATCGATGCTACTGTTGCTCCCTCTGGATTTGGTGGGAAATCAACCGCATCTCCTGTTATTATGCCAATATCTTTTAAAAGGGTTTTTATTATTTCAAAAATTTCTTTTAGCATCATAAAAAGAGTAATTGACAATATTAAAATTTCCGTTCTATCGGGGATGTGAGCCAAAATATAGGGAACGTTTACAAAATCACTATCTAAAATCCTACCGGGAGTTCCAGCCGGCAAATCATGTAAGTAAGCAAAACTAAAAGCCCTTGTTCTTTCGGTAAGATTTACAATACCGCCCTTTTTTGTTAGCTTAACCCTGATCTTATCACAATCTACAAATACCATATCTCTGACAGTATCTAAAAGACCTTCAAATACAGTTAATCTATTGCCTTCACTTGCAATTTCTATTCTCATTTCCGGTGGTTCAAAAATACCCACACCACCAATCAGCCCATCTGTTACCCATTTTCTGATTATTTTATTTTCATCTAATACAAATTCCAACTCATCCGTTTCAATAGCCGGCTGTACATTTTCGTCCTCAAATATTAAAGCAATGTTAATTCTCTGCCAATTATTAGCAACTCCAATTAATTGGTTATCCAAATACATATTTAATTTAATCCTGCTCATAAAGTAGGTAGTTTATAATGTATTATTTTCTTTTTATTTTGGTATTTCATTACGTTGATTATCTCTTTTGTTGTAGCATCAAAATATGTTTCAATTTTTGGCATACTGTTTTTAAATTCACTTCTCATTGCTTTCATTTCTATAACTAATTGCTGAACTTGTATGTCGTTAGTAGGTATGTTTTCCGGTATAAAACGAGAATTATCTATGTAGTTAGTCAATTGATTATCATAAGTACCTTCATTCATTGCTTTTAATTGTGGTAAATACTTTTCTGTTGCTTCATGCTTTACTACGAACTCACGCCCTTTTTCTCCTGCTATTATTAATGTTGGTTTGTCAGGTGTTTCTCCGCCCTCCTCAAATCCGGGTAATGATTCTATTGTTTTTGCAAATGCTTCACCTATGCCAAATTTGGCAATAGCTTCTACTACGTTTTCACTGTTAGAAACTAAATTCCAAAAGGCACTTATTTTTTCAGCCGTTTGTTTTTGTTTTTCGGCTTCTATTTTAGCTAATAATGCTTTGGCTCTTTGTTCTTGTTCAAATTTTAAGGAGTTTTCTAAACCTTGTGCTGCAAGTGCTTCTTGTCGGGATATTTGTTTTTCCGTGGCTGCTATTTCCGTGTTGGCTGTTTTGATAGCTGCATCTGCTCGCTTGCTTAGTCCTTTAATAATACTATCAACGGCTACATCCGCAAGTTCTTTTATTTCTTCCAGTTCTTCTTCTCGTAGTTGTTTCTTTTCTTTTTCAATATCTCTTATCAGTTCTAACTTCTCTATTTCTAATTTCTTAAATGCTTCTGTTCCTTCAATTTCTTTTTTTATTAAAAAATCAATAGCATCAATTCTCAATTTTGCGCTTTCTATGACAAATTCACTACGTTCTATTTCTCCTAATAATAATTTTTCTTGTAGTTCTAATTGGAATACCCTCTCTGCCTCTTCAAGTTTTAATGTTTCTAATTTCTCTTTGTCCTTATTTTTTTCATCTTCTTTAAGTGAAAGTATTTTTAAAATAGCATCAATCTTTTCCTGAGTGATTTTTATTTCTGCCTTTCCGGTTATAATTGCTACTTCCGATGCTTCTGTAGTTTCGTCTGTTATTGCTTCTAATGCTAATTTTTGTTCTTTTAATTCATCTTGAAGTTCTTTTAAACGAGATATTCGTTTGGCTTGTTTTTCATCTTCTTTATCTAATTGTTTTAATCTTGTATTTACAAACGAAAGTAATTTATTATTTGCATCAATCTCATCTTCAAATATTTTTAAACTTAATCGGCTTTGTTGTATATCTTGCTCCGTTGCTGCTCTTTTTCCTTGTAATGTTTGAATTTCATCCCCGATCTTTATTAATTCCCCCTTACTTTCTAATAATTGTTGTTTTAATGATAACTTTCTTTGTTCTAT
>JADFPP010000040.1 GCA_022562275.1 Bacteroidota bacterium
AGAATGAGAGGTGTTTATCCTAATCACACAACAATGGTTGTTCAAAAATAAAGAATAGTATTTAATAAATCTAAAAGTTTTTACGTGCAGTCAAAGCTTGTCAGAAATGCTTCTTTGCAAAAGCTCTGCCTGAGTGGCTCTTGAGGTATTTTTCAAATGCGAGTGCTTTCTCCTTTTCATCGAAGGAGATTGTATTTTTTATCTTCCAGGGTTTGTATTTTGAAGTGTATTTGTCCCCGCCTTCGTTATGCTTTATCAATCTATCCTTAACGTTTGTAGTATATCCAACGTAGTATTTATCAGGATTGTTTATGCTCTGTAATATGTAAACGTAATAGAACATTATAAAGCTCCAATATTGTTTTTTTGTGCTTATCTCAATGATTATGAATTATTTAATTTTTACGAAGACGAGCTCGCTGCGGCGTAGTTTTGAGCAGTTTTTAGTATGTTGTTAAATATGCCCGGCTTTGCTTTCAGCTTCGCCGCGGCTGTCTTCATTTTTCGTTGCACTCAAAACGAAGCCTGAGTGGAGGTGGCGGGAGTCGAACCCGCGTCCGAAATTAAGATCCAAAAAACGTCTACACATATAGTTTGTTATAGTTTTAACTTAAAGCTGCCGAACAAACACGGAATGCTTTAAGTCTGCTCATTAATCCGCCGACGCGGAATTCGCTTTACCAACAAGAGCGGTTGGTGCGGCTATCAATACCTAACGACGTTCTTCTGATCCCCGGTATGAGAGAGAACAGAGAACGGCTGCGTTATATTACGCAGCTAGAGCGTAATCGTATTCGCCAATTAAAGTTTTTTCCCGCCGTTTAACGTGTCTGCAGGAAACACGATGTGCAATTTAGTGTCTCTTTAATCCCGTCGAAGCCAATTTCACCCCCAGTTAATCAGCAGGCAAACAGCAATCTGCAGTAAGCAAAATCACTGTTTCCATTCTATATCAGGAGTGTGGGTTACGGTATTTTCAAAACGTGCAAGAACAAAAAACAAATCGGATAATCTATTTAGAAATATAATGATGTTATCTCCAATTTTCACCGTATTGTTTAGTGCCACAACTTCCCTTTCAGCACGCCTGGTTATTGTTCTGCAAATGTGTAATAATGCTGCACCTTTTGAACCACCCGGCAAAATAAAATTTTTCAACTCATCTAATTTAGATTCGTAACGATCAATTGCTTTTTCAATATCCAGGTAAAATTCTTCGGGTGTCCTAAAAATATTAAGTTTTTTATTCTTTTCGTTATCAGGTGTAGATAGATCAGCCCCTATTGTAAACAACCGGTTTTGAATATTTTGCAGAATCTCTTTCACTGAATCATCAGCAACCTCAATAACTGCTAAACCGATAAATGAGTTCAACTCATCAATGGTTCCATACGCTTCAATTCTTGTTGAGTCTTTTGATACTCTTTCGCCGCCGAATAATCCGGTTTCACCTTTATCGCCGGTTTTAGTGTATATTTTCATTTAATAAACGGCAGAGTACAAACGGTAACAGCAAGTTCATTTCCACCAGCAGACTTTGCGATTAATTTCGTTCCCTTTTCAGTATAAGCTTTTCGTACATAAGCTAACCCGATCGGCATATCAAGTTTTATCGAATTAACGGATGAAGTAACTGTACCAACATTATTTCCATTAGCATTAAATAATGAAAACTTTTCGTCTTCATTTAATTGCCCATTAAATTCCACACCTATTAAGTATTTTTGTACCTTCTCATAAGTGTTAAGTCTTTCAATAACTTCCTGCCCAATATAACAGCCTTTTTCAGTATCAATGTATTTTATAAGACGAGCTTCGTGTGGATTATAATTATCATTTAATTCATTCGGTGCAACAGGAATTCCTTGTTCAATACGATATTCATTATATGCATTTTCGCCTACCAGGTTAAATTCATATGGTCCATCGTACTCGAGCATGTTATTTATTAATCTCTTACTATTTGCTGTATCAGAGAGAAGCCAAAATTTATTCTCTCCCCTTTCATCGAATAATTTTATCAAGAAAAACAGTAAATCTTCTGTTTGAATTATTTTAAATGTATTGGGTTCAATTTCATTAACAACATTGCCGCAAATTAACTGAATAAATGAATCCGCCTGGGGACCCATTAGTTCGAGCAAATTATATTTTTCATTCGCATCATTTACCTGTACATCATCAGTTATAATATACTTCCTTATCCAGCTCATCACTTTTGATTTGCTTTCTCTATCACAAACAAAAAGTTGATAATCTTCAAAATTTATCAATCTCCCCATACCAATTAACCTGCCTTTATCAGATGTAAATAAAGTAATCGTAGTTTGTGCTTTTGTTAGTCCGATTATAGTGTTTGTTGAGATTCTATGTAGAAAATCCAACACATCTTTTCCTTTAAGTTCAATTATTCCATAATGTGAAATATTTCTTAATCCCACACCGGAGTAAAGACTATTAATTTCATTTTCAATCGAGCTGTATTTATTTATAACTTTGTAACCGTCTATGGTTGCAACATCAAATCCCTTTGAAGATAAATGTTCAATTAAATCAGCTGGTTTAGTAATTAAGTCCTGCATTAATATTCCTTAATATTTTTTCGAATTAGTAAAAATAATTAAATTGGTTTTTTGTAAGTGTAATTTAGTTTTAATAATAATTTAATAGAGCCGTGTTTGCTTGTGATTTCTTGTATTAACATATACGTTATCATTTCTTTTCCATATGAATGCAACTGAATCTTTCGAATATACTCTGTCTCCAAGATCATAATAAATATATTCATAATAATCAGGATATTCATCATCGTCAATATTGGCAATTGTTCTTTTAGAACTAATTCCTTTGTAAGTCATTAACAGATGTGGTTTATTGCTTATATCATCAAGCAAAAAATAATTATAGTTAATATGACCGCTGCCTCTACCATAATGAAAATTAACTTCAATGTAAGGAATATTCTGCTTATTCCATCGTTTGTATGAGATAGTATTGAAACCACCGTGTGACGGAATCGACGCTTCCCAGATTTCTTCAAAAGTATCATTAAAACATCTGAATAATGTTAAATAGAAAAAAGCTGTACCGAGTTCTGTACTGTCTAAATCGATGAAGCTTTGATCATATCCAATAATGTTTGTAGGCTCTATCAATCTTTCTCCTTCCCGGGATTTTGCTATTACACAAAATATATATCTTTTATCCTGATCGTAATAAATTACAGCCGGTTTTGGGATGCTATAATTAAATGTCTTATCTGAATTTAAAAGGTATGTGCCGATAGGATAATGATTGAGAATATATTCTTTTAGTGAAAGAGTATCACAAGAATATCTGTTTGCTGCAAGTTTTTTTTGCCGATCTAAATTATACTGCTGTATTCGTGCATCTTTTTCAGATGAATATTCCACGCCATTTTTATCTGAATAACTCACTTGTTCTGCTTTTTCCTTTTTACAGCTTAATAGAAACATAATAAAAAAAAGTGCGGGGATTGTCTTTATAAATAATTTCATCTCTGAAATATAATCTAAATACAACAAATTAGCAGATCAAAAATTATGCCGTCACAGCTAATAAATTAATGGTTGATTTTAATTCAGGATCAACAATTCAGAGAGTTTAATCAGCCACATTTGGTGAGAATAACGATTAAATTTTACCTCATTAAATAGTGAGAGAATTTTTATTTAGAGAATTCATCAAAAAAGAAAGCGGAACTTAATATGCCCAAATGAAAATGATTGAGATTAAAATGCTCGTTTGGTGAATGTAAATTTTCAGTGTTCAAACCTAAACCCATAAGAACCGGAGAGGCTTTTAGCTTTTTGGCAAAAGTTATTACAATTGGAATGGAGCCGCCTTCTCTCATAAATACAGTTTTCTTTCCAAATGCCCTGGCTATTGCTTTAGAAGCAGCAATTGTAGCCTTATCATTTAATGAAACAACAATTGGATAACCACCATGAAGATCATTCACTTTTACAGTAACGGATTTAGGAGTAATTTGTTTAATATATTTGGTAAAAAGTTTGGCTATTTTTATTGGATCCTGATTCGGAACAAGACGCATACTTATTTTTGCTGTAACCTTGGAAGGAATAACAGTCTTTGCACCTTTATCTGTAAAGCCACCGATAATACCATTACAATCCAAAGTTGGTCTGATCCATGTTCTTTCTAAAGTCGAATAAGTTTTTTCGCCTTTGAGTTCTTTTACACCCAATGTCTTTGCATAATTCTTCTCTGAAAATTTTAGCTTTTTAATATTTTCTTTCTCACTTTTTGTAATCTTAATAACATCATCATAAAAACCCGGAATTGTAATGTGACCATCTTTGTTCATTAATTTCGAGATCATACCGGCAAGGATATTAATTGGATTTGCTACTGCACCGCCAAACGTTCCGGAATGAAGATCCCGGTTCGGCCCGGTTACTTCAATCTCCATATAAGCAATACCTCTTAATCCATACGTAATAGTAGGAATACCGGGCCCAAAAAGAGCCGTATCGGAAATTAGTATTGCATCACACTTTAATAATTTAGAATTTTTATTAACAAAATTTTGAAGATTTCTACTTCCAATTTCTTCTTCTCCTTCGATTACAAATTTAATATTTAATGGCAGTTTTCCGGCAGTTTTTAAAAATGCTTCCACACTTTTAATATGCATAAAAATCTGTCCCTTATCATCCGTTGCACCGCGTGCATAAATTTTACCATTTTTTACAGTGGGGTCAAACGGAGGCGTATCCCACAATTCTAAAGGATCTACTGGTTGAACATCGTAATGACCGTAAATAAGTACCGTAGGCTTACCCGGTGCACCTAACCATTCTGCATAAACTAGAGGATTACCTTTGGTTTTTATAACTTTTACCTTTTGTATCCCTGCTTCTTTTAACTTTTTTGCTACAAAATCCGCACTCTTTATCATATCCTTTTTATGTTTTAGAGTTATGCTTATACTTGGTATACGCAAAAAATCTTTAAGCTCACTAATATATCTATTGTTGTTAGAATTTATATAAGTAATAACATTTTTCAATTAAAGTTCCTCTTATAATATTTGTTAATGTAATCCCCCTAATTATTGTAATATAGTATGTATGCTAATTTGTATTCTGAACAGAATTTTTAATTATAATATTTAATTTAATTAAAGTTAAATTAATAACTGTAATTATATGATAAATTAATTATTCGTTTTATCTGTCTTGTTAAAGAATGGTACCTTCCATATTTTTAATACATGATTTTGCATAAGTACATATTGCGCAGTCACTTTCTGCCGTTCTTATTTTCGGTTATAACATTGATGTGCATATTTCTTCTACAGTTTTTAATGAAATTTGCAGATCGTCTCGTTGGAAAAGGACTGGATGCGTGGGTTATAGTACAGTTAATTGTATATAATCTTTCATGGATGCTCGTTCTGGTGATACCAATGGCAACTCTGGTGGCTACTTTGATGGCATTTGGTAATCTATCTCAGAATAATGAAGTAACAATAATGAAGACATCGGGTGTTAGTCTTTATAAGATGATGACTGCTCCTCTGATTGCGGGTGTAATTCTTGCTTATCTTTTATTCAGGTTTAACAATGATGTCCTTCCGAATGCAAATCATCAGGCAAAACTTTTAATGGGAGATATATCCCGGAAAAAACCTACGCTATCATTAGAGAAAGGATTTTTTTCGCAGGAAGTAGCTAACTATGCAATTCTTGCAAGAGATATAAATGAAAAAATAAATGAACTAAATGAGGTAGTGATTTACGATTATACAAATCCTAGTAAAATTAATGTTGTAACTGCTGAGAAAGGATATATTTATTTTTCAACCGATCAATCGAAACTAATATTGGATTTAATACGCGGTGAGATTCATGAATCGGATATAAATAAAACAGGAATGTACCGGAAGATTGTATTTGAAAAACATAGAATTGCAATGAATGCAGATCAATTTTCTTTTCAACAAACTGCCAGTGGAATACGGGGAGAACGAGAACTTAGTACAGAATCAATGCAGTTTATTGTTGATAGTTTGAGTAAGAAGCGTGATCAGTATTTAATTGGTTTGGAAAAGGAAACCAACAAAATTTTATTTATTGACTCTGCTGCAAATAGATATTTAACTACAATTAAGACACCTCAAACTGAAAAGCTTGTTTACATAAGAGTTTTGGATAAAATAAAATCAGCAAAAAATATAGTGATTTCTAATTATAGAAGAGTGGAGTGGGTTGAGAGAGAGATAGAAAAATACGATGTTGAGATTTATAAAAAATATGCACTTCCGGCGATATGTATAATATTTGTATTTATCGGGGCACCGCTTGGAGTAATGGTTAAGAGAGGAGGATTTGGTGTGGCTGCCACTATTAGCCTGTTCTTCTTTCTATTATATTGGGCATTTCTAATAGGAGGAGAAAAACTTGCCGAGCGGGATTTTATTTCTCCTTTTATCGGAATGTGGGCGGCAAATATTTTACTTACAATTGCAGGTATAATCATTACTGTAAAAACGAATAGAGAAACGGTTACGATTCAATTCACATTTATAAAAAGGCTTATACCCAGACGTTTTAAATCGAATTATGAAATTAGTTTAGATGAAAATCCTTGATAAGTATTTAATTCGACAATACATCCAAACTATTATGTTTGGGTTATTGGCATTTACTATAATTTTTATTGTTATTGATGCAATGGAAAACCTGGACGATTTTATTGATCAGGATTTGCCTGCATTGGAAATACTGTATTACTATTTTGTATTCTCTCCGGAGATTATAAAGCTGATGACACCGGTAGCAGTTCTTTTTGCTGCATTGTTCACAGCAGCTAAAGCATCAAATTTAAACGAGCTAACCGCAATGCGGGCAAGCGGAATGAGTATATATCGGTTCATGGTTCCATTTCTCGTTATAACAGTTATTATAAGTATAGCATCTATTTATTTTGGCGGTTACTTAGTGCCGATGGCAAATAAAACAAAAGTACACATTGAACAAGTGTATTTGAAAAAAGGAATTCAATTTTCTGAAAGTAATATTTTCTTTCAAGATTCAAAAACGAGAATAATGAGCATTGGATTTTTCAACCATGTAACAAACTCCGCCAGCCGTGTCAGTATTCAGGAGTTTAATAATAGAGATTTAACACAAATGATTTCAAGAATTGATGTTCCCAAATTAATTTATGATACAACCGCAAAATACTGGATTGCATTAAATGGAGTGAAACGCTGGTTTAATGATGAAGTACAAAAAGCCGAATATTTCGATTCGTTGAAAATAGATTATCTAAATTTTACCCCTTTCGATCTGACAAAGAAACAAAGGAAAAAAAAAGAGATGAATTTAGATGAACTGCGCGAACTGATTGAGTCACAGAAAAGAACCGGCAATGATCCAACTGCAACATTAATTGAGTATAATTCTAGATATGCTTTTGCGTTTACTAGTTTAATAATTGTATTGTTTGGACTTCCGATTTCTGCAAACAAGCGAAAGGGCGGACTTGCAGTTCAGGTGGGGATAAGTATTCTGGTTACTTTTATTTACCTGGTATTTATGAAAATCAGCCAGGCGTTTGGACAGAATGGAGTGATGGACCCCTTGCTTACAGCATGGTTTGCTAACATAATCTTTTTAATTGCCGCTATAATTTCTATAATAAAAATTCGTTAATAAGAGAACTTAAAATTTCCATCTGGAACTAAGAGACAAAGAAAGGTTACTTGAAGAAGCAGGAAAAAAAGCAGTTTGAAAAGAACTGGTTGCTAAATGAACTTCCAGAAAAGAGCTTACAAATCCAAGTCCAAATGCCCAATTAAGTCCTTCAACTTCGTTGTATTCAAATCCGGTTCGTAACATTGGTAAAAATTTTAAATACTGCCATTCAAGTCCGAAGGATATTCTTGGTTTTGTACTGTTGCCGGGCAAATTATTAAATCCCTGATTGTAATCAACCGCAAAAAGTATATGACCCGGAAAGGTATTATCCTCTGATTTGGAAAGTACAAACGCAGCACCAAACCTGATGGCAGTTGCCAGACCTGTAGAAAATTCCTGGATTGGCTCTGCAGTGCCTACTATTTTATCAATTAAGGAATCCAATTGGGATTTGTCCGATAAATCATCAAGATATAGTGAACCATTACTCACAAAACGTGCAGTATTTTTTTTCCAAGTGATGGATCCTATATCGGTAACTGCAATAGAAAAAGTTGCCAGTTCGGGTAAAAGAAAACTCAATCCAAAATCTAGACCAATTCCTGTTCCCGCCGGACCTGGAAATAGTTGAAATGATGATTCATGGCTGAGGGAATCGAACTCGTATTTTACACCAAAGTTATCAGAGAATGAACTAAAAGCAACATAATTTGATTCACCTGAAATTTCATGCTGGTTTGAAGTAGTAAAGTACGAGCTTACACTTTCTGTACCTGCATAAGCAAATCCGTGTACTAATTTAATTGAAAAACCTGCTGTGATACTTTCCAATAATCCTGCTTTCAAACCATCAAATTTCCTTGCATAAGAAAGTGAATAGTTTCTGATCCACCATGAGTGAACTTCAGCCTCACTCAAATCAAACACCTTATTTACAGTATTTCCGTTTAGTGCCAAATCTACTAATGCTGATGGTATCCTGCTTTTACCACCAGTAAAATCTGATACTGCAAAACCAAACGCTCCAATTTTTTTATCAGGTATTACTACGAAACTAAGAAGTTGAACACCCACATTAGATGAAACATATCCACCACCACTAAATAATTCGTTGAGTCTTTGTTTATCATCTTCGGAAAGTACACGACTCTTTCCATTTATACCACCAAAAAAGTAATTAATATCATCTAACGAAAGAACATCTATTCCACCTTTAGCTGAGATAGTTGGAACGGGGAGGATGGTTGCAAATTGAATGAAAATACTGTCTTCAGATATCAAGTTAGCAGGATTTAATCCAATTGCATAAACACCAACACTCGATGCTGTGTAAGTCTTTCCCATACCCATACTTCTTGCATCCACAGATCCAATCGAACCGTATTGTGCAAATACATACGTGGAAAAAACTGGAAGAAATATCAAAATATATTTTATTGTTTTTAACATTTTATTGTGGTTAACAAATTAAAGATCTTACAGTTTTATTCTGTAATTTATTGTACCATAGGATCTTAATTTTACCCAGGCATTAGGACGAATAGCAACAATTTTTGGCGGATTCTGAAATGCATCACTTGTTCTAAGAGTTACACTATACACTGCAAACTTGGCTCTGGTCATCATTTCAATTTGAGATGAATTTAATTCTATTGTTATAGGAGGATTTGTAAAAGGTTGTATTACCTCGCCATTTTCATCAACTACGGCTGCATTAAAAAATAATGTATCTGTATCGTTAGAGTTATGTGTAATTGTGAAAAGATGATTATGATCTTCATCAACAACATCCATTCTTATCCAACCTGCTAGTGGAATTGCATTTTCAAGTTCTATTGTTATTGAAACAGAGTTACCATCTCTAATTGCATCCTTCTCATCCTGGCTCAAATCAATTGTACCGCTGTCAACAACAGTGGATTTTTTTAATGCTAAAAAACTGCTTATTGTGAAAGTTGTACTGAATGATATTGAATCGTCTATTGCAGCTGCTCCTTTCTTGCCATCAGGATTCATAACATACTCGGCGACTAGTAAAATCGTATCAGGTAGAAATGAAATAAATTGTGTGATGTTGCTGTTACTTTCATTGAAGGCTTGCTTAAATAATCCATCTTCAATATGTATAAACATGTTTTCATTTCCGGTACTATCTCTAAGAAGAAATTGTAACCCATCGCTTCGTAAGCCAACAATATTTAGATTATTCACATCAACAGGATATGGATTAGAGAACTGCGTTATTAATCCTGCATCAACAATCATTTCTGCAGCCCTTAGAATTGTTTTATCCCTATAATCGGATAATTCTGTTGCAAACCCAAAAGAATTTTCATGTATGCCTAATGAAGTTGCAGGCATTACTCCGGAGACATAGCTAAATAAAAAATCAGAAGTGGAAAAATCAAGATAGACAACGTTTCCAATACCATTTCCGTTTGTCACTGAGGTGTTCACCATTAAACTATTGTAAAACTCTGGTGGTTGATTATTAGGAACCTTGTAGCGGAGACCTTCCAAATTACTACTAATAGAATTTACATTTTGAGGTGGAGTTATTATTTCAATCAAAAGCGGATTACCACCCTGATCATTTATCCCGGGTATTACAAGATTAAGAGTAACTTCACTATTAGTAGGATTATTAACACTAAAATCCAGTGTGCCGCTTAAGAATTCAGCGCTATCCAGCACTGCTCCTTCCGGAAAATCAAAATATAATGTTACGTTCTGTGAATCTGTAAAAACCGGTATGTTAGTCATTGTTGCGAATCCAACAAGTTGAATGAAATCAGAAATATCAGTATTAAGGTCATAAATTTCTGTTCCCATAATATAAATACTATCTTCAATGCTAAGATTTTCGGTAGCTAGAAAACCTTGTTCTCTGATTAATTCGTCAATCGTAAATCTTTTGTTAGCGATAGGAATATTTAAGTCAACATTCCATTCGGGAAAAATAATTTCATTGGGAATTTCGTAGCAGCCGGAAGTAATAATCAAAGTGGTTGTAAAAGCAATGATGATTATTTTTAAATAGCGCTTATTCATATAAGATCTCTGAAACGGTTTATTTACGTAATACTCAACAGGAAATAAGAAAGCCATATTCCCCTACGGAGTCAAAATCGAAAGGTTAATTGCACTAATTTTATGCCTGAAGGATTACGTTTTTTAGGAATGAAATAAACGATATAAAGATTCTTATTGTAATTTTTACAATATCTAAAGAAATTATTACAAAAAGTACTGTGTATAATAAATTAACAGCGCCAGAATTTACTGACAGAAGCAAAAAAAAAGTCACGAAAACTAAATGTTCGTCGTGACTTGAATTAAATCTCACTATGAGATCGAGCAATAATATTAGTTTACTTTTTCATCACCCTTTGGTGGTACAAAGCCAAAATGCTGGTTCGGAGTATCGATCTTTATTTCACCAAATCTTGCTTCAAATTTACTAATATTCTCCTTTAAGGCCTTTAGTAACATTTTAGCATGTTGGGGAGTTGTAATAATCCTTGCATAAACTTTTGCCTTTGGAACTCCAGGTACAACCCGGGTGAAGTCAATTATAAACTCTGCCGCAGAATGAGTAATTATTGCAAGATTAGAATAAATCCCCTCTGCTTCTTTCTCTCCTAACTCGATATTTATTTGTTGCCCTTTCGGAGGTTTGTTTTTGTTCATTTCTTAAACCATCTAAAGATTATTTTATTGAGGTATATCCAATTACCTTTCCATTAGAAACATATACATAAAGTTTATAGTCATTATAAATATACTGTTTAGCGTTTACGTTTTCGAAAACTGTTTCAACAATCTGTTCTGGTTTACCTAACTTCTCAGTTAATTCGGACTCAGTCCATCCAATTGAAACTGTTGCAACTGATCTAAGTTCATCTGCTTTATTGAATGCATCCATAGCTTTGTCCTGCAAATTCAAAAGAGTGTAAACCTTTCCCAGCATCTCCCAAATCTCTGTGTTTTGGGAATCCTGCTCAATAATCTTTTCCAAATAAGGCACCGCCAGTTCATATTTCTCAATGTCTTCATCAGTGTACTGTTCGGTTTCTTCCTCAGTTATTTTCAATGCAGTACCCCACTTAACATATGTAATTCCAAGATTATAAGTGGCGCTTTCATAGTCAGGATCAATCTCTAATGCTTTAAGAAATTGTTCTTCAGCACCCGTAAAATCATTTGATTCTAATAATAGCACACCATAGTTGTATCTAAAGATTTTATTATCCGGTTCCCTATCTACCAAAGATTTAAATGATGCAAGTGCAACATCTTGTTTACCAACCAGGATATATGATGCTGACAAAGTTTTGAGAATATCACCATCATTAGGATAATTTTTTGCACCTTCTTCAAGTATATTTATGGCATCTGTATAATACTCTTGAGCTTCAAGGCTATCCTCAATATCACCACTCAATGCGTAATCCGAATTTTTTTCGTTTCCCAAAGAGTAATAAATGTCACCTAAATATCTGTAACCATCAATTTCCTGTTTCAGCTGAACTAATTGTTTAAAAGGTTTAATCGCTTCTTTATTCCTTCCGGAACTCATATAAACAAATGCCATGTTTTTATATGTATCCGCAGAATCGGGCTCAAGCATTGCTGCGCTATTAAACGCATCAATGGATTTATCATAAAATATTTTTGCACTGTCAGCATCTGATGTTTTATTTCCGCGTTGAAATAGGTTTACACCTGTATTAAACTTATTTACCCAGTAAACTGTTTTCGAATCGTTTATTTCCTTTTCAAATTTATTACTCACAGCAAGGGAATTGTCATACCCAATAAGCAAACTATCCATTTTTCCCATCTCGCCATACGTGAAACCCATTAGATACCAACCTTCATCACTTTTAGGATTCTTTTGTACATCTTTATGAAGTACATCAATAGCCTTTTGGTAATTTTTTTGTTGAATGTATAACCGCGCACTGGTTAATTCAGAAGATGAACATTGAAATCCGCTGAAAACTAATCCGGTTAATAAGCCGATAACTAGTAATATATTAGTTTTTTGCATCTTCGCTCCATTAAATAGTAAATTATAAGATAATTAAAATTACCACATTACATTTCGATAGTCAAGATTTGCTTCCTTTTTCAATATCTGATATGCAGGTATTATCCTGTCAAATAGTAATTGAATTATTAAAATTATTGATTTTACTACCAGAATAAAATATTTTAACATCAATAAATTGAGGTAGTTGTGACAACAGAAAATATTATACGCGATGTTCCAAAAGTTCTTCTGCATGATCATCTTGATGGGGGATTAAGACCGGAAACAATTATTGCACTTGCAGAAGAACAGGGATATGACAAACTTCCAACGAAGGAGCCAACAGCCCTGGCGGAATGGTTTCACCGGGGTGCTAACAAAGGCAGCCTTGTTGAATACCTTCAGGGGTTCGAACATACCTGTGCGGTGATGCAATCAATTGGAGCATTAGAAAGAGTAGCGTATGAAATGATGGAGGATATGAAAAACGATGGAGTTTGCTATGTTGAAACAAGATTCGCACCTGTATTTCACACCCAAAACGGACTTTATTATGAGGATAGTGTGAATGCGGTTTTGAAGGGATTAAAAAGAGGAAGACAAGATTTTGGTGTTGGATATGGATTAATAATATGCGGAATGCGTAATATGAAAAATACTCTGGATTTTGCAGAACTCGCTGTGAATTTCAGGAATAAAGGTGTAGTTGGATTTGATCTTGCCGGGGAGGAAGGCGGGTATCCTCCTAAAAAGCACATCGAAGCATTTCAATTTATTCAAAGAGCAAATTTTAATATTACAATCCATGCCGGCGAAGCATTTGGTAAAGAATCAATCTGGCAGGCAATACAATGGTGCGATGCACATAGGATTGGTCATGCCACTCATCTTATGGAAGATTTAATCTACGATAATGATGGTAACGTTGTTGGCTTTGGCGAATTAGCACAATACATTCTTGATAAAAGAATTCCATTAGAGATTTGCTTACTTAGTAATGTTCACACCGGTGCTGTCGATAAACTAGAAAATCATCCGTTTGGTACATTGTTCAGAGAGAAATTTCGAGTAACAATTAATACTGATGACCGCCTGATGAGTGATACGACGATGACAAACGAATTTTTACTTGCTACAAAACATTTTAATCTTACTTTGGATGATGTAGAGAAGATAACAATTAATGCAATGAAATCGGCTTTTATTCATTATGATGAACGACTCTATTATATATACAATATTATTAAACCGGGTTATCAGAAAATAAAAGACAAACTATTATCATTAAAAAATTTATCAACAGAAAATGAAGAAACTTTTCCAAAACTATAAATACGAATTCACAAAGAATGAAAAAAAATTGTTAAACTCCTTTTGTAAACAATCACTGAAACAGATGGAAGGAAACAATCAATACTTTGCAGAAACAAAGGCATTCAATTCAATATTAACCAAAATTAATTCAGGTGATGAAACAATAAAATTAACAAAGGATGAAAAAACCAGATTAACATTTCAAATGAAACAGAATGTTGATCATATTAAAAAGCAAATGAATAATAGCTGGTTTATCAAAAAGTGGATGATGAGTTCACTTTATAATCAATACAATGATCTACTTAACACTCACTTCAAATAATAAAATGATTTTAGAAAAAGAAAGAACTTCAATAAAAGCTAATCGTGGATCTGAATTGACCTGCAAAGGTTGGACTCAGGAAGCAGCTATGAGAATGTTAATGAATAATCTGGATCCGGAAGTTGCAGAAGATCCCGCAAATCTTATAATTTATGGTGGAAATGGAAAAGCTGCGCGGAATTGGGAATCATATGAAAAAATAATTCAAACACTTAAAACCCTTGAAAATAATGAAACATTACTTATTCAATCAGGCAAGCCTGTAGCAGTATTTAAAACTTATTCCGATGCACCGAGAGTGCTGATTTCAAACTCGATGATAGTTCCAAAATGGGCTACGTGGGATGAATTCAGGAGACTGGAAGCTCTGGGGTTAACGATGTATGGTCAGATGACTGCAGGAAGCTGGATATACATTGGTACTCAAGGAATTCTGCAGGGAACTTACGAAACATTTTCTGAATGTGCACGCAAATATTTTAACGGTTCGTTAAAAGGAAAATTTATGTTAACAGCTGGCTTAGGTGGTATGAGTGGTGCTCAACCTTTGGCTGCAACTATGAACGGAGCTGCTTTCCTTGGTATTGAAGTTAACCGTGAACGTGCTCAAAAGCGGATTGAAACAGGTTACCTGGATATAATAACTGATGAGCTTGATGAAGCATTGGATAGGGTTTTGAACGCAAAGGAAAAAGGAGAGGCTCTTTCCGTGGGCTTAATTGGTAATGCCGGAGAAATCTTACCGGAAATAATAAAGAAAGATATCATCCCCGATGTTCTCACTGATCAAACTTCTGCACACGATACGCTTAATGGTTATATTCCAATGGGGATGAGTTATGCAGAAGCACTGAATTTACGACAGGATAATCCTGATAAATATATCAAGCTGGCAAAAGATACTATTGTTGCACACGTTAATGCCATGCTTGAATTCCGTAGAAGGGGTGCTGTAACATTTGATTATGGAAATAACATAAGAGGTGAAGCATTTGATAACGGCGTTAGCAACGCATTCGATATTCCGGGTTTTGTTCCTGAATTCATCAGGCCTATGTTTTGCGAAGGAAAAGGTCCGTTCAGATGGGTAGCTCTTTCGGGTGAACCTGAAGATATTTATGTAACCGATACTGCAGTTAAGGAAGCCTTTCCGAACAATAGAGCGCTATGCAACTGGATTGACTTAGCACAAAAAAAGGTTCGCTTCCAGGGATTGCCGGCAAGGATATGCTGGCTGGGCTATGGAGACAGGGCTAAATTAGGCAAAATCTTCAATGACCTGGTTGCATCAGGTAAAATTAAAGCCCCGATCGTAATTGGCAGAGATCACCTTGATTGCGGTTCCGTGGCATCACCAAACAGAGAAACTGAAGGAATGAAAGACGGCAGTGATGCTATAGCTGATTGGCCTATTCTAAACGCATTATTAAATACAATAGGTGGTGCAGGCTGGGTATCGGTTCATCATGGCGGCGGTGTTGGAATTGGTAATTCGATACATGCCGGAATGGTAATAGTTGCCGACGGAACCAAAGATGCAGAAAAAAGATTAGAAAGAGTTTTATCTTTTGATCCGGGTATAGGTATTGTTCGGCACGCCGATGCGGAATATGAAGAAGCTATTACTAATGCTAAAAATTTTGGTCTAAAAATGCCTATGCTTAAATAAGAATGTTCATTAATAAAAAGAGCATAATAAATTATATTTAGTTTTATAATATTGTTATACAGTAGCAGGTCATCGGGATTATTCTATACGGGAGATGAGTATGGTGAGTGGAATCTTTTCCGGAATTACCTTAATAAAATAACTCAAGTTAACCGGTAAATTTTTTATTATTAAAAAACCGTTGTCCAAGGGACTCCTTCGGAGAAACGGTTTAATTATTAATTCGGTTATTAAGTAACCCACGACTTAAGCCTGCCTGTCCGGTAGGCAGGTCGTGGGTTACTGAAACAAAAAAGTGTTTTTTTAACCGTTTTACCTGTGCGCCTCCGGCGTAACGGTTTATCAAAACAACCGGTCAACTTGAGTAAAATAATTACGTAAGAAATTAGTATAGTATCAGAGGAATAATATGAAAGTAAAAGTATTAATAGCTGATAAATTTCCGGATAAATATGTTGAAGAATTAAAAAGTTTTGATCTCGATGTAGAATATTCACCTAAACTTGGTGAGGCAGATCTCCCAATTGCATCTAAAGACAAAGATATACTTATTGTACGATCAACTAAAGTTAATGGTAAAACAATAAATTCAGCTAAAAATCTTAATCTCATCATTCGTGCAGGAGCAGGTGTAAACAACATTGATATTCCTGCAGCAAATAATCGTGGAATATATGTTGCCAATTGTCCGGGGAAAAATTCAGTGGCAGTTGCAGAATTAACAATTGGATTAATGATTGCTTTGGATAGAAGAATACCTGATAATGTTATGGATTTCAAAAACGGGAAGTGGAACAAAGCCGAATACTCTAAAGCTGATGGATTGAAAGGAAAAACCCTGGGTATTATTGGTTTAGGAAATATAGGCAAGGAAGTTGCAATCAGAGCTATCTCATTTGGTATGAATGTTTACGGAAAGGATATCTCCCGAATAGAAGGAGTTAATATAAAAGATTTTTCCGAGATGGATCAATTGTTACCTTTGTGTGATGTTATTACAATCCATCTACCGGCTACACCAAAAACCAAAAATTTATTCAATAAAGAAATGTTCGGGTATATGAAGCCTAATACTTTACTAATTAATACCTCCCGACCTTCTGTTATCGATGAACAAGCAATGCTGGAAGCAATTAAAGAAAAAAATATTAGGGTGGCTTTAGATGTATTTAACGATGAGCCTGAAGGTAAAACCGGTGAAGTTAAATCAATATTTAAGGATAACCCCAATATTTATGTAACTCATCACATCGGGGCTTCAACCGTACAGGCACAAAATGCTGTTGCTGAAGAGACGGTGAATATCGTTAAGCATTACTTGCATAGTGGTATTATCGATCATTGGGTAAATAGAGTGAAAATTACAGACGCTAAATATCAGTTGGTTGTAAAGCATTTTGATAAACCGGGAGTACTTGCTTCAATACTTGATGTTATCAGGCAAGGCAATATTAATATTGAAGAAATTGAGAACGTTATTTTCGAGGGCGGCGTTGCTGCCTGTTGTACAATGAAACTAATGAGCCCGGTTTCAATTGAAATGTTAAAGCAAATGAATGAAAATCCTGATGTATTAAGTGTTTCTCATGTTTTTATTTAATCCCTAAAAAATTAATTAAAAAAGCAGCTCAAGAAAGCGGCTTCTAAATTATATACCTAAGCATTTTTAGATTTTATACGAGCCGCTTTACCCGAAAGATTTCTCAGATAAAATAGTTTGGCTCTTCTTACATCACCCTGCTTAAGCAATTCAATTTTAGCAATTTTTGGTGAGTGCAATCGAAATATTCTTTCAACTCCAACTCCACTGGAAATCTTGCGCATCGTGAAAGTTCTGTTTAAGCCAGCACCACGAATACTTATAACATCCCCTTCAAAAGGCTGAATTCTTTCCTTCTCACCTTCAATTACTCTAACATACACCTTAATATGATCACCTGCACGAAATTGGGGAATATCATTTCTTATTTGATCGGGTGCTATTTTATTTAAATTAACCATCGCTAACTCCACTATTTATTATAATCTCGCCATTTTTTAGTTAAATTTTTTGATTGTTCTTCTTTCCATTTTTTTATTTCTTTATCATTTCCTGACAACAATACTTCAGGAACTTTCATTCCTCTGTACTCAGAAGGTCGTGTGTAATAAGGCGAATCAATTCTTTCTCCATCCTGAAATGAATCATTTAATGCAGCCTCACTGTCATTCAGGACACCGGGGATCAGTCTTACAACTGCATCAACAATTATAAGAGCTGGTAATTCGCCGCCTGTTAAAACATAGTTACCAATTGATATTTCATCGGTAGCAAAATGCTCTCTAACCCTGTCGTCAATCTCTTTATAATGTCCTGCAATAATAATAATATTTTTTAAGAGTGAAAGTCTATTCGCAATTTTTTGATTAAAAACTTTTCCCTTTGGTGTTGTAACTATTATAGAATCGTATTTCCGAGCGCCTGTCAGTTTATCCAAACATTCAAAGAACGGTTCCGGTTTTAGTATCATCCCAGGCCCGCCGCCAAAAGGTTTATCGTCAATCTGCTTATGTTTATTAAAAGCATAATCACGCAAGTTGTGGATATTTATTTCAACTTTTCCTTTTTCCTGAGCCCGGTGTAAAATACTTGTATTTAACGGACTCTTAATCAAATCAGGTACAGCAGTTATAATATCAATCCTCATCATCATAGGAAACATTTTGTTTTAATACTAAAATTTTACTCTCCGGGTCAAAGCTTTCAATAAAATCAAGAACAAGAGGAATAAGTAATTCTTTACTTTTTTCATTCCTTATTATTATTACATCATTAGCAGGTGGAGAGATAACATCAGCTATGGTGCCGATATTCTTTCCTCCCTGAAAAACCTTACTACCAATCAGATCGTGTATATAATAAGTATCATCCGGCAGTTTAATCAAATCCTTTTCTTCAACATATATCCCTCTTCCAACCAAAACTCCGGCATCTCTTTTATCGTCGAAATTTATAAATTTCAGAGCAACCGCATTGTTCAATTCTTTTACATCTTCAACGTAAAATATTTTTTTATCTCCCCAAAAATCAATAAATAATTTTTCCAATTCAACAAATCGTTGAGGGAAATCAGAATACGGCTCGATTTTAACAAAACCGTTCTTACCAAAAAGCGAAATTATTTTCGCAATAAGGAAAAAATCTTTCACAAACTTTTTGTTAGATATATTCCTTAATCTAATATTTCAAGCATTGCACGGTGCCCGCCCTTTGCTGCTACAGCAGTTAAAAGAGTACGCATTGCCTGTGCAGTTTTACCTTGCTTTCCAATAACTTTACCTACATCCTCCGACCGAACTTTCAGAGCAAGAATTACTTTATTGTCTTCTTGTTCCTTTTCTTGCACTTCAACCTCATCGGGATAATCAACCAGATGTTTTGCAATGTATTCTATGAACTCTTTCATGACACGGAGCCTCCTATTATTAGAGCCGGGAGCAATTTAGACTATTATGTACAGGAGAAAATGCACCTTTGGGAAAAATTAAATTATCCCTTATCAGCGTCATTTTCATCAGAAGCAGCGCCCTTAACTTCAGCTGTACTTTCATCAGCTTTAGCATCTTCAGCAATTTCAGAACTATCTTCTGAAGTTTCTTCAGGTTTGCCTGATTTTTCAGATACTTCCTCTTTTGACTTAGCTTTTTTTGAAATCTTTTTCTTCTTCACTTTTTGAGATGCACCCGCTTCCTTTAGTTTTTCCCACTCTGAAAGTTTTGCTTCTATTTCTTCTTCATTAGCTCCACGCTTAATTAATTCATTTTTTAAGGTGATACCTTTTTGCCTTAACAAACTTTTAACTGTCTTAGTAGGCTGAGCACCCTTGCTTAGCCAGTAAAGCACCCGTTCCTCTTTAATATCAACAGTATGAGGATCTGTTAACGGATTATACAGCCCTAATGCCTCTAGAAATTTACCATCACGCGGGGATCTTACATCAGCAGCCACAATTTTATAGATCGGCCGCTTTTTCTTTCCCATTCTTCTTAATCTTATCTTAACTGCCAAATTATTTTAACCTCCAAATGTTTTCACTCAATTAGTTAAATTTAATATTTTGAAAAGATGATTTACCTATGCCGCCTTTTGAAAAACGACTCATCATTTTTTTCATTTGATTAAATTGTTTTATTAATTTATTTACATCCTGTATTGAATTTCCGCTGCCTCTCGCAATCCTTTTCCTGCGATTTCCATTGAGGATTTTTGGATTCACACGTTCTTTTCTGGTCATTGAATTAATAACGGCTTCAACCTTAACAAGTGCATTATCATCAATCTGTGCATTTTTTATTTTCGCACTTACTCCGGGAATCATTCCCAGAAGAGATGACAAAGAACCCATATTCTTAATAACTTTAATTTGCTTAAGAAAATCATCAAAATCAAATTTATTTTTCCTTAATTTTTCCTCAAGTTTTTCGGCTTCTACTTCATTAAAATTCTGCTGTGCCTTTTCTACCAGAGAAATTACGTCTCCTTTTCCTAAAATACGCGATGCTAGTCTATCAGGATAGAAAATTTCCAATGAATCAAGCTTTTCACCATTGCTGCTAAACTTAATAGGTTTTCCCACAACCGACCTTATTGAAAGTGCTGCACCACCACGCGCATCACCATCTAGCTTTGTTAAAACGATTCCATCAAAATCTACACTATCATTAAAAATTTTCGCTGAATTTACTGCATCCTGTCCTGTCATCGAATCAACTACAAAAAGTATTTCATCCGGATTTACTAATTCTTTAATTGAAATGATTTCATTCATCATTGCTTTATCAATATGCAAACGACCTGCAGTATCAATTATTATTGTATCAAGATGATTCTCTTTCGCAAATACCAATCCTTCTTTAACTACTTTTATAGCATCCTGTTCGTCTATTTTAAAAACCTTTACATCAATCTGTTTTCCCAGGAGACTTAGCTGCTCTATAGCCGCCGGACGATGCACATCTGCAGCTACAAGTAAAGGTTTTCGATTTTTCTGCTTGAGGTGTTTTGCAAGTTTTACAGAAAAAGTGGTCTTACCGGATCCTTGTAAACCAACCACCAGTATAACACTAATGCCCGAAGCATTTATCTTAAGCTCTTGCTGATTACCGCCCAACAACTGTGTAAGTTCATCGTTAATAATTTTTGTAATCAGATGTCCCGGTGAGATTGAAGCAATAACTTCCTCACCAAGGGCTTTAGCAGAAACATTCTCGATAAACTGTTTTGCTACTTTGTAATTTACATCAGCATCTAAAAGAACACGCCTTATCTCTCTTAAGCTATCGGAGATATTCTTCTCCGTAAGTTTTCCCTGCCCTTTGATTTTTTTCAGAGCAGTTTCTAATTTTAGAGATAAATCCTCAAACATCCGTACTTATCCTATGATAAATATTCATTCTTTTTTTCAGGAACTTTCTCTTAAGGCATTCGCGCCGGATACAATTTCCAGAATCTCTTTAGTAATAGCAGATTGCCTCTCTTTATTATATGTAAGATTGAGAGACTTGATCAACTCTCCTGCATTTGTTGTTGCATTATCCATCGCAATCATTCGCGCACTAAGCTCTGCCGCATTAGATTCAAGTAACGCTCTCCAAACCTGGGCTTTCAAATGCTTGGGAATTATATATTCGAAAATATGCTTTTGATTGGGTTCATAAATATAATTTTTATTTCTTAATCCATCTTTAACAGAATCATCATAAACAGGAATAGGTAAAAATTGTTTCGTTTCAATTTTTTGTCTAATTACTGAAACAAATGTATTATAAATCAAAACAACTCTGTCAAAAGTTTCGTCAATAAATTTGGATATTATATTTTCACTTAGATTAAGCGCCGAATTATATTTTAAAGATGAAAACAATCCGGTATCAGTACCAAATATTTCACAATCTCTTTTCGCAAAATAATCTGCGCCTTTTTTACCGACACAAAATAATTGATAGTTTACGTTATAAACTTTTAATTCGTCCTCAATAAATCTATCAGCTTCCTTAATAATATTTTGATTGAAAGCACCACAAAGACCCCTGTCTGCGGTGATAACTATAACAGCCACATTTTTAACTTCCCTTTGGTTAAAGAACGGATTCAAAGAAATAGATTGTTCGTCCGGTAGTCTCGAAATCATTGAAGCAATCTTATCTGTATAGGGTCTTGCATTAAGAATATTTGCCTGAGCTTTTCTTAATTTAGAAGCAGCAATCAATTTCATTGCTCTGGTAATCTGCTGTGTGCTCTTTACACCGCTTACCCGTCGTTTTATGTCTTGTAATGTTGCCATCTATAAATAAATTACTTATACACTTTTCTTAAATACACCTAAAAATTCTTCGCTTGCCTTCTTTAATTTTTCTTCAGTTTCATCACTTAAAACTTTTTCTTTTTTTATCATTTTGAAAATATCGTTGTATTTTACTTCAATAAATTCCAGAATTTCTTTATCAAATCTCTTAACATCTGCCAGTGGAATGTCCTTCAAATATTCCTTAGTTCCCAGGTACACACTTACAACCTGACGTTCAATAGGTATAGGATTGTACTGATCTTGTTTAAGAAGTTCTACCAAGCTTGCACCTTTAGATAAAGTTCTTTGAGTTACTTTATCCAGGTCGGAGCCAAATTTTGCAAATGCTTCCAGCTCTCTATATTGTGCAAGATCGAGTTTAAGCGTACCTGCAACTTTTTTCATCGCTTTTATTTGGGCATTTCCGCCAACCCTTGAGACTGAAATACCAACATTGATTGCTGGTCTCACACCTGAGTTAAATAAATTTGATTCGAGATAAATCTGTCCATCCGTAATTGAAATTACATTAGTGGGTATATAAGCTGATACATCACCTTGTTGAGTTTCAATTATTGGAAGTGCTGTTAAACTTCCTCCACCAAGATCATCACTTAATTTGGAAGCTCTTTCAAGCAATCTGGAATGGAGATAAAATACATCACCAGGATAGGCTTCACGACCGGGTGGTCGTCTAAGAAGCAAGGAAAGCTCCCGATAGGCTGCAGCTTGTTTGGAAAGATCATCATAAACAACAAGAGCATGTTTCCCACCATCGCGATAATATTCTCCGAGTGTAGCACCGGAATAAGGGGCTATAAACTGCAATGGTGCCGGCTCCGAAGCAGATGCAATAACAACGGTTGTAAATTTCATTGCATCATGCTCCTGCAATTTTGCAACAACCTGCGCTACGGTTGAACTTTTTTGACCAATTGCAACATACACACAGTAAACAGGATCAATTCCCAACTCTTTTGCTTCTTCACTATGAGTGTATTTCTGATTAATGATTGCATCTATTGCTACGGCAGTTTTACCTGTTTGTCTATCACCAATTATTAACTCTCTCTGTCCCCTTCCGATTGGAATCATAGCATCAACAGCCATAATGCCTGTTTGAATCGGTTCTTTTACGGGTTGTCTTTGTATTACTCCAAGAGCTTTTCTTTCAATTGGAAGAAATTTATCCGTCTTAATTGCACCTTTACCATCAACGGGCTCCCCCAGTGGGTTAATTACTCTGCCAAGTACTGCTTCTCCAACGGGAAGCGAAGCAACTTTTTTTGTTCTTTTGACAGTGTCTCCCTCTTTAACAAGTGCGCTGTCACCAAAGAGAACACAACCAACACTATCCTCTTCAAGGTTAAGAACCATACCAATAACATCATTCGGAAATTCCACTAATTCACTAGACATTACCTTTCCTAGTCCATATACACGAGCAATACCATCACCGACTTGTAAAACTGTCCCAACATCATAAATATCAGCCTCACTTTCATACCCCGAAAGCTGTCTTCGCAGTATCGCACTAATTTCGTCCGGTCTGACTTCTGCCATAATTTTTTCTTCCTTTAAAATTCTATCTTAATTAAGAGATAATCCGCTGTGTGTAAATTCTTTTTTTAGCAAACTCAATTGATGTTTAACAGAAGCATTGTAAACAGTATCACCAACCCGGGCAATGAAGCCGCCGATTAAATTATTATCTACGGTAAATTTAGTTGTTACTTTTTTATTTAAAATGGTTTCGAATTTATTCTTTAGATCTGTTATCTCTGCATCGCTTAATGTAAATGCTGTGCTAACTTTCAGTTCAACTATACCCAGATGTTCATTCCTTAATTCAATAAATCTTTTTGCTACTGGGTAGAGAATTTCCTCTCGTCTTTTATTAACAATAAAGTGTACAAAATCAAGTGTATCTTTATTTA
Source organism: Bacteroidota bacterium (assembly GCA_022562275.1). Taxonomy (GTDB): domain Bacteria; phylum Bacteroidota; class Ignavibacteria; order Ignavibacteriales; family Ignavibacteriaceae; genus BMS3ABIN03. The sequence goes on from JADFPP010000040.1 coordinate 24,295, forward strand.
ACTGTTTTGAAAAAATCTCATTCAATATTGAAATTTTTACATCTGGTTTTATTACAGGACTTTCAACTACACGTTTTAAATCACTACTTTTATCAAACGTGTTTATCAATAGTTTGATGTCGTTGTGCACAATATCCAGATTATTCTTTTCGAGAGCAATTTCTAACAAAGTTATGGCATATCTATTTAAGACTTTTGAGCCCGGCATAACTAATTTTTACTTATTTCAGTTAAATACTTCTCGACAATTTTTTTGTTTTTATCAGCATCAATATTTTCTTTCATAATCTTCTCAGCAGCTATAATAGATATATCAGCGATCTGGTTTTTTAATTCTTCAAAGGCAGCATTTTTTTTTCTCTCAATTTCAGCACTTGCATCTTCAATTATTTTTTGCTGCTGATCTTTGCTTTCCTTTAGCATCTGCTCTTTAAGATTATCAGCATATATTCTGCTCTGGTCGATGATCTTTTTCGATTCTTCTTCTGCTTTAGAAAGAGTGGCTTGATTTTCTTCGAGAATTTTTTGAGCTTCTTCTTTCGCCTGCTCGGCTCTATTAAGAGAATCTTCAATTCCCTTTGCACGATTATCCAATGCGGTAAGAATCGGTTTCCATGCAACCCTTTTCAGAACAAGCACCAAAATTATAAAAGTTATTGCAGTCCAGAATATTAAACCCGGATTAACATCGAGTAAAGTACCACCACCATCTCCGGATGCCAATACTCCAATTATTAAATTTGTAAGCATTTTAAAACCCTTAAATAATAATTAACAGTAGTTTAGTTTGTCTGCTAATTAAACTTTAAGTGCAAGAAGAATACAAATAACCAAGCCAAAGAATGCAATACCTTCTATAAGCGCTGCAGCAATAATCATAGTAGTTCTGATATCAGCAGTAGCTTCGGGCTGTCTTCCCGTTGCTTCCATAGCCGAACCAGCAAGTTTCCCAATACCGAGCCCGCCGCCGATAACTACCAGTCCTGCGCCCAACCCTGCTGCTAACCATGCTAAATCCATTTTTATCTCCTTAAATTTTTGTTAGTAATTAATGTTCTTGATGTACAGCCATCCCAATAAAAAGTGATGTGAGGATGGTAAAAATATATGCCTGAATTAAGGCAACTAAAATTTCCAGTAAATAAATAAATATTGCAAAAAGCACCGATGCGGGAGCAACAAAATAAGTGCCGATAAAGAATATCAATCCCAGCATAGAAAGTATTACAATATGCCCTGCAATCATGTTTGCAAAGAGACGTATTGCTAATGCAAATGGCTTTGTAAATAAGCTTAGTATTTCAACAGGGATCATTATGATCAGCATCCATGACGGAATTCCTTTCGGGACTAAACCTTTTACATAACTAAAAAACCCATTCTGTCTTATTCCACCTATTTGAATTGCAAAAAATGAAAATATGGCTAACGTTGCAGTAACTGCAATGTTACTTGTAAATGTAGAAGAGTAGGGAATCAATCCAAGTAAATTGCCAAATAAAATAAAAAAGAATAATGTTAGCAGATACGGAACAAACTTCTCATATCCTTCACCAAGGGTAGGTTTAACAATCTCGTCCCGAACAAAGAGAATCATCACTTCACAAACATTTGTGATTCCTTTTGGTACAAGTGATTTTTTATAACTCCTGGCTACTATATAAAACAATATTACCAATAACAAAGCAGTCAACCACATAAAAAACACATGCTTTGTTGGTGTGATATCCAGACCAAAAAGAGTCGGAAATTGTGGAATATGAATGGTGAAAAAAGGTTCAAAATCCAATTCTCTGGAGTCCATAATATGATGGAGTATCCAGCCGCTATCATTTCCACTTGTAGTCTGTACAGAATCAGCTGCTGTTATAAGTGAATCTACCATATTACTAACGGGCATACAGTTCGTTAACTTTTTCTGAGATTAAGGTAAATAATTTCGATTGTAACGTACAAAAAGTAAAAAAATAAGAGAGAAAATATAAAACTTATCTCGTTTATTTCCAAGAATTTAAGCGTGACAACAACCAGAAAAACCATGATTATAAGTCGTAGAAGAAGCCCTCCAAACAAGGATATAAGGAATCGCTTATTAGAATTATTTATGCCGAGAAAAATAAAAAGTAATCCTATGGTAAAATTTAAAAAGCCCAGCAGGTCTCCCATTTGAATGGACTTGAGGATATTATTATTCGAGGAATCGTTTAATGTAAGGATGGTTAGGACTATCAGACTAAGAATACCAAAGGAAATGCCGAACAACAAAACATTTTTTGAAGAGATCATTTACCGGATTTTAAAACGCTCTTAATGAAATTGTAAAGTCCGGTAAACACACCTAAAAATGCAAAAACAATTGTAAGAACGGGAGACAAATTAAAATAGTTATCTAACCATATTCCCAAAAAAACCATGATTGTTACAGTAACGGCTAATTGCATACCTAGCCCAATGTAAGGACCAATTTCCCGGTACATTTTACTTATATTTTTTAATTTATCATCTTCGGTCTTCATTGCCATAATTAATGTATAGAAAGTGAAGAATACTCCAATCCTATAAATTCCAGTCATCATATCAGTTTTCGACCCTACTGAACTTTAACTAACAGCAAGGTAGAGTCCATCGAAATAAGAACTTTTTTTATTGCTTCATCAAGAACAAAATGAAATTTTTATTTAAAAACATAAATCACAAAATATCATCTAAGCAAATACAAAAAAAATACAGGTATGGTTAGGGTAACAGCCAATTGAATATCTGCTCAGATATAAGGTCCGATTTCTTAACAGACCTTACAAACATCAATTAAATTATGCTGGTTTGTTTTCAGTCTTTAAATGCAGAGTGGCTGAAGGAGTAATTACCTCTTTGCCATCTTCCATGCTACTCTTACCATCGAATTTTGCACCTGCTTCAATTACCAATACTTTTGTTACAATATCACCTTTTAAAGAACATTTTGATTCTAAAATCAATTTTTCCTTTGCATTAATAGTTCCTACAACTCTCCCACCAATGGTAACTATATTTGCTACAATCTCACCTTTTATATCGCCTTGTTCACCAACTGTAACATTACCGCGGGAATTTAGATCACCCTGCAATGAACCATCAACACGAATGTTGCCGGTACTTGAGACTTTTCCCTCAATCTTAACACCATTACTTATAATGGTAATTTCCTCTGAGTCTCCGTTAAATGGTCTGTTTTTCATTTTGTTATCCTTTTATGATTAATAATTAATAAATTGTTTTTCCGGATTAACGGGCTTACCATCTCTCCAAATCTCAAGGTGAAGATGTGGCCCGGTGGTATGCTTACCGGAGTTGCCGCTTAGCGCAATTAACACCCCTTGTTCTACATTATCTCTTACACTTTTAATAAGTGATGAACAATGTTTATAAATACTGATATAACCGTCACGATGAATAATAATTATCATGTAACCATCATCAATCGTATAATCTGAGAACACGATATAACCACCGCTTGCTGCATATACAGGAGTCCCCTCTTTAACTACAAAATCAACACCCATATGTCCTTTTCCGGGATTAAACTTCCTGCTTACAAAACCATCAACCGGTTTTGTAAAGAGTTGTACGTCATTCTGAGAGTTTAGTTTTAATAATAATTTTTCTGCTATATTCAGAATATTCCCTTCGATGTGTATTTTGCCAGAACTAGTATCGGAATCAGAATTTTGGTTCGAGGAGTCGAATAAAGTGGAGTCACCTAGTAGAAGAGCATATTTCAGTTTTCCGTTTGTAGATTTCAACTTATCTAATTCTTTTACAAGAAAAATGATTTTAGTGTTAAGATCCCTTACTAATAATCTGTCCGATTCTTTTAATCCTGCATTTACCGGTGCTAAGTAATAGTCTAATCCGGAGATAGACAATGTATAATATCCAATTATAACGGAAAGTAAAGTATACAAAGCTATTATCCACGCCAGGTTAGGAAAAGACAATTTTACCGTTTTAGCTTTCTGCGAAGTTTCTTCAGGAATTATAATTATAGAAAAATTTCTGATTCTTTTTATGTATTTAAGAAAAGGCATTATTTAAAATAATTAAATTAAACTTAAGTTGTAAATTTA
>JADFPP010000122.1 GCA_022562275.1 Bacteroidota bacterium
TTCTGTATTTCGTGGGGATTGGCTTTAACTGGAATAATATTGAAATTTTTCTTTACCGGAAGATATAAATTAATTTCAACTTTAATGTATATACTAATGGGTTGGATTATCGTTTTCGCCATAAAACCGTTAATTGATAATCTACCTTTGGAAGGCTTAAATTGGCTTTTTGCAGGAGGAATATCTTACACAATTGGTGCAATTTTATACAGCATTAAAAAAATAAAATTCAATCACGCCATCTTCCATATTTTTGTTTTAATTGGTAGTTATTGTCATTTTATGTCGGTGTTCTTTTATGTTTTACCAAATGAATAAATAAGCATCTGTTTTGGGATGAATTAAATAAACAGAATAAAACGAGCACTATCATTGTATAAAAAATCTCAGCTACCCTGCGAGATGGCAACGCTTTTTATACGTAACGCTGCACGCAAGCAAAAAAAGAAATATGGATATAAAAACAAATTGGGAAAAAATAAGACTGCATTTTAATAAAAGTTTCAGATCAAACTTTCACGTATCTATTGCATCTGTTGACTCTGAGAATAATCCGACCGTAACACCAATTGGTTCATTATTCCTGAAAAAAATCAAACGGGATTCTATTTTGAGAAATTTCCTTCAAAATTACCGACTCACGCTAAAACAAACAGGAGGGTATGTGTGTTGGCAGTTAATAGTAATAATTGGTTTTGGATAAAATCACTATTTAGGGGAAAGTTCAATAATTATCCGGCAATTAAACTCTACGGAGAGCTTGGGCAAAGAAGAGAAGCAACAGAAATTGAAATAAGTAGGCTAAACAAAAGAATGAAAACTACTAAAGGAATGAAAGGTAACAGATATTTATGGGGGGATATGAAATTTGTAAGGGATATAACTTTCACAAAAGCGGAGAAAATAAATTTAGGAGAAATGACAAAAGATTTATAAAAAAGCAGGTATACAACAAAAGCTAAAATTCTTTAAAACACACCGTAACGAAGCCTTTCTGTGAAATATATTGTTTTTTACTTTTTCATATAATGTCTTCGCCGGAAAGTTTTTTTATATTTTTTGAAGATAAATAATTGAGAAGTAATTTAAGAAAATACATATACGATGAAATAGTTATCGTAGCGTAGTTACGTATTAGTATCTTTTTTGCCTATTAGTAAAAAGTTCTTTTTGTTTCATTCTTTATAACTAAAAATAACATTCTGATACGCAATTAAACTAAAATGTATAATAAAAAAATATAATATTGCATTTAGCATTATGTTAGATGCATAAAGATAAAGGAGAAGCATCATGGATATTCAGACATTAACAATATTCTTTATGTGGTGTACAATCATAAACGGAACTTTATTGGTCCTCCGGATCATAATGAATTCATTGGCCGGATTTGGTGTATTGTACGCAAAACAAATGGTTTCCCATTCCCCGAGAAACCTTCAACGTAGTCTTTTACTCGTTCCTCGGGTTGTTCAAAATTGTTTTTCTGTTCTTCAATGTTGTCCCCTACGTGGCTTTGTAGATCGTTGGATAAACATTGTTCATCTAACAAAGCCTTGCACTTAGCTGCATTCCATAGCCGCAAGTGACCCTTAAAGTTAGGCTTTATAGGATATTTTTTAATGCTGAAGTGCTTCATATAATGGTAACCGGGTATCTGGTTTTTCGAATTTATAATATTCTTTTTATAGTTGAATTAAATAAATAAATAGTTTATAATTGTCTTCAATCTTTTTATGTCTAAAAACAGAAAAAAATATCGCCGAATTATTTATTTGGTTTTACTTTTTTATGTGAGCTTCTTTTTTCTTACTCCTTATTTTCATCATCACTCAGAAAGCGGGACTTCACAAGAAAAAAGTGAAATAATTCATTCTCATCTATTTTATGATTTTAATAATATTCCATATTCCGAAGAATCATATTCTCATTATGACGATGAAAACCACCATTCTCACTTATTTCAAAATATATTTATTTTTGGTATAGCGCCGTCTAGAGATTTACAATCAGCTCTTAATATTGATTTTTACTCGACCTTAGATTGCTCAATAGCAGATAGAGAAATTTCTGCAATAAATACTACCACAATTGATTGTTTCTCAAAACTTCAATGGGGTAAATTCGTCCATTCGGCAACCAATATTTCACCCCCGCTTACATAAAGCTTCCAAAACAATTTAATTAATCACTTTTTAAAATAAATTCACGGAGGTATCGTGAGACTCTGTCGTGTTTTATTTGTGCTGTCCGTTATTCTTATAATACAGGTTAAAGCACAAAGTAAAATAACACTAGATGAAGCTATAAATATGGCTTATCAAAAGAATATTGATTTGCAAAAACAATTCGCAAATATAAAAAATGCGGAAGTAGATTTAGATGGATCAGCAAGACTACCAAATCCCTACTTCTCATATATGCGTGAGGATCTCAAGTCAAATTCTATAATTTATAATGAATGGGTAGCTTCCGGCTCTATACCTATTAATTTCCTATGGGAGCGCTGGAGTAATATTGATTCAAAAGAAAAATCTCTTGAAGCTCAGAAACTTATCTACAAAAATCTGAAATGGAATACTGCTTTCCAGGTTCGTGAGTATTATTATGCTTTGTATAATTACTCAGAATTATCTCAATCCTTAAATAATGCTCTACTACGTTTAACAAACTTAGCAGAATCTGCACAGCATCGTTTAACTGAAGGAGATATTTCTGAATATGAACTACAAAGAATTCTAATTGAGTTGAATAAATTAAAAGCGACAGCGGCAAAAATTGAATTACAAAAGACAAAACTTGAAAATAATCTGAAGCTGCTCATTGGATTTGATACAAAAACTAAAATTTTTACTATTTCGCCTTCATTGAAAAAAGAACTTAATTATACTGAAAACGAGCTTATTCAAATTGCGCTTGATAAACGGAATGATGTTAAGGCATTTCAGTTGAAAATTGAAAGCGAGAACTCATATTTATCTCACAACAAACTAAAAATGATTCCGGAAATTAATCTCTCTGCAGGTTATAAAAAACTAATTGATAATTTTTCGGGATCTGTTTTACAGCTTGATTTTGAAATTCCTTTATTCAATCGCAATCAAACCGGAATAGAGCAATCAGAGATTCAACTTTCTATTTTCGAAAAAGAATTACTTTTTCTAAAAGAAAAAATTACAACGGAAGTTATTGAGTCATTACAAAGCTATAACGTAAATAAGAGGTTATACGAAGATATAAATAATCTTGAATTCGAAAATATTTTTACTACCTCATCTTTTTCTTATGAACAAGGAGAAATTTCTCTAATTGAATTTATAGATGGAATTAATGTGTTTATTGACGGTCTTATTTTAACAAATGAACTAGATATAAATTACTATAATGGATTTTTTAAACTTGAAAAAGCTGTTGGAGTATCCCTCACAAATTTTGAAAATAACTTAGGAGAAAAGTAAATCTAATGACAAAAATTATATATGCAGCATCTGTAATATTAGTTATGACAGCCATTGTTGGCTGCTCGCATGATCACGATCCCGGTGAAACTGAGCTTGAACACAGCAGCAATTCAGTTACAAAATACACCGATTCTACTGAAATATTTATGGAGTATCCGGCACTGGTAATTAATAATGAGGCTAAATTCCTTATTCATTTAACTGATTTGAAAAACTTTAAAGCAGTAACTAAAGGTGTTTTGACAGTAGAGTTTACCAATCAAAAAGGAACGAAGCTCTCTCTAACAGAAGAGAAACCCGCTCGTGCCGGCATTTACACACCGGTTGTAAAATTCACTGAACCGGGTAACTACAAAATGATAATTAGTCTTAAAGGAAAACAAGTTTCCGATAAAATTATAATTGATGACATAGTTGTATATGCAAACGAAAGCGAAGTTCCGCACGAACCTGCCCGACTGCACGGTCAAGGCGGGGAGGAAGAATCATCTTCAAGCATATCTTTCTTAAAAGAACAACAGTGGAAAATTGATTTTGCGAATGAACCTGTAATTAAAAGAAAAATGCAGAAGTCTGTTGTTGCTACCGGAGAAATAAAAGTAAAACCGGAGTTATTCTCTAAAGTTGTATCTCCTATTGAAGGAATTGTATTGAGCAAAAAAAATAGAAATTTAAAATCAATTGGAACTTTTGTAAAGGAAGGGGATATCCTGTTAAATATCTCTCCCTCTGCCGATGCGAGTATAAGCATTCAAAAAATAAAAAACGATTTTCTCCTTTCAAAATCAAAATATGAAAGAGTGCAAAATTTGTTCGATAAAAAAGCTGTTTCTCAAAAGCGTCTGAATGAAACTAAATTTGATTTTGAATCAAAACAAGTAAGTTATAACTCACTAATTGATCAAATAAAAATAACAGAAACCGGTTTTGCAGTAATTGCACCTATAGATGGTTATATTGAAAATTTTAACTTTGTTTTAGGCGATCAGATAATATCCGGACAAGAATTATTTACAATTCTCAACCCTCGTAGATTGATATTAAAAGTAAATGTTCCTTCTTCTCAATTTGAAGCCGCAAATAATTCAATTGATGCTTCCTTCAAAGTAGAAGGTATAAATTCCGAATTTAGAATAAGCTTATTAAATGGAAAAAAAATATCCGTAGCCGCAAGCTTGAATGAAGCAAACCGAACCGTACCCGTTTACTTTGAATTCAATAACCCTCAAAATAAAATTAAGGTTGGAATGTATGCAGAGGTTTATGTAAAGGTAGGTAAAGAAAATGAATATACATCCATTCCCGAAAGTGCTATAATTAACGAAGACGGATTACATACTGCCTATGTTCAAACCGAAGGAGAAGCATTTGAAAAAAGAATATTGAAAACCGGAATTATTGATAACGGATATGTACAAGTTATTTCAGGTTTGGAAGTTGGAGAAAGAGTTGTAACAGTTGGCGCTTATCAAGTAAGGCTTGCTGTGCTCTCACCGGAATCCGCAATAGGTCACGGTCACGCTCATTAAAAGTATAAGGAGAAAAAATGTTTGAAAAATTAATTCAATTTTCACTTCAGAATAGACTGATTGTACTTTTATCAACCATTCTGCTGCTGCTGGCAGGCACATATATTACCTTAGATTTGCCTGTAGATGTATTTCCGGATTTAACAGCGCCGACCGTAACCATTTTGACTGAGGCTCACGGTATGGCTACCGAGGAAGTTGAGATATTGGTTACTTTCCCAATTGAAACAGCAGTCAATGGCGCAACGGATGTAAGACGTGTTCGTTCATCTAGCGCTGCCGGTTTTTCAATTGTTTGGGTAGAATTTGATTGGGGCACTGATATTTTTATCGCACGCCAAATTGTAAATGAAAAAATTCAAATAGCTGCTGCAAGTCTACCGAAAGGTGTTGATAACCCGGTTCTTGCACCTATTTCCTCTATTATGGGCGAGATAATGCTCATCAGTCTCAGTATCGATGAGAACAACAACCCGCAGAATCTTACCGAAATGGATTTAAGAACATTAGCCGATTTTGAAATTAGAAGACGGCTTCTTTCAATAAATGGAGTATCACAAGTAATCCCGATCGGGGGGGCGGTAAAACAATACCAGATTTTTGTTTCACCGGAAAAACTTGCTTCATACAATATTACATTAAATGAAGTACTGAAAGCAGCTGAAGAATCGAACGAAAACTCTTCCGGCGGTTCGTATATGGATTCCGGTAGTGAATACTTGATCCGGGGGATTGGAAGAGCTAAAACTATTGACGATATAGACAATAGTGTGGTTGCCGTCCGCGATAATGTACCTATTTTTATGAAAGACATTGCCGATGTCCAAATTGGTCAGGCAATAAAATTTGGCGATGGTTCCGCAAACGCAAAACCTGCAGTAATATTAACTATTCAAAAACAACCTAAAACAAATACCATCGAGTTAACGGAAAAGATTGAAGCTACACTCGATGAAATTCAGCAGGCACTTCCCCCCGGAATTGTTATAAATTCCAACATATTCAAACAAGCTGATTTTATAGAAACATCCATCAGCAATTTGATTGGGGCATTACGTGACGGTGCATTTCTCGTTATTATTGTTATCTTCCTGTTTTTATGGAATTTCAGAACAACATTTATTTCAGTGCTTGCCATTCCACTTTCAATCATTATTACCATTATCATTTTCCAGATATTCGATATAATGATTAATACAATGACTCTGGGTGGGATTGCAATTGCCATTGGCGTTCTGGTTGACAACGCGATTGTTTATGTTGAAAATGTTTTCCGGCGTTTGAAAGAAAACAGATTTAAACCCGAAAGTGAAAGAGAAAAACCTCTAACTGTTATTTACGAAGCTTCAAAAGAAATTCACGCACCAATGGTAAACGCAACAATAATAATAGCAGTCGTTTTTCTTCCTTTATTCTTTTTGAGCGGTGTAGAAGGAAGGCTTTTGCGTCCAATGGGATATGCTTATGTAATTTCAATTTTTGCCTCTCTCGCAGTAGCAATAACAATTACTCCTGTATTATCATACTATTTACTCCCAAATGCGAAATTTATGAGTAAAAAGGGGGATACGTGGTTAGTTGAAAAACTAAAATACTATTATGAAAAAACTTTGAAATTTACACTTAAACGACCCAAAACCCTTCTTTCTCTATCTGTTATTGTTCTGGGAT
>JADFPP010000005.1 GCA_022562275.1 Bacteroidota bacterium
GCGGCGTTGCTGGGTCAGGCTTTCGCCCATTGCCCAATATTCCTCACTGCTGCCTCCCGTAGGAGTCTGGACCGTGTCTCAGTTCCAGTGTGGCTGATCATCCTCTCAGACCAGCTACTGATCGTAGCCTTGGTAAGCCATTACCTTACCAACAAACTAATCAGACGCAAGCTCATCCATAGGCGTCATATAGACTTTAACAACATCATCATGTGATGCCGCTGCATCATCCGGTATTAGCCCCGATTTCTCGGAGTTATTCCAGACCTAAGGGTAGATTACTTACGTGTTACTCACCCGTGCGCCACTTTACTCGCTTCCCGAAAGAAACTTTCTCGTAGACTTGCATGTGTTAAGCACGCCGCCAGCGTTCGTCCTGAGCCAGGATCAAACTCTCCGTTGTAAATTTTATTTTAAACGATTGTAATCCTAGCGATTATTCGCTTTGTTGAAACCATTTAACTGACAGGTTAAATGCACTCACTCTTTCAAAGAACAAACCCTTCAAAAATGAAGGGTTGCAAAGTTAATTTGTATAACTTCTAATTTCAAGGAAATGATTCGGATAATACTGCATTATCATTCCCTATGCTTTTCAAAAAAAATATTTTGAAAAACAGCTACTAAAGATTATGATTTCTATTATAAATGTCAAACTTTTTAAGAACAATCACAGTTTTTTATCGACCATAATCGCGAGCCATTTTCAACTTTATTTAAAAAGAGTTACTATCAGCAGTAAAACTGTGGTAATACTTGCCAACATCCCCACATAGAGGGAATACTCTACTGCGCGAGAGCTAATTGATCTCAATTGTTCTTTAGGTACAAATATATAATCTCCTTCTTCTATGATGACTTTATTATCGAGTGGCGATATCCAACTCCTTGAAGCACCCTGAATTACCATAATTTCATCTTCTTTTGCTAATTCTCCTAGTCCACCAGCTTGATTTATATAATAACTGTAATCCTTACCTTCCACAAGAGGAACGTAGCCTGGTCTGTTGGTTTGACCAAAAACATATACTGCATCAATTATTTTAGGAATGATAATTACATCATTAGCGTGAACAATATAATTCGAAACATCTGAATTTGGATCATTGATTTTTAAGAAATCTATTGAAGTTCCCTCTGTCAATACCCTTAATTGATTTTCTAAAATAAAGTATGCAGAATCTTCGATAAACACATTTGACATTCTATACATTAGCATTGTTTCCAAATCTATAGCAGAATTCCTAAACCGGACGTTTTCTAAATCAGGTAATTCAATTGTATTGATCCCACTCCATTTTAAAATAGAAACCGCAATACTATTACCAGTGTATAATCTTGAGCGTTTCAAAGATGCATTTTCTGTGAATCCGCCGACAGATTCAATGATTTCAAATAACGTAGTGTTACTCTTTGTTATCGCAATGTTACCGGGATAATATACTTCGCCCAGGACAGAAACATGATAATTTTTACGTTGAGTCTCAGACGAAATAACTTTTATTTGGTCTCCTCTTTGAAGTTTTATTTTGCTGTCAATTTGTACAGTGTCAGTTTCTAATACTTCACCATCGTAACTGAGCCTGCTGATGACAACATAACTTACATCATCGTAAGCTGGATTCACTCCCATCGCTAGCTCCAGAGCATCGCTTAAACTATCTCCTTCCACATAAAAAAATACGTCTCCGTTGTTAACAGCACCTGATACCGTGAAAAAATTTCTTGTAATATCATATACAGGAAAGATTAGAACATCATCGTTTTTTAAGTACGGATTGTAAATAAAGTCGCCGGTAACTCTAAATCTTTTTAAATCCAAAAGTAGTTCTTCACCATTACTTCTTTTGAGTATTATACCCCTCAACGAATATTTAGTTATCCTCTCAAAACGTTCAATAGTTTCCAGGTATAATCTCGTTATAAATTGATCTGCTCTTTCAGAAATGAAAGCCGGGAATGATCCTGTTACAGGAAAATCACCACCAATTGTTACACTTATAGTTGCATTGTTTAACAAATTACTTCTGTTCAACCAGTTATCAAAAACCTGTGCATTTAACAAAACTGTAAACAATATAAATAACACTATTAAGTAGTTTTTCTTCATTTAATGATTCCCGATTTGCTTGCAAAATTTTTTTTCTTAACCATATTGAGTTTCGTAATAATTTTGATATTCACCGGTAATAATTCTTTCCCACCACGCTTTGTTGGTTAAAAACCATTTGATGGTTTGAGACATTGCTTCTTCAAAATTAAATTTGGGACTCCATCCAAGTTCATTTTCAATCTTGGTTGAATCAATAGCATAACGTCTGTCGTGCCCTAATCGGTCTTTAACAAATTCTATCATATCTTCAGATTTGCCGAGTTCACTCAGGATAAGTTTTACTATTTTAATATTTGGCATTTCAGTATTCGCGCCTACATTATATACTTCGCCGGATTTGCCATTTTCAAAAACTGTTTCAACTGCTGCGTTGTGATCTATTACATAAACCCAATCTCTTACATTCATCCCATCTCCATATACCGGCAGCTTTTTTCCTTTGAGTGAATTTATAATCATCAACGGAATCAGTTTTTCAGGAAATTGATAGGGACCATAATTATTTGAGCAGCGTGTGATTACAACCGGTATGCCGTAAGTATGATGAAATGCCAAAGCCATCATATCTGCAGATGCCTTACTTGCAGCGTAGGGGCTATTTGGATGCAATGGTGTATCTTCAGTAAATATTCCATCAGAATCTAAACTACCATATACTTCATCGGTTGATACTTGTAAAAATTTTTTCACACTAAATTTTCGGGCAGCTTCCAACAATATATTTGTACCTAATACATTAGATTTAAAGAAAACTTCAGATCCAAGAATACTTCTATCGACATGTGATTCAGCCGCAAAATTAATTACATACTTTATATCAAACTTGGTAAACAAATAGTTTACTAATTCCTTATTAGAAATATCACCTTTAATAAAATGATAATTTTTTTTTGCTTCGGAAGCGATAAGGTTTTCAAGATTACCGGCATATGTTAATTTATCAAGAATGACGATATTATAATCATCTCTTTTCGCCAAAATATAGTTTATAAAATTACTCCCGATAAATCCGGCACCACCGGTAACTAAAATATTTTTCATAATCAAAAAGAAAAGAATCCTATAAATAAACCCGATTGAATAAAAAAAGCATTTGCATTTAAATCGGAAGGGACATTTTTCAATTCCTTTTCATTGTCAGCAGTCCAACTATCGTTAAATGCCAATTGATATCCGGTTCCCAATCGTATAAGAATAAATCTATTTAAAGGAAAATCAAGATTTATTGTCGGGGTGAACATCCAATAACTATTTTCTAAAGTTCTGCTAAAAGTGGTGTTAGTTTCGGAATTGAAATCTTCCCAGATACCTGCCCACGTAAAGCTTCCGGAATTTCTGTACATTTGAATTTTCAAAGTTCCAGCACCTATAGTTGCACCGACTGATAACGCAATATCCTTAATGATTGGTATAGTATATTCGATTGTCACGCCTCCGCCGCCAAGGTTATAAACTACTTCTCTGTTAATACCATCAACAGTTTGAGAAGTTGTAACAGAACCACCGTAACCCATACCGCCGATTCTTAAAAATTTAACAAAGCCAAGGTAGATAAATCCGGCACCTCCCGAAGAGTAAAATCCGGTTGTCGAAAGTTCGGGCATACCAATTGATTTTAATTCTACATTTATAGGATCGAAATTTGGGATGTACCACGCGGGCACATAACCAATACCTCCGCCAAATGGTGCATCAAAATATTTTTTTTGCTGCTGCGATAAAGTAATTGCGTTAAAATTTATAACTATCGCTAGAATTAAAAATTTATTCATAAATATTTCTTAAATAATGTATAAATTTATCAAAGGAACTTTGAAAAAACAAAGATTTGAACCTGCATCTCAAGTTACTCATTAGAGTACAAAATTATTAGGTCAATTAAAAAGTATAGAATTATGAAAAAGAGAATTTTAATAACAGGTGGAAGTTGATTGCTAGGACAATATTTTAATGTTGTAACTGCAAAGTGAAATAATATTTTAGCCCTTTATAATAAGCATATCGGAAACTTTGTTGATTTCAATAATAAGATAGTCGAAATTACAAATTTTGAATCGATGGAAGAGATTTTCCTATCAATTAAACCAGAGGTACTTACACATTCAGCTGCTTCTGTGAATTCGATTCCTTCTCCTGATCAACATTCAAATGATGTATATTTGGTAAATGTGAAAGTAACGAAAAACATCTTCAGATGATATACAGCAATTGCTAAAAGTAGTAAACGTATCAATTAACTCAGATAAACTTCAATAACTTGGCGTTAGGTAAATGTTTATCAATGAAAGTATTTCAAAAATAATTCGTGTAAATTAGTGCTATTAGCGGCTACTTTTTTTGCCACTAATTACACGAATTAACACTAAATTATTATGGATCAACTATTAGGTGCACATACTTCAACTTCAGGAGGAGTTTCAAAATCTGTTGATCTGGCAGAGAAACTCGGCTTTACTGCAATGCAAATCTTCACTAAAAATAACAACCGCTGGTTTCAAAAACTACTTGAGGAAAAAGAGATTGAGTCTTTTAAAATAAAACTGGAACATTCACAAATAAAATTTGTTGTTTCACACGATTCATACCTTATAAATCTTTGTGCAAAGGATAAAACTATTCTAGGTAAATCGCGCATAGCTTTGCTTGATGAATTGGAAAGATGCGAACTGCTCGGCATTCCTCATTTAAACTTCCATCCTGGATCACACCTTGATTTGGGTGAAGAAGATGGTATTAAACTTATTGCAGAATCATTAAACATTGTCCATCAAAAAACTCAATATTTTAAAGTGAGCAGTATGCTGGAAACTACTGCAGGACAGGGTACTGCAATCGGTTACAGGTTTGAGCAACTACAACACATAATTGAACTTGTTGAGCAAAAGGAAAGAATGACCATTTGCATTGATACTGCACACGTATTTGCAGCAGGTTACGATATTAAAGACCCGAAGAATTTTAAGAAAGTAATAAAAGAATTTGATGAGATAATCGGACTTGAGAGATTAAAATGTTTTCATCTGAACGACAGTAAAAAAGAACTGGGAAGCAGGGTTGACCGGCATGAACACATTGGTAATGGGTTTATTGGGCTGGAAGGTTTTGCAAATATTATGAATGATAAAAGACTGAAAAACATTCCGAAGATATTAGAAACACCGAAAGGTAAAGAACAATTGGAGGATTTGGAAAATCTGAAAATATTAAGAGGTTTAATTCAATAAAGGTCTAATTCAATAAAAAAAAGATTCTTCTCACAAGGTGTCCGTCGGGCATCCAGCTTAAGCGAAACCTGGAATAGCAATGTAGTCGTATTTTAATCAGAAGGTTCCAAAGCTCTAACTACAATTATCCCTGTATCTTTTTCAATCTTCATTACATATTCGGCTAAAGGAAGATCGGTTATTTGAACAGGAGAACCTTCGATAGGAGCATGCAATATATGAATTCTCCCGTCATCCATTCTAATAGCAATACCCACATGGTTTACATCCAATCCTTTTACAGATGATGTGAACACAAGCAAATCACCATTTTTAATTTTATTTTCAATTTCAGCAATTTTTTCTTGCGGGATGAAATAATGTTCTCTCTTGTTTATTTCTTCTTCCTGTTTTTTGATCACAAGAATAAATTCCGGATGCTCTTTAAGATGCTTATAGTATTGAGGATGGGCAGTCATAAAACTCAAATCCAATTCCAATATATCTCCGCCTATTTCTTTTGTAATATCTTTTACAACGCCTTTTTTCTCATTATCGTAAATCCAATCTGTAAAATAATGCAGGCGTGAAGGATATTGATCTATCTCCCCATCATTGTAACGAATAAAAATCAATTCGTTTTGAAAATTTTCAAAAGTAGTTTTACCTTGTTTTATATTTCTGCTAAAAACCAAAACATTTTCCAGAAAAGTATTGCAATCGAATCCTGTTAAATTAATTACTAATTGCTCTTCGCCATCAATTTCCAATGTATGCGATACATAATCTGTTCCGATAAAACTTTTTCCAATTTCAATTATGACTTCATTAATAGGTTTTGAGGAAAGGTTTTTATTTACAGATAATTGAAATGTAGATTTGCAAATCTCAACATCTTTTTCTGTAAATTCTTGTGCTTCAGTGCAGGCAGTTAATGTTAAGGTAAAAAATATTGCTACTGGCAAAAGTCTTTTTAAGAAAAGGACGTATAAGGGGCTGTCATTCTGAGTAAAGCGAAGAATCTCAAATAAGTTTTGCTGTATAGATTCTTCATCCCGATAAAATCGGGATTCAGAATGACGGTTATTATATGTAAACAGGTATGACATATTTTACTTCTCATGTTTCACATCAGACGTTTTGCTTTAAATAATATCTTCATCTTCCGGCAAAGAAGCATACTCTGCTACCTGTCTAGCGTGAGCAAGATTTTCAAAGCGCGCATATTCTTTAATGAATGCAAGTTTTACTATTCCTGTTGGACCGTTCCGCTGTTTACTAACAATAATTTCTGCAACGCCTTCAAGTGATTCTCCATTTTCATCTTTTTCTATTCCATAATACTCAGGACGATTTAAAAACATTACGACATCAGCATCCTGTTCTATTGAACCGGATTCTCTTAAGTCAGATAGCTGAGGTCGTTTATCAGTCCTTGTTTCAACAGCCCTGTTAAGCTGTGAAAGTGCAACCACCGGGATGTTTAATTCTTTGGCTAATGATTTTAGCGAACGGGATATATAAGATATTTCCCTCTCCCGGCTTTCAGATCTTACTTGCCCCTGCATTAACTGAAGATAATCTATAATTATCATCCCAATATTTTTCTCAACTTTAAGTCTTCTTGCTTTCGCGCGAATCTCAAGAACTG
Organism: Bacteroidota bacterium; assembly: GCA_022562275.1. Taxonomy (GTDB): domain Bacteria; phylum Bacteroidota; class Ignavibacteria; order Ignavibacteriales; family Ignavibacteriaceae; genus BMS3ABIN03. The sequence continues at coordinate 6,968 of JADFPP010000005.1, forward strand.
TTTGAGCAGGTGAATCGTCAACATATATAGGCGCCTCAATTAGCCGGTGTGCGTTTTTACTTAGCTTCAAACCTTCCTCGTGCGGAAGTTTTCCTGTTCTTACCAGATGTGCGTTCAATCTGCCCTCAGCACAAAGCAAGCGAATGATCAATTGCAATGTGGACATTTCAAGACTAAAAATACCGATAGGAATATTGTGATCGACAGCAGCGTTACGGGCAATTGATAGAGCGAGAGCAGTCTTACCCATTGAGGGTCTGGCAGCAATTATTATCAGATCAGATTTTTGGAAGCCGCCTAATAATTCATCAAGTTCGTAATATCCGCTGGGGACAGAAAATTTCTGCTGTGATTGCGAGTGAATGGCTTCAATATATTCCAGTGCATCTCTAACTGCTCTATCCATTCCTATATACGATTGTGTAAGATGACTCTCTGTAATTTCAAATATTTTTCTTTCCGCCTGATCTAAAATATCGAATGCATCGTTGGTACCCTCGTAAGCAGCTTTGGCAATTTCGTGAGAGCTGGTAATTAGTCCGCGTAAAATCTGTTTTTCCAAAATTATTTTTGCGTGGTATTCAATGTTAGCAGCAGAAGAAATATTCTGAGAAAGCTGGCTAAGATAAACCGCACCGCCAACTTCATCAATCTGTTCTCTTTTTTTCAATTCTTCGTAAAGTGTAACGGTATCAATGGGTTCAGAGGATTCGAACAATGAAAGCATTGCTTCATAAATAAGCCGGTGAGATGTTAGGTAAAAACTTTCCGGTTTTAAAAGTTCAAGCGCTTTTGGTACGGCTTCCTTTTCAATCATCATTGCACCCAAAACAGATGCTTCTATTTCGGGAGCCGCAGGTGGTTTCATTCCTGCATTGTTGCCGTTGGAAGGGTTAGCAGGATTATAATTATTTATTTTTTTTGTTTTAGCCATTCAATATTCTTCTTGCTTTGGACAAGACAAAATACCCCGAATGATATCGGGGCAGGTAGTTATTAGTTTATATTAATTACAGTTGGAAGATGTGAATGATAACATTAATAATCAACTAATTGAATAGGAATTTTTTGTGGGATATAGCGAAAAACACTTATTTATGATTTTGGATGTATTATGATCCCATTTTCTTTTGTTATCTCCAACCAACCTATATTTTGAGAAAGAAGTTCAATTACATTTAATTTTTCTATTTTCTTTAAACTTAACGCATACCAAAGGTTTAATAAATCTTCAACTCTACAAATCAGCACATTTTTTTGAGCAGCAAAGGTAAAATGCTTGTCCAAAATAGGTTTATTTTTTTCTTTCCAAGAATTAGCATTTAAATACTGATTTATTATAAGAAGCGCAGGAAAACTCTCTGGTAAATCATAATCATCTCTATGTTTTAATATAGAATATATTGCCCCATCTTTTGTACCTCCAGTATAACTTTTTATTTCGCCAATTATTGTTTTTTCATTATTACTTGAACAAATCCAAAAATCCTCTTTGTAAGTTTCATCACGTTCAATTAAAAAATCCAAGTTTGATCTCAAGAAATCAATAATGCCATCCTCCAAAGCGTACTCTCTTTGAAAAAGCAACTTTTTGCTTTTATTATAAGCTTCTTTTTTGGCTACTAAACCAGTTAGTTCAGTGTTTAAATTATCTATACTATTCAGTAGTATTTTTTCTTCATCAAAGTATGCAGTATGTGCCCAATTTGGTAAAATGACTTCAGATGTTGCGATATAGTTAATTAATGCTTCAATAAGATCATTGTAAGGGGTAATCAGATCTGAGGTTTGGTTACTCAAAAACACTTGAAAAGGAACAAATATAAGTTTACCTTTTTCTTTATTGATTTTAAGAGCAGAACATGAATTCTCACTCCCACATATAACCGAAATATTATCTCGTTTTGTATTATCATTGAAAATAAATATGAACTTTGAAGCACCCCAATTATCTATAAACCTTTGGAATGAATTTGATCTCAATTTCATTTCAGAGAGTACTCTATCATTTTTATTTATTATTATCCCAAACTGACTTAATATTTTATGAGTTAAGTATTCATTATTATCAGGTTCATAACAATGTGTGAAACAGAATACAGTTCCATTCTTTAATGCTCGGTTCATAAGTTTAACAAAACGATCTTCATTATCAAGGAGAAAACCTCTTTCAGGATGTTCAAAGGGAGAATAGTGTGTTAGTATAATATCGTAGCTATCGAGATTTTCTGAATTTTCAAAATCTTCGGGGAAGTTCTTTACTGAAAAATCTACCCCTTCAATGGATAAAGAATCTAGCTGATTTATTTCAAACCGATTTTGAGGAAGAATTAAGACTTTCTTGGACATTTTTGTTAAGGACTTGGTGATTACGAATTTTTATTAATGCAATTTCCACAATAATTCATTCCAATTCAATACAAATCTCAATTACAACTCATCATAAAGTTCTTTGAACTTTTGCAAATCCTCCCAGCAAGGACGCTTCCAGTTTGGGTTTCGTAAAAGTGCTGCGGGATGATACGTAACCATTACTTTGGCATTTTCAAACTCAAAAACTTTGCCTCTCATACTTGTAAGGGAATCTCTTTTTTTCAACAATCCCCTTGCAGCAGTTAATCCCAAGCACAAAATTACTTTCGGTTTTATTATTTCAATTTGCTTTTTCAGATAAGGCAAACATGTGTCCATTTCGTCAGGCAATGGTGTTCTGTTATCCGGCGGACGGCACTTAACTATGTTCGCAATATAAACATCATCACGTTCAAATTTAATTGCTTTAAGAATATCGGTTAAAAGTTTTCCTGCTCTTCCCACAAACGGCAAACCCTGCTTATCCTCTTCGGCACCGGGACCTTCACCAACAACCATTACATCTGCGTTAGGATTACCGCTGCCGAAAACAAATTTGTTTCTGCCTTCGTGTAATTTACAGGAAGTGCATTTGTTAATTAGGTTATCTAATTGTTCTAATGTGTCTGTCTTCTCCCAATCCTCTTTTTCTTCCGGGAATAAATCTATTTCTTCCGAATATTTAACAGTTTTTTCAGCTACAACAGTAGTTTTTCTTTTCATTTTTTTTTCTTCAAATAACTCGTCACCAAATATTTTCTTTTGGTCTTTAAGCGCTTCGATTAATTGTTTTTTAAGTTGATGGTTCATAAAGATATATTGATTTTATAAACAGAAAAAAAACTATCCCTTTACCTTGCCAGGAAGGGGATTTTTAAATTATAGTTATATTAATTCCGAAAGAATTTTATTTGCAATTTGAAACTTAGATTGAAGCGGGAGTTTTATAGTTTTCCCATTCTTTTTTAGAATCATTACTTTATTTGTTTCAAACTCGAAACCACTTCTTTTATCTTTCAGTGAATTTAATACAATCATATCAAGCTGTTTTTCTTTCAATTTCCGTTTAGCATTCGCCAGTTCATTGTTAGTTTCTAATGCAAATCCAACAACTATTTTATTTTCCCTGTTAAATGAAGTGAGAATATCCTGAGTTTCAGAAATCTTAATTTCTTTTAGCCTGTTGCTCTTTTTTATTTTACCCGGTGAAACACGAACAGGTTTGAAATCAGCCACTGCAGCTGTCATTATTAAAAATTGATTTTTTTTCATTTCCCGAACAACCACTTTTTTCATTTCAGAAGCCGTCCGTACAGGAACATAATTTATTTCCTGGTATGCAGTTTCAGAAGAGGGACCGGAAATAAGAGTAACATCCGCTCCTCTTAAATATGCTGATTTTGCCAAAGCGTAACCCATTTTTCCGGATGATCTGTTTCCAATAAATCTTACCGGATCAATGTCTTCATAAGTTGGACCAGCTGTTATTAAAATTTTTTCATTGAACAAATCTTTTTTATAACCAGTTAGAATCAATTCTACAGCATCGATTATTTTATTCGATTCTGCCAGTCTGCCAATGCCCGATAAACCGCTGGCAAGTTCACCCTCTTCAGCAGAAACAATATAGAACCCTAAAGATTCTAATTTTGAAATGTTATTCTGATTTAGAGGATTTTCGTACATATCTACATCCGCTGCCGGAGCAATAATAACAGGTGATCTGGAGGCAGAAACTAATGTGGTTAAAGCATTATCTGCAAAACCATAAGCAATTTTTGCAATAGTGTTAATTGTAGAAGGTGCAATAAGAATCAAATCAGCCCACCGGGTCATATCAATATGCCAGGTAGCCATACCAGTATTGCCTGCGGTTGATTCCGGGAATATATTAACAACAACATTATTATTTGAAAGAGAAGATAATGTTAGAGGAGTGATAAATTGGGTTGCAGCCGGTGTCATTACAACTTTTACTTCCGCTCCCCTTTTTATCAAATCTCTAATAAGTAAGGCACTTTTATAGGCAGCAATGCATCCGGTAACACCAAATATTATTTTCTTTCCTGTTAATGGATCTTTACGCATAAAAGTTTTTACTTCTATTTACAATAATTATTTTTAGCCGGATGCACGGAGAGAAAAATCCAGCAATGCTGGATTTCAATCAATTAATAAAAAACCGGTTAGTCTTTATATTTAAATTCAATATCCCCGTTAAGAAATTCATTCAAAGATTGAATATGAGGTTTCTCTCTTTTTTCCATCTCGAGTGAAATTTTTAACTGTGCCGGATTATCAATATCCTCATTTTCATCATCCCCAACAGCAGCAGGAATGGTACTTAACAACGCATTGAATTCTATTTTGTTTTCGTCGTTGATCTGTCTTGCACGTTTAGAACTGATAATTATGGCTTCGTAAATATTCTTCGCCTTTGCATCAATTTCTCTCAAATCAATCGGTTTAATTCCCATAGTTTAATTCTCCTTGTTTAATATATTTTTTATTATAACTGATGTCTCTTCAATTGCTTTATTTAAATTTTCATTAATAACAATATAATCAAACTGATCCTTCAAGCTCAATTCCATTTTTGCTCTTAATGTTCTCTTTTGTAAATCTTCTTTTGTTTCTGTTTGTCTCTTCTTCAGCCTCTCAATCAAAACGTTGTAACTGGGCGGCATAATATAAACTAAATACGAATCGGTATATATCTCTTTTATTGAAAGTGCGCCTTTTACATCTATTTCCAAAAGAACGGATTTTCCCGCATTTATATTTTCATCAATAGAACTTTTGAACGTACCGTAATAGTAATCATAAAATTTTTCCCATTCCACAAACTCATTCTTTTTTATTCTATCTTTAAATTCTTTCTCGCATATAAAATAATATTCTACTTTTTCTTTAATCCTTTTTGGACGTGTGGTAGCAGAAACGGAAAAGGTAATGTCCGGATAAAGTTTTAATATTTTTTTTACAATTGTTGTTTTCCCGGCACCGCTTGGTCCTGAAACAACAATCATTTCTCCTTTCTTTTTTCCCAAAGATCACTCAATGTTTTGAATTTGTTCCCTGATCTTTTCTATTTCTTCTTTAATTAATACTGCTTTATGAGTTATCGAAGTAGAAATAGATTTCGAAGAAATTGTATTAGTTTCTCTGTTAAGCTCCTGGCACAAAAAATTAAGCTTCCTGCCAGGCTCCGGTTGTTTATTCATACTTTCAATAAAAAATTTAAGATGGCTTTTTAACCTTACACATTCCTCCGTAATATCTGCCTTATCAGCAATCATCGCCAGCTCAAGTTTTAATCTCTGGTCATCAACATTCGTATCCTTAGTTAACAATTTGATACGAACTTTTAATTTATTAAAATAATTATTTACACTTTTTTTGAATTCATTTTTTATTGATGTCACTTTTTTTTCAATTGTTTTTATTCTCCTGGAAAGATCTTTTTTTAATTCTTCACCTTCATTTTTTTTCATCTTTAAAAGTTCATCAATGGCATTTTTAAAAGCTTTTTTTACAACATCAAAATCCGCCTCCGATATAGTAGAATCCGAAGATAAAAATATATCGCGATTGCTAAGCAAATGCTCTAGTTTAAGCTTCTCATTTATCTTTGCTAATTTTCTAACTTTTTGGAGGAACGCAGTATAATCTTTAAGTTTCTTATCATTAACTGTTGCAATGCTGTTGTCATTTCGCTGGAACTGAATAATTGTGCTAATTTTTCCTCTTTTAATTCTTGATTTTAAAATTTCGCGCAGTTCATAATCCCGATCGGATAATTGAGGTGGAAGCTTAATGAAAATCTCTAAAAATCGGCTGTTAACACTTTTTAGTTCTACGTCTGCTGAGATTTTGTTTTTTACGGCACTCCCTTTACCGAAGCCTGTCATACTGTAAATCATTTAAACCTTAATAAAAAATAACTATAAAAATAGTGAATTAATTAAAGTTATTCAAAAGTATTTGAAGATTCAAAATGAAGGATTCATCCTTAGCCGGTAATCATAACTAAGTTGCTAGCAATTCCTAAAAATATTTGCAATTTGATAATTGATGAACTCGGTTACTGCAAACAGCCATTTCCTATTGAATAAAAAGAATGGGATATCTAAAATTAAGAAGTTAGTAGTTTATAATCTAAGCCATTTTGAGATCAAAATGCCTCACCTATACCAAAATGAAATTCAAAAGCTTGCCAAAAAGCTCTGTCAAGTAATGTTATTTTTTCCTGGGGGTCCCATACTTTCCATCCAAAATCTATTCTGAACGGAGCAAAGGGTGAATAATACCTTAACCCAAATCCAGATGCTACAGCTATTTCATTAAATTGAAAATCTGTATATCCGTTCCAGGTATTGCCATAATCAATAAAGAAATTAAAGCCGAAGACCTCATCAAATTTTCTTCTGTATTCAATAGAGCCTTCAATAAGAAATGTGCCACCTCGAATATTTTCAACAGCAGGGTTTAGGTCATCGATAGAATTTATTCTTTCCAAAGGAATAAGTTGCCTTGCCCTCCAACCTCTAACAGAGTTAGCTCCACCTGAAAAAAATGTTTGGTTTGGAGGTATCAGTTCATCACTGCCAACAAAGGTTTGAACATAACCAATCTTAAATTTAACACCTATAACCGTGTTATCATCTCTAGATACACCAATATATTCCGAGATCATAGTCTGAAGACGATAGTATAAACCCACATCATCTTCACCAAATCCGAGAGTATCTATAACCTGCGGATTATCAGTTGTAATTTTCAACCTGGTTAATGCCAGTTCAATTACCTGATTCAAATTATATCCCCTGAATGGGAAAAAGATATCATTAGCTGTAGTTGAGCCAACATTAAATCCAAAAATTGCAGTTGTATTTCTCGGTGAAAAATCAGATTCCCCATCTACAGAGATAACGTCATATCCCAATAAATCAAAGCTCAGGTATGGATTAAGCAAGTTTATAAATGTATGTGAAGGCATATCAACTGCCAACAAAAGTTTTCCCCCTTCATTTTCAAATGGAGTGGTAGAGATATTATAAGTTTTATAGTACGCTTCCAAGGAAGCAGAAATCGCACGGTTGAAAAAGAAAGGCTGTTCCAGTAATAGCGAAATATCGACTTGTGTTTGAAGAGTAGAATCCCGGCCGGACGACGAAAATAATTTTATGTTTTGAATATCATTCACTTTAAATTTTGTGCTTAGTGTTAATTTTCTTGCATCTCCAAAAAAATTCTTTCTAACATAACTTAAACCGACACCAACATTTGATGTATTAAATTCATTATCAATAAAAACTTCCGGCGATAAATCATTAAGATTCCCTATATCACTTTCAATATTCAGGGGCACTTTATTACCAACCGTATCATCCACAAAACCTTTAAGATTAATACTATTGAACAAACCTGTTCTTGCCAACCTTAATCGGCTCTTAGCAATTTCCTGCTCATTATATTCGTCACCAACGTGCAAATTCGTAACGTATTTTATCAGTTCATCACTAACGAGATCTTTACCAACACCTTTTTTTATCACTCTTATTTCACTAAATCTGTAATGATTGCCAGGTGTAAAATATATATCAAGATCTGTTTTATTCCTCAAAGTGTCAATTATTATTTTTGTACTGTCGAATGTAGCAAGCATATATCCCTTGTCTTTTAAAACGGAAAGTACTTCATCTATTTTGGATGCTAATTTTACTTGTGTAAATCTGTTTATACCTAATGAATTAAGATGAGGAGAAATAAAAGGTTGCAAGTAATCCAGTTCTTCTAATCCAAATAAATTTATGTCTCCATAATAAAAGCCTTCGCCTTCGGAAATATAATAAGTCAACTCAGCGCTTCGGGAAGATGAATCTAATTGATAAGAATAAGAAAAATCCACTTCAAAAAAACCATTTACAGAATAGAATGATTTTAACGATACCAGATCAACTTTTATTTCTGTAGAATCAAAATACGTTGGAGGGGAACCAAAGGGAGTAAAAGAGTTGAAAAATCTCCATAGCCAAAATGGGCTTTCCTTACTCTGGATAATAGATTTCAGATCAGTATCTGAAAATTCATTGTTACCTTCAAAATTAATCGATGAAAGTTCGTACAATTTACTTGATTGGGCAAATATAGTAAGGCTTAAAAGTAAATAAAAAACCGTGAATAAAATTGCAGAACGAAAATGTTTCATCAAGTATGTTGCTTTTAATATTCTGCTAATTAAAGTTATAATCCTTTATTTTAAAGATAAACAACGAAATAATAATTACTTTGATTAGAAAAATCAATTTAAAGCTTTATTAGAGGAATTAATATCATTCAGCGGCATATACATTTGGGATAAGAATTGCTATGAGTTCAAAGATTTGTGCAAAATTCATTTATTATAATTTATCAGAATTAATAATCCTTAGGGCAGCATAATCTTTTTTAAAATAACTGATGAAAAATCTTCTTAACATCGGGTTTGTTAAATTCTCGGAAAGGAAAAGAGAAGTGCCCGAAGACCTTTCAGCAATAAGATGACCATAATAAACTTCTCTTTCAATAAAATTAATTACATACAAATAAACATCACCACCGCCCGTACCCAAGAAATAATCCTGTGAATTATAATAAATCATTTCTATTCCATCGGATGAAAATTTCATCTTATCAACGATACATTTGTTAAAAGATCCTTCCAAAACTCCAGTATTATAAACCACCTTAAACTCATCATCAACTTTTTCAATAAGACTGAATGAAATTCCCAATTTGCTTTTTTCAGATTTTTCGGTGCCTGCAACAATAGACCTACTTGTATCGGAAGAGAAATAACCCGAAGCTGAAAATCGAATAGTTTCATCAATCATATTATTTGCAATATTTCTTACTGAACGCGGGTCATCAAAGTTAATGTGTTGATCGTTTTTCTTTCCACAACCAATAATTGAAAGAAGAATAATCGATATTCCAAAAAATTTATAATAGTTATTTAATAACAACCTTGGTACCTATTTTTATAACAGAATAAAGTTCATCAATATTTTCATTACTCATTGCAATAGATCCGTTAGTCCAATTATAGACAAAGGGAAGATTTTTAAAAATGTAATTTAATCTTCCTATACCCTGAATACCAATATTACCGCCTAATACCTCATTAAATTTCGTACATCCTTCGTAATAAAACTCAAATTTAATCTGATCAAATACTTTCTGTGTTATCCATCCTTTTCGCAATGCCTCAGTAGCATCACTTAAATTTGGGTAATTTAATTTGAAAAATTTATTATACTGATGTGAAGTATCTATGGAACAAATTTTATATTCTCCAACAGGAGTTGCTTCATCCCCCGCTGTTTTTTCTGCCCGAAGAATATTTCTGCCAAGACTTACCCTATAACTTTTTACTAAAACTGTATCCTCGTATAATTTTAGAATGTAATTTCTTTTATCTACTAAAATGTTGGGATTTATAAGTTTGGAAAATCCTTTTTCAATCATTGCTTCAGATAACGGAACTTCTCTGATATTAAGTATTACGCCGTATAAAATTACACCTATCATAAACAGGATCATTGCAGCACTGATAAAAAGTACATTTTTTACAGTACTTTTATCTATAAATTGCTTAAGAAGAGGTTTAATTTTAGCAAAATTATTTTTTACCGAGTTTTCTTCCACAGAGTAAATATGTTTTCTAAAAAAGTTGCAAAATTATTTTCGAAATTTACCTAAAAATCAAATAAGTTCTAGTAACTGAATTATGTATAAATAATCTAATAAATGCATTTAACCAGATTGAAATTTTTCGTTGTAGTATTGGGTATAATAGTTATGCATGGAACAGAATTGAATGCACAGATAAAGATTAAGGCCGTGGGTGATATTATGCTTGGTTCTGTTACACCAAAAAAAATATTGCCGCCCGATGAGGGTAAAGAATTTGTTGAATCGATTGGAGATTTATTACAAGCTGCCGATATTGTTTTTGGAAACCTTGAAGGAACTTTTATTGAAGATGAGATGGAGCCACAAAAATGCTCGGAACGATCTCGCAAAGCTGCAACTTGTTATGAGTTTGGAATGCCTGAATATCTTGCTGAATCTTTAAAAGAAATTGGCTTTAATGTTGTTAACCAGGATAACAATCACTCTGTAGACTACGGCGAAGAGGGTTACATCTTAACACAAGAAAAACTGAGCGAATTAGGAATTAAATTTATACCAAAGAAAGGAGTAGCAGAATTCACAATTAAAAATTCCCGGGTTGCGTTCATTGCATTCGGTTATTCAGAAAATTCATATCATATTTCAGATCTTGAAAATGCCAAAAATGTTATTTCAAAATTAAATGATAGGTTTGATATTATTATTGTTTCATTCCACGGAGGTGCAGAAGGTAAAGATGCAATTCACGTTCCCGACTCCACAGAAATATACCTTGGCGAAAACCGCGGAAATGTTTATGCATTTGCCCACACTGTAATTGATGCAGGAGCGGATATGGTATTAGGTCACGGACCTCACGTTTTGCGGGCTATGGAAGTATATAAAAACAAACTGATCGCGTACTCACTTGGTAATTTTTTAACATATGGTAATATTAACATTGGCGGAGTAAGTGGTATAAATATAATTCTTGAAGCTGAGATTGATGAAAATACTGGTGATTTTTTACGAGGTAAACTAATTTCTGTTAAACAAATTGGGTACGGAATTCCGGTTCCGGATAAAACCAATGAAGGATTTCAATTAGTGAAAACTTTAACATTGAAAGATATTTCAAATTCGCATTTACTTTTTATTAATTCGGGTGCCATTTTTAACTCGATGATTGCTCCGCCACCGATCAGACCTATGGAGGATACAAAAAATATTACTGGCATTAGAGCAATAGATTGAACTCAGCTTTGTTGGGTAATAACAAAAAACCCAACCTAAAATTAAGCTGGGTTGATAATAATTCTAAACAAGAATTTGTTAAACTCTCATTATTTCTTCTTCTTTGTGTTTTAAAATCTCATCTATCAGTTTAGTATGTTCATTTGTTATCTTTTGCACTTCATCTTCTGCATCCGCTAATTGATCCTCGGACATCTTTTTTTCCTTCTCCTCTTTTTTCAATTGATCATTTGCATCTCTTCTTATATTTCTCACAGCTATCTTAATTTCTTCCCCATATTTTTTAATTAGTTTAACAAGTTCGCGTCTTCTTTCTTCGGTTGGAGCCGGAACCGGGATTTTTAAATTAGTGCCATCATTAACAGGATTAAGCCCAAGATTTGCTTCCATTATTGCTTTCTCAATAACTGCCGTCATTGGCTTTTCCCAGGGAGTAATCGAAAGAGTGTGTGAATCCAGCACTGAAACATTTCCTACCTGTTTAAGCGGTACTAAGCTTCCGTAACTTTCAACTTTAATACCATCCAATAATGCTGTAGTTGCTTTTCCACTACGGATTTTAGCAAGATCATTTCTCAATGCTTCTAAGGATTTATCCATTCTCGTTTTTGCATCTTTAATTACCGTGTGCATATTATTCTCCAGTTAATTAAATATTTTCGGTAACTTTAGCTTCATTATTGACTACTGTACCAACTTGTTCCCCTGTTACCAGCTTAAGTAAATTATCCTCCAAGTCCATGTTGAATACTATCATGGGCAGATTATTTTCCTGACAAAGACTAACAGCAGTTAGATCCATAATTTTCAAATTTTTCTTTAATATATCCAGGTACGTAATTGTATCATATTTATTCGCATTCGGATTTTTTTCCGGATCGCTGTCAAATACTCCATCAACCCTCGTTCCTTTAATTATAACATCAGCGCCAATTTCCACCGCCCTTAACGAAGCTGCAGTATCGGTACTGAAATATGGATGACCTGTACCGGATCCTAAAATTACAATTCTTCCTTTTTCTAAATGCCTTATAGCTCTTCTGCGTATATACGATTCAGCAATCGCTTCCATTTTAATAGCACTCATCAATCGTGTGGGAATATTAATTTTCTCTATTGCATTTTGAAGAGCGAGGGAATTTATCATAGTTGCAAGCATTCCCATATAATCTCCTGTAGCCCTGTCAATTCCTTGCGAAGCGGCACTTAAACCTCTGTAAATATTTCCGCCGCCAATAACCAATCCAACTTCCACACCAACATCGTGAATTTTTTTTACTTCCCCGGCAAAGAAATCTGTAACTTTTTTATCTATGCCAAATCCCTTAGAACCCATCAATGATTCACCGCTGAGTTTTAGTACCACTCTTTTATATTTAAGCTGACTCATATTGTATTAGTTTACTTGTTTAAAAAGTTAATTAGTAATAATCACATTTAATCAATAATGTAATTTAGTACAATTTCTTATTTAATTATTATGAGGAAATATAAAAAAAGGTCTTAACAATGTTAAGACCTGAGATGAATTTTTATTTTTTTTCGTCACCAAGATGAAATCGATGAAAACGAGATATCTTCGCTTCGGTATGGTGGTTAGTGTTAAATTCTGTGATGAGATCATTTACAGATTTAGAATTGTCTTTTATAAATGATTGTTCCGAAAGACAATTTTCCTGATAAAATTTATTTAATTTTCCCGTTGCAATTTTTTCTACAATTTGTTCAGGTTTGCCTTCCTTAAGTGCTATTTCCTTATAAATCTCTATTTCTTTTTCAATAATTTCTTTGGGAATTTCTTCCCTGTAAACAGCAATTGGGTTCATTGCTGCTACCTGCATTGCAATATCTTTGCCTAAAGTATATAGTTCTTCAGAAGCATTTGCCACATTATCAAATTTTATTAATACACCAAGCTTGGATCCCAAATGAATATAGTCAATAATAACTCCCTTTGGTGTTTGTTCATTTACCAGTCTTGATATTTCAATTTTTTCACCAATTTTACTAAGTGCTTCCAAAATTTTTTCCTGAAGCGACGAATTTTTTTTCAATAGTTCATCAACCGAAGATGGTTGTGTTCTAAATACAACATCCATAATATCATCAGCTAATTTTACAAACTCTTTACTCCTGGCTACAAAATCCGTTTCACAATTAACTTCTATAATAGATCCTCGTTTTTTATCATCCGATATTTTAGTTACAACTAAACCTTCATTGGCTAACTTATCCGCTCGTTTTGCTGCTACCGACGTACCTTTCTTTCGAAGGATCTCTATAGCTTTTTCCATATCACCGTCAGCTTCTGTAAGGGCTTTTTTACAATCCATCATGCCGGCGCCGGTTTTTTTTCTTAATTCATTTACTTGTTTAGCAGTTATTGTCATTTCTTTTAGCTCCATTTTCAATTTATAACTTTATCTGTGTCGGGGGATAGTTTTTCTTTTTTCGTCTCATCATTTTGTTTTTGATCATTGATACTTATTTCTTCAGACTCACCATTATTTTCTTTCGGGGACTCTTTAGCCTTAATAGTTTCTTTTTCTTCTTTATCCTCTTTCGCAGGTTTTTCAGAATCTTCACTAACTTTATCTTCAGATTTTTCCGCTGTTTCTTTTTGTTTCTTAATCTTCTTTAGTTCTTCTTTTTTCTTTTCCTTTAACATTTTCCTTTCATTATTTAATCTTTCTCTTTCTGCAGCTTCTTCGGCTTTCACTTCACCAAGCTTGGTATGTCCCTCAATAACAGCCTCAGCCATAATTCCGGTTATTACTTCAATAGTTTTCACAGCATCATCATTACCGGGGATAAGGTAATCGATAAGATCCGGGTTACAATTCGTATCAACAATTGCAAACAGGGGAATATTCAATCTTCTTGCCTCATTAACAGCGATTGATTCTTTTTTTATATCAACAATAAAAAGTGCTCCAGGGAGCTTGTTCATTGATTCAACTCCTTCAAGAACTTTTTTTAACTTTACCAGTTCTCTGGTTAAGAATAATCTTTCCTTTTTTGTAATGATGTCAAACGTTCCGTCGGTTTCTTGTTTTTCAATATTTTTCAGTCTTTTTACACTTTTCCTAATAGTTGCAAAGTTCGTAAGCATTCCTCCAAGCCAACGCTCACTTACCCAATTACAATCACATCTTTTTGCTTCAGATTCTATCACTCCCTTTGCCTGATTTTTAGTACCAACAAACAGAACCGATTTACCTGCACTTGCAAGATTCCGCAATTCGTCTGCTGCAGTAGCGAGAAGCTTCTGGGTTTTTTTAAGATCAATTATATGGATCCCATTTTTTTCCATAAAAATATATGGCTTCATCTTGGGGTTCCAACGGCGGGTTAAATGTCCGAAATGAGCTCCGGACTGGATTAGCTGAGTTAAATCAACTGTACTCATTATGTTACTCCTGTTGTTTACTTCTACTCTCATCATCTTTACCATTCATCCCGATTCATCGGGACACAGGTGGTAAATCAGAAAGTATGAATGATGATTAATATTATCTTTTAGAGAATTGAAATCTTTTTCTTGCTTTCGGCTGCCCGTATTTTTTACGTTCAACCATTCTGGGATCCCTGGTTAAATATCGATCCACTTTAAGTTTAGCTCTAAAATCAGGGTTTAAATCGACTAATGCGCGAGCAATACCTAATCGTATTGCCTGGGCTTGCCCTGTAGTTCCACCTCCTCTCACGTTAACAAGCACATCATACTCTCCTTCAGTTTCAGTCACTCTAAATGGTGCTAATATATCGTCTCTGCTTATTGATTGAGGAAAAGCCTTTTCAAATTCATTTCCATTAACTTTAACGTTACCGCTGCCGTTCCTTAATATAACTCTTGCAACCGATGTTTTTCTTCTTCCCACGTAAATTTTATCTACCATTATTTCTCCGTTAAACTTAATACTTCTGGTTTCTGTGCTTTATGAGGATGATCTTCGCCAGAATAAACTTTCAATTTCTTGATTAATTTTCTACCGAGCCTGTTTTTGGGCAGCATTCCTTTCACAGCACTTTCAACAACAAACTCAGGTTTCTTCTTCATCATTTCCTTAAAGGAAGTTATTTTTTGCCCACCCGGATAACCGCTGTGGCTAATATATTGTTTGAGTTTTTCCCTTTTACCTGTAACCCTAACTTTATCTGCATTAACAACAACAACAAAATCACCCGTATCCATGTTTGGTGTAAATATAGCTTTGTTTTTCCCCCTGATAACCTTTGCAATTTCAGTAGCCATACGACCAAGTACCTGGTCCTTGGCATCAACTATATACCACTTTCGATCGACATCTTCTGTATGTATAAATCTGGTGATTTTTTCCTGCTTCAACTAATTTTCCTCCAATACGCAAAATCATTTTTAAAAAAGCTTTCAAAATTACTTTATAACATCACAAAAGTCAAGAATTTACGCAATTAGTGTACAGTAATTAATTCTTCATAACCAAAGCCGGGGTGATTTACAAATTTTCAGAAGGAACAAACCAGTTTTACTTTCTATATCAGTTAATTTTTGAAGCATTTGTTAAAATCGTTAAATTTGAATCTTCATTTTTTTCAAATAAGTATTCATTAATAGTTTATAATGAAAATACTAATTACCGGCGGTGCGGGATTTTTAGGAATTAACTTAGTTCGGTATTTCCATTACCGTGAGCACGAAATAGTTTCTTTGGATATCGCAGATTTTAATTATCCGGATATCAAGGATAAAATAACAATTATAAACGGTGATGTACGGGATAAGAAGATTGTAAATAAAGCAATGGAAGGAATTGATATTGTTATTCACACTGCCGCAGCGCTTCCTTTATACAAGCCGGAAGATATTTTTTCAACTGACGTTGAAGGAACCCGTATTTTAATTAAAGCCGGTGAAGAACATAAAGTGAAAAGATTCATTCATATTTCTTCAACTGCTGTTTACGGCATTCCCAATCATCATCCCCTGTATGAGGATGATAAATTAGATGGTGTTGGACCATACGGTAAAGCAAAGATACAAGCGGAAGAGGAATGTTTACATGCGAGAAAAAGAGGTATGTGCGTACCTATAATTCGTCCGAAATCGTTCATAGGTCCGGAGCGGTTAGGAGTATTTGATCTTTTATTCGATTGGGCAAAAGACGGGCATGGTTTCCCGATGATTGGTAATGGAAAAAACCGTTATCAGCTGCTCGATGTAGAAGACCTTTGTGAAGCAGTATATCTTTGTTGTACTTTAGATAAAGAAAAAGTAAATGATACTTTCAATATTGGTGCTAAAGAATTCACAACTATGGGAGAAGATTACCAGGCAGTTCTTGATTACGCAGGTTACAATAAAAAAATAAAGGGTCTGCCGGAGAAACCGATTATCTGGACATTAAGATTTTTGGAAATGTTGAAATTATCACCACTCTATAAATGGGTTTACGAAACCGCTTCAAAAGATTCTTTTGTTTCAATTGAAAAGGCGGGAAAAGTGCTCGGCTACAAACCCAAATTCTCAAACAAAGATGCATTGATAAGAAACTACAAATGGTATGTTGAACACATTGATGAGTTTAAAGATAAATCCGGTATATCGCACCGAGTTCCCTGGAAGCAGGGAATATTGAGATTTGCAAAAATGTTTTTTTAATTTATTTTGATTTACTTCCACGGTTGTGTTGTGGTGGTTCAAAATGAGTATATAATTTTCCGGTTAATTTATCATCAAAAAGACAGTACGCACCGTTAATCTGAAGACGTCCCTCATATCTAAGATTAGGACCGTAAGTTGGACCCAAAATATATTTCTCCCCAGCTACTGTCCATAAAATTTCATAATTAGATTTACTTAAAAATTCAGTAAATAATTTTTTATTTATTAACAAGCACGAAGGTCCCTTTTCTTTTGTTGAAGGATCAAATGCTACCAAATCCCCTGCAGAATTATAATAATGACCTTCATCACCCTTCCAATGAAGTTTCATTTCCTTCACAATAAGCTCACTTGGTAAATATAATCTTATTGAATCATCAATGGAACAATCATACCCAGTTTCTTGCAAGTATTGATCTGAACTAACATAAAAATTGTATTCCCCATTATTTCGAGGTTTTGTCCAGCCGTCATGGTTATAATAAGGAATATTGTGAAAGTCAAAAGCTTTTGAATTAAAAAATTCTCCAAGAAAAATTCTTGTCTGGTCGTGAGATTCGGGCATCCAACGGCCGTACCAGTTTTGTTTTTTAGCCCATTTAATAATTTTATCTTTTTCTAATTTGTGAATAAAATAACTGTTAACAAAAAGATTTAACTCTTTTTTGGGAATTTTTGAATGATCTTTATCAGGAGGTGTTGGCTCTTCCCATCTATAAAAGCCTTCAAGCACCAACCATTCAGAATCGTCTGGCTTTTCTACTCCAATTAAATTTTTACCATTTGGTATGTCATTACTTGATTTAATCCAAGTTAAGTTGTTTCCAATGTTCCAGTCTTTATAATTTTCAGAAACCCACCAAGGATTTGACTTTATTCTCCAATCTTCTGCAAATGATTGTTTTAATAAGTTTGAGGGGTCAATATTTCTAAGAAACCCTTGCCACGTTCCTTCATACTTATCCTCGTGTGACCAACTATCTTTACGATATTCAAAATTATCTGCAACCCTGGCCAGAAATTCATAGTACGCTAACCATTGATATTTTTTCCCAATTCTTTCAGGTTTACTAGTTCCTCTTCCATAAGCTCCTCTACTTGAATAGCGATCAAAAGTTCCAAAACTTTCTTTTTCCCAGCCTAATTGAAAAACTCGATTTAAAATAAATCTTTGCGCTATTTTTAAATCGAATGATGATTCATCATCATAAAAATTAGAACTCCTTATATATGGCAATATAAATTCAATAATTTCTTTCCTTTTTACTCCTCGAAACGTTTTAATGATTTCTTTTTCAATTAATTGTTGAAACGCTTTCAATTTTTTATCTGATAATACTTGTTTATAATGTTTCTTTCTTTTTTCAAAATCCAAGTCTTGAGCAGCCTTAATAATATGATATGATTTCTCAAAGTCATCCCATTTTTCTTTTTCTCTTGTTGTTAACGAATTTAGAAAATTATTATAGCGTTCTTTCTTTGTTAGTTTATTCTTTTTGTTCAGTCTTTTATTGCTCCATTTAAAAGTATGCCAATTTGTTCCAATTATATACCTAGCAAAATCACTTGAATCCATCACCGAACTGTATAAAAAATTTTGAGAAAAATCTTCATCAGATTTAGGATTCTCGACATAATATTTGCTTTGTAACAATTTCTCTGAAGGGATTCTTTCAGGCCATTTACTATTATAAGGTGGTTCAATTTTCTTACTATCGATATTTAAACTGATATTGTTTCTTATTGCACAGTCAATTATTCCTCTTGCATAATCCTGCAATAAAATATTAGGAATTGGATTACCTTCCTTAAATTGCCAATCATATATAAATTCAGAAATCTTTTTAAGATTACTTTTTTCTGGGTTCCTTAAAACGGCACCATAAATACTTGCAAATATTCTCTCTAATACATACATGTCATCAATAGCTTTAAAATCTTCAAGTAATCTAATGTAAAAATGTGTTTTATATGTTAGAACATTTACCAATGCCTTTGTCGCTCTGTCCCTAACAAACCGATGTGAAGTAGTAAAAAACCAACACAATGTTTTACATATTAAAAACAATGATTCATCATCATAAGGATGCAGATCTTCATTATTCCAAGCCCAATCTATTATTCTATCAACAGAACTTTGATTTTCATATTCATTAAATAGGAAGGTTGACCAGAAAGCATCTCTCTGTGGCATTTTGTGATTCATTAGGTAATCGTGTAATCTATTGCCATTAAAAGGATGATCTGGGTAAGAAGAAATCAGAAGTAATGTATTTAAAAACTCATTAAAATATTCATTATCCCCAATGATATAATCATTAATATATTTATCCGTAATTTTTGTAAAACATTTATGTTCTCTCCATACTAGACTATCTATAAATGCCTCTTTAACCGGTCGAAATATTTTTAATTCTGGTATAAGTTCAACTAATTCCGTATTTAAAATTTCAGGAATTTGTACAGAAAATGATTCAATGAGTCCTTTATTAAACCAACATGCATTTTCATCTTTAAGTAATTCGCCTAAAACACTATCTTTTATAAAACTGTTCTTAAATTTCTGAACATCTAAATACTTTTTAAGATAGAGTTTAGCTTTATAATGATCTGTAAATTTTTCATATGATAAACTAATCCCATCCTCATATTCACCATCCCCAATGTAAAATCTACTTTCGTGTATTACATTTTCGTGCAATAAGTTTCTAAATAAGGAATCTTCATATTTATTGAAGTTTAGAAATTTATCAATTACTTTTTTGGCAGTATCTCTTGGTAAATAAAAACCTTGACTTGAAACTAATTCTTCTACAAATCTTTCAATAGCTTTATTTACTAAAAGATCTTTTTCATCAAAACTAAGTGAGTCCGATAATTTTTTATTAACAGAGGACATATAAAAATCAAAAATTTGTGAAATCCCATTTAATCCTTTGGGCATTTGGGTTAAATTATTATTCACTAAAGCTTCACAGAATTTTTTTAGGAACAGAGGATTATTAAACTCCGGGACTAATAAAGGTATACTTGGAGTTTCAATTTTATAGTAGTCAAAAAAACTTTTTGTTGCATTATATGTGTTATCTGCAAAACCATAATGATTAATTCTAAACAAAACATTATTATCAATACTATCAGGAATTACGACTTCTTCATAAGAAGATCTTACGCTGATTATTAGTCTTAGGTGCTTATATCGTTCTATTTTTCTTAATAACCCTGATAGATATTTTTTCCAAATCTGTTTACCTTCTCCTTCATTCAAGGCATCTATTATAATAAAACCTAAAGAATTATTTGCTTCGGCACTAGAATTCAACGAACCGAGAAATTCATTAAATGTATCGCATTTGATATCTAAAAATGAAATAATTTGTTTGAAAGGATCAGAGTTATTAAAATGTTCCCCTAATAAAACAATACTTGGTCTATTTTTTTCTGTTCTTATTTTAGCAACATCACACAACAGATGTGTTTTACCTATACCTGCTTTGCCAATAATTAACAAGCTGTTATGATTAGATGCTGTTGAGCAATCAGACTCAATAAAATCTTTTAGCTCTACTAATGCAGAAATTAATTTTCTTAACTTATGTGTAGTATAACTAAATATTCCTTCCCCTCTGCTTGGATCAGTTGATGGATTATTACGATCGTATTCTTCAAGTAAAGATTCTAAATTCCAAATAAACTCATTACAAGTAAGAATTTTTTGACTTAATGATTGGAAATTATAGCAATTATGTTGTGGATTTAAAAATTCTTCTTTGAATAATAAAACTTGATCAATGTATGTTTTTAACTGATCATATTTTTCTAAAAATTTTATTTTCAAATTCTTACCATGAATATCTTCGTATTTTATTTTAATCTCACCAAAGAATCTTTCATACTCTGTATATAAATATTCTGTTCGACCAAGACCCTCAAAAACTTTACTAATATCTAATTCAACATTTAATTCAGAAGTATATCGTGGCTCTGCATAAACTATTGCATCAGCCAATTTCTCCTTGTACCAATCATTTGAAAAATATTCTTCATTAAACCAGAAAAACCTTCTACCTCTATGTTCCTCTTTACTCAATCTCTCAAAAATTTGATGATTTCCCCAAAATATAAAAACAACCTTCCTTCTTTTTCGTGCTGCCCATCCTTCCCATTTTTTAACACGGTCTTTCCATTTCTTCGCAAATGATTTCTGGTCAGGAATTCGACCATCAGGTTTATCTAGCGGAAGGCATATATAATATTTTTTTAATTTGGGATGTTTGGTTAACGCTGTTTTTACACTTAAATCAATTTCTGCCCATTGATTTGGATTAGGTATATTTTCAAAAAATTTTGCTTGCCATCCCCATTCACTTTTATTAGGCAAAGTCCAATAACATTCTATTCCTGCGTCAGGAGTTCCTTTTCTTTCAAAGACTGATCCCTCAGGTATATTCTCTTCATAATCAGCTAACTGACAACATAATTCTTCAAAAGCATTATTTCGAGAATTATGAAATGACCTTAAGTATTTCCAATTGTAATCCATTTTTTTACTAAGCACTCATCTATTAATTGGGGTTTTTATTATTCGCACATAATTACCTATGAAAGATATAAATTAACTGACATTCTAGCGACCAATGAGAAGTAAATGTTGTTATATTAAGTTATGCTATTTCTTAAACTAAATTTCTGCATCAAGAAATTCACATATACTTTTAATTGAGAATAAAAATTATATTTAAATAGTTATTATATTTTTTTGAAATCTAAGTTACTATTTAAGAGGTTTAAAATGGCTGAGAAAAAAGATTTCTTAAAAGATAAAATCGAACATATAGATATTAAAGAGCACAATGTAGTGCCGTTAGTTGATGCCATGAAAAACATGGCATTCTCAGCACGTGATCTCAACAATGCAGCAAGAATTTACGATAGAATGATAAGCGATAAAAATTGTACAATTATTTTAACCCTTGCCGGTAGTTTGTTCTCTGCAGGATTAAAGAAAATTGTTTACGATATGATAATGAATAACATGGTTGATGTAATCGTATCTACAGGGGCGTTAATGATAGACCAGGATTTTTTTGAGGCATTAGGATTTAGACATTACAAGGGAACTCCTTCCGTTGATGATAATGAATTGCGTGATCTACACATTGACAGAATATACGATACGTTTATTGATGAGGATGAACTGAGAATTTGCGATGATACTTGTGCAAAGATATTCAACAGTATGAAACCAAAACCATATTCATCACGCGAGTATATTATTGAGTTTGGCAAGTATCTGGAAGAAAACGGCGGCCCGAAAGTAAATGATTCAGTAATATGGGCAGTGTACAAAAAGAATGTACCCGTTTTCGTTCCTGCTTTTTCAGATTGCTCGGCAGGATTCGGTTTTATAGTTCATCAAACGGAAAATCCGGTTTCACATGTTTCGGTTGATTCGGCAAAAGACTTTTTAGAATTAACAAAGATAAAACTCGCATCCAAAGAAACGGGAATATTCATGGTTGGCGGCGGTGTGCCGAAGAACTTTACACAGGATATTGTTGTTGCTGCAGACATCTTAAAAAAAGATACCCCGATGCATAAGTATGCAGTTCAAATTACAGTTGCTGATGAAAGAGACGGCGCACTTTCAAGTTCAACGTTAAAAGAAGCAAGCAGTTGGGGAAAAGTAGAAACGACGTATGAGCAAATGGTATACTCCGAAGCAACAATTGCTCTGCCTTTGGTAGTGGGATATGCTTATCACAAAGGAAGCTGGATGGAAAGAAAATCGAAAGAATTTCAGAAGTTATTTAAAAGTGTAAGTGAATTGGTTTAATTAGTGTTAATTCGTGAAATTAGTGGCAGAAACTATTAGCCACTAATTACACCAATTTTCACGAATTATCACTCTTCAAATTCCACATTGCCCTTAGCTTAAAGTACTTTATAACAGGATATAAAGAAGAAAAAAACGCCCACAAAAACCCTTGTGTCCCGTTTAGAAAATTTCTGTACACAAAATAATTTTTGAAAAAATAGATAGGGAATCCAAATATTATTACTGCTGCACTTCTCCCATTTTTACCATCATCAAAAAGAATTTGAGCAGACTTTGTTGTATATGAATTAAACTTTTCAAAATATTGATCAATACTTGAATAACTGTAATGATAAAGTATTCCTTTTAATTTAACAGTGGAACCATTCAGTTCGACTTTTTCGTGAATTTTATTGCTGTTAAAGTTTCCAAATTTTCTATTAAACAAACGTAAATGATATTCTTTGCTCTCCCTTCCATATTTAAATCTCTTGCCCAAAAAGACAAGTGAACGTGGTAAACAGAATCCATTATAATTAATTTCATCTTTACTAAAAATAGATTCTATCTCATTTTTAAGATTAACCGAAACCACCTCGTCGGCATCAATATTCAATATCCAATTATTTTTTGCTAATGATACAGCATAACTTTTTTGCCCGCCGTAGCCCTTAAATTCCCTATTAAAAATTTTACAATCGAATTCTTTACAAATATCAATGGTTTTATCTTCACTGCCGGAATCAACAACAATAATTTCATCACACCAGCTAACAGCTTCTAAAGTTTTGCGGATATTCTCTTCTTCGTTTAGAGTAATAATAACACAACTGATATTTACAGACATAATTAAAATATTCGTTTTATAATAAACGAATCTAATAAATTAATTTTGATGATAGAAGTAATTAATATTGTTTATAAAACATTTGGAATCCACCCAAATTATTAAATTGCAGGAATGAACTATCCCGGGTAATTGAAGTTTATTATTTTGGTTCTGTTTAAAAAGGATTTACTTAAGCAATACTATTTTTTTAGTGATAAAATTAGTGCTTCTCTCCACGGTTACAATATATATACCCGAAGCCAAATTGCTGCCATTGAAATTAAATATATAATAACCAGCATCAAATGTATCATCTGCAAGAGTTGTTACAACGCTTCCGAGCATATCGTAAACAATAATTTTGAAATCTGATTTTTTTTCTAAAGATACCTTAATTTTTGTGGCTGGATTAAACGGATTTGGATACACATCTAAAGCAAATTCTTTCGGTAGAAAACTGATATCCGAAGACAGACCGGTTACTAAATATTTATATTCATACGCTCCTGCATCCCAGCTGCCACCGTTACCCGTGCTGTCTTGCGGACGGGAAGTACCGATGATATCAAAATTATAACGATCAGGCAGGTTAGCACCGATATCTATGGCTGATGATGATGGAAGAAGAGTGTAGACTCCATCATTTGTAAAACGAGTGTTGCCGTTTTTACTTAAGGAATCTACGCCGGTGGTATCATGCCAATCGGTTATAGTTGTAAATGTTGTTCCTAAATATCTGCCCCTGAATTCATTGTTAGCGCTCGGCAAGTTATTCCAGTATAAATTATTATCGATACTCTTCGATTCCATCCTTGTATTGTTGAAAATTTTGATCTGCCAATTCTCAGCATTAGAAGTTTGGAAGATGTTGTTTCTAACTTCAACTGTCCCCGGTATATCCTGAGTTATATCTTGTAAATAAAATGCAGCATAATAAGTAGTGCCTGTGTTAGCATCTTTTTTATCAACTGTATTTTCATAAATATAACAAGGACCATTTACATTATCTAATATGTTTATACCGTGACTGTTTGAAACAACTACATTATTATAGATCTCAATTCTATCTATGTTAAACTCTACACCGTTCATATCTTCACTGCCATCCAATTGTATCCCAACACAAATTGGGGCTTCAATGTTCCAATTGAGTATTGTATCAACTGCAGTGTTAACCATATTATTTCTAATAACAATATCGTTCATATCTTCAGCCGATCCAAAATTCTGAAGATCGATACCGGTATGGTAACAATTCCAAATTTCATTGTTCTCAACAAGAACATTTTGAACTACAGAAGTAATGGTTTGAGAATTAATATAAATACCATGAACACCACATTCTCTTATAAAATTATTAATTATTCTAACACTGTCTGCACCGCTTCCTTCTGTTCCTTGTCCCTGCATATTAATGGCGTCTCCATTGGCAGGCCAACCTTGTAAAGCACCTTCATTCGGACCAATTCCCATCCACTGAAATCTGCAATCATCAATAAATGAATCGAAGGCAGTATTAGATATTCTTATTCCGGTAGGGAAAAATTGAAATTCAATATGCTTTATTTTAACCTGATCATCATTTCCTACTAACCAAGCACCAGCTGCAATCTGAGGAATATAAACCCCATTATAATACGCTGCCGGATTAGATACTGCATAGACATATAACCTGTAACTGTTTGGTGATCCAACATTTTGTTCCATACGGAATTCACCTATTGTATCAGCATCAGTAATAGAGGCTTGTCTGCGCCCCCAGGTAGTTACTGGTTGGGTTTGATTAAAAGTAGATTTAAAAAATACAGTATTCGGTTCCCAGTTTTTCGCTGGATAATTAGTGGTCACATTAAAATCTTCTGATTCAACATCGGTATACCAAATATCAATATTAGTGCTGCCGTCATTATATTGTGTCCAATCTGCATAGTCACTATAGTCTTGTGTTCCCATAATAATTGGGTGTGCACTCCCATCTACACCACCGTGGCTTCCCGCCGTACATTTATCATCACCTATCCATGTTACAAATCCGTTTGTAGTACCCCTGATAATTACCAGTCTGCTTTTTTTACTGGTAGACCCTTCCTTCACATAGTAAGTATATCCGTTTTGAATATGAATAACATCTCCATTATCCGGTATATAAATATTGAATGAATTCCATAATCCAATAATAGTTGTAGGATAATTTGAATCGAGTCCACTGCTATCCTCTATTCCGTGTACATAACATACATACCTATCCTGTGCATTTATTAAAGGTGTACTAAACCACAGAATAATTAAAGATATAAAAATTAAGAAAGTACCAAAATGGCGCATAATTATAATCTCATTGTTCTAAGAATTTATTTATTAGTATATAAGTGGGTTTATGAATTAACAGTATAAAATAATAATATTCAGGATATATGAAAGGTAAAATAAAAAGATATTGTACATTATATGTAAAAATTTTAAATATTATCATTCAGCAGGCAGGGCAAAATTACTACGTCTGAACTCTAAATTTTGTATTTTATTATCTAATAGATGAAATTAACTATCATATTATTCAAAATTATTGAAACGAAAATAAAATGAGGATTGTAATTGCGGGAATTGGTGATGTCGGTTATCATCTTGCCAAGGAACTTTCCAGCGAATCGCACGATATTATTGCAATTGATAAAAATCAACAGCGACTCTCCCGTATTGATTCGATGGTAGATATATTAACTATTACCGGTTCAGCAACTTCTTTGGGAATCTTAAAAGAGGCTAAGACAAATGAAGCTGATTTATTTGTTGCAGTTACATCATCTGAAGAAGTGAATATTACTGCCGCTATACTTGCAAAAAAAATAGGTGCAAATAAAACAATAGCACGCATCGCAAATGCTGAGTATCTCTCAAATGATTCTGATGTTAATTTCAAAGAACTTGGTATTGATTTTATGATATACCCGGAAGAACTTGCTGCACAGGAAACAGTAAATCTAATTAAAAGAACCGCTGCAACAGATATACTTGAGTTTGAGGGTGGGATGCTATCAGTCATGGGATTAAAATTGGATAAAAACTCCCCGGTTATTGGTAAAACGTTAACAGAAATCGTTCATGAGTACCCTAACATTGATTTCCGCATTGTTGCCATATACAGAAATTTCAAAACGATTATACCATCAGGCAAGGATAGGTTCCTGGCAAATGACCAGGTGTTTGTAATTACAAAGCCGGAAGGTATTGACATGATACTGAAGCTTGCCGGAAAAGAAAATTTGAAGTTTGATAATATAATGATACTTGGCGGAAGTAAGATAGGCAGAAGAGCTGCGGAGCTATTACAAAAGGAAATGACAATAAAATTAATTGAATCTAATGAAGATAAAACACTATCGTTGGCAGAGGATCTTTCAGACACATTAATTATTCACGGCGATGGACGCGATATTGATCTTCTTGCACAGGAAGGAATAATAGATGTCGATGCATTTATTGCAGTCACCGACGATGCAGAAACCAACATCATCTCTTGCCTGATGGCAAAACATTTAGGAGTTAAAAAAGCAATTGCTCTTGTTGATAAAGCAGATTACGTTCCTCTTACACAAACAATCGGTTTAGACTCGTTAATTAATAAAAAACTAATCGCTGCAACTAATATATTACAGTTTATCCGTAGAGGAGAAGTTATTGCTCAAACCACCTTAGAGGGAATAGATGCACAACTATTTGAATATATTGCACAGTCTAATTCTCCAATAACAAAAAAAGCTGTAAAAGATATTGGTTTCCCAAAAGAGGCAATAATCGGTGGTGTAATCCGGGGTAAGGAGAGTTTTATTGCAGTGGGTAATTCACAAATTAAGCCCAACGATAAAGTAGTGATTTTCTCTTTACCCGGCGGTGTTAAGAAGATTGAAAAATTTTTTAAGTAATAATGAACCTAAGAGCGATTCTCAAGATAATAGGTTTCTTACTGCTGCTTATAGGTTTATTTATGTTAACCGGTACTCCTTTCTCACTGTATTATGGTGGTGATGACATCCCCGCACTTCTGAAATCAGGATTGGATACATTTTTGGTTGGGTTGTTTTTATGGGTTACAAATAAAAATGATAGGGGAGAAGAAATAACTAAAAGAAACGTGTATCTTATTGTATCAGCAGGTTGGATATTTGCTTCACTTTTTGGCTTTCTTTCCCTCATTTTAGAAAAAGTAACGGATAAGTTTTTTTTAACTAACTTTATTGGGTTAATTCACTAAGAATTATTTTAGGGATTAAATGAATTTTAAAATAATTTTTAAAATTATCGGCTTTCTTTTAATGCTTACCGGCGTCTTTATGATGTTTGGTATTCCTTTCTCAATTTATTATCAAACTGATGATATTTTTGCATTAGTGTTATCCGGTACTATCACTTCTGCAACAGGATTAATTATCTGGTTATTCACACGCAATCCCGAAAATAATGAACTCGGAAAAAGAGAAGGTTATCTAATAGTTACTCTCGGCTGGGTGTTTATGTCACTATTCGGTGCAATACCATTTATTATTTACGGCGCTATTCCAAACTTTAGTGATGCCTTTTTTGAAACTATGTCAGGGTTTACTACAACCGGTGCTACAATCCTTACCGATATTGAGGCAATTCCTGCAGGACTCCTTTTTTGGAGAAGCCTCACACAGTGGCTTGGTGGAATGGGAATTATAGTGCTCTCACTTGCCATTCTTCCCATACTCGGTATAGGGGGAATGCAATTATTTACAGCCGAAGTACCCGGGATAACAAAAGATAAACTTCATCCGCGAGTAAAGGAAACGGCTAAACGGCTTTGGGGTATTTATGTAATCCTCACATTTACCGAAATGATACTGTTAATGATAGGCGGCATGAATCTTTTCGATGCGATAAATCATTCATTCACTACAATGGCCACCGGAGGATTTTCAACAAAGAATGCAAACACAGCTTACTTTACTTCATCTTTTATTCAGTATGTGTTTATCATTTTTATGATATTTGCCGGAATGAACTTTACTTTACATTACATGGGTTTTCACGGTAAATTCGGTTTTGTAAGGAGCAATACTGAATTCAGGTATTACATTTCTTTTATTATCATAGTTGCTGTTGTAGTGGCGGTGATTCATTTGCCTAATGTAAGCTTTCATCCGGAAGAATCAATCAGGCAGGCACTATTTCAAGTAACATCACTTGTTACAACAACAGGTTATGTTTCTTCCGACTATGAAAATTGGGCACCCTTCTCAAGAATGTTTTTCTTTACTTTGTTGTTCATTGGAGGATGTGCAGGATCTACGGGTGGTGGGATAAAATTTGCGAGGCACTATATACTATTTAAAAACAGTTTCCTCGAGTTAAAAAGACTTATCCACCCGCGTGCAATTATTCCTGTGAGATTTAATGGAAAAGTGGTAGGAAATGATATTATTTTAAATGTTCAGGCATTTTTTATCTTCTACATTGGAATAACAGTTTTCGGATCTATTCTTCTTTCTTTTCTAGGATTGGATTTTATTACTGCAGCCGGAGCGGTTGCTGCATGCATCGGAAATGTAGGCCCTGGTATTGGCGCAGTTGGACCTGTAAGCAATTTTGCTGACTTGCCGGAGGTAGCAAAATGGATTCTCACTTTCTTTATGCTTTTGGGAAGATTAGAATTATTTACAGTTTTATTAATATTTACACCTGCTTTTTGGAAATCCTGAAAATTTTTTTTAACCTAATTAGAATTGGGGAATACGTCCCCTTTAAAGGTATAATTATCATTGCTCATTTTTAGCACAGATAATCTCAGTCAAATATGTTATATTTGCAATCAATTTTTAACAAAATACCATGACCGGAAAAGAATTATTAAAAAAATATAATGATCCAAAAAACTTCTTTAACAGGGATTTAAGCTGGGTTGAATTCAACATACGTGTACTTGATGAAGCATTAAATCCCAATCTCCCACTTTTAGAAAAGGTTAAATTTGTTTCTATTTTTTCATCGAACCTCGATGAATTTTACATGATAAGAATATCAGGATTGAAGGAGCAAGTGGCTGCAAATATTCTTGAACCAACAATTGATGGATTAACTCCAACGGAGCAGGTAGTAAAGATAGAAAAAGCACTGAAACCATTGATTATCAAGTTGAATAATTTATGGATGAAAGAAATTGTTCCTCAATTAAAAAAGCACGGTGTTGAATTACTAAGATTTGCAGAATTTAATAGCGAAGAACAATCATTGCTAAAAGAGTATTATAAAGATGAAATTTATCCCGTTCTTACTCCACTCGCCTTCGATCCGGGCAGACCATTTCCTTATATTTCAAATCTTAGTCTTAATTTGGCAATACTTGTTAAAAAACCAAATGGCGAAAATCATTTTGCAAGAGTTAAGGTACCAAATATTCTTCCGCGTCTTCTCCAGGTTGATGATATATTAAAGCGGGAAAAGAAAACCGGTTTAAACGGTAAATTTCATGCAAAATTTCTCTGGCTGGAAGATTTAATAAAGGAAAACCTTGATATGCTATTCCCCGGTATGGAAGTGATTGAGGCACATCGCTTTAGAATAACCCGCGATACAGATATAGAACTTCAAGAGGATGAAGCCGATGATCTATTACATGTTATTGAAGAAAACATACGCCAGAGGAGATTTGGTTCAGTTGTAAGAATGGAAATTGCAAGCAGAATGCCCGAATTTATGTTGGAAATTTTGATGGAAAATTTGCGTATTTCACGTGAAGATGTGCATGTAGCTGAAGGACAGATTGGGCTTAGCGATGTGATGACTCTTTATAATCTCCCGCTTCATCAGCTAAAGGAAAAACCTCATTATCCTAAAATGCCGAAAATTTTTGAAGAAGAAGAGGATATCTTCACAACAATCAAACAGAGAGACATTCTCCTGCATCATCCTTATCATTCTTTTACTCCTGTAATTGACTTTATTAAACAGGCAGCATCAGATCCGGATGTGCTTGCAATTAAACAAACACTTTATCGTGTGGGCAGTGATTCGCCGATTGTAAAATGTTTAATAGAGGCTGCGGAGAGGGGTAAACAAGTTGCCGTATTAGTTGAACTAAAAGCCAGGTTTGATGAAGAAAATAATATATTTTGGGCACGTGAACTTGAAAAGGTTGGTGTGCATGTTGTTTACGGTCTGGTTGGCTTGAAAACCCATGCTAAAATTACTTTGGTAGTACGAAAAGAATTCGAGGGAGTTAAAAGATATGTACATTTAGCTACCGGTAATTATAATGCCGGAACTGCAAAACTGTACACTGATCTGGGTCTCTTTACTTGCGATAAAGATATCTGCGCCGATGTATCCGATATTTTTAATTACCTTACTGGATATTCAAAACAAAAAGATTACAGAAAACTTATTATGGCTCCCGTTAATATGCGTAATAAAATGATTGATATGATTAATAAAGAGATCGAAAACGTAAAGGCAGGCGGTGAAGGCAAAATTATATGGAAATTGAATTCTTTGGTAGACTCCACAATTATCAGTGCTTTATACGAAGCATCAATTAACGGTGTAAAAATAGATTTAATTGTAAGAGGTATTTGCTGTCTTGTTCCAAATGTTCCCGGGCTGAGTGAAAATATTAAAGTAACAAGTATTGTCGGACGATTTCTTGAACACAGCAGATTATTTTATTTTTATGATAACGGTAAGGAAAAATTCTATTTAAGCAGCGCCGATATGATGCCAAGAAATTTGGATAAAAGAGTAGAAATCTCTTTCCCAATAGAAGATAAGAAACTTAAAAATGAATTAATGCGTACGCTTATAAGAATTGCTTTAAAAGATAATACTAAAAGCAGGTTACTCCTGCCTGATATGAGCTATGAACTTCTTAAATCGCAAAACGGTGTTAAGAAAACAAACAGTCAGGAATGGCTTATAAAACACTCTATTAAAGCCGGTGGACAAATAATAAAACACTAATTTTATAGATTAACATTTAACAATTTGATTAATTTTAAATATGAAATGAAAGGAAAGATTAACTAATATGGCAGACATTACGAAAAGCGAAATTTTGAATACATTAAAAAAGCTAAACGATCCTAATCTAAAAACAGATCATCTTACTCTGAATTCAATTAAGGATTTTTCATTAGAAAAAGATTCTTTGAAAATAGAAATTTCTATCCCCTCTGCCGAGGGCAGGATTGAAAAAAAATCTTACGAAAAAATGGTTGATGCTATCAAAAGGGAACATTCTTCATTGAAAGAAATTCATCTGAATGTGCAATCAATAAAACCAATTGTTTCTACTCATCAAGATCCGAAAAAAGATAAGTTGCTGCCCGAAGTTAAAAACACAATTGCTGTTGCAAGCGGTAAAGGTGGTGTGGGTAAAAGTACTGTTGCAGTTAACGTGGCTGTAGCTCTGGCTAAAGATGGTGCAAAAGTAGGTTTGATTGATGCGGATATTTATGGACCCAGCATCCCGTTAATGTTAGGTGTTCAGCAAAAACCAAAAGTTTTTAAAACCGAAAGCGGGATGAAAATGGAACCGGTTTTGAGTTATGGTATTAAGCTGATCTCAATCGGTTTTCTGGTTGATGATAAAGCCCCTGTTATCTGGCGAGGACCAATGGCTAGTGGTGCAATAAAACAATTTATGGCTGATGTAGTATGGGGCGAGCTCGATTATCTTGTCTTCGATATGCCCCCCGGTACAGGAGATATTCAGCTTACTCTTGTGCAAACAGTCCCGCTTACCGGTGCAGTTATTGTTACAACTCCACAGGAAGTAGCGCTAATTGATGCAAGAAAAGCATTAAAAATGTTTAACAGGGTTAATGTGCCGGTACTCGGTATAGTTGAAAACATGAGTTACTTTATTGCACCGGACACAGGAAACCGCTATGATATTTTTGGTGCCGGCGGGGGTGAGAAACTATCCGAAGAACTTCAAACAACCTTCCTCGGTAGTATCCCCATTGATGCCCGCATACGTGAAGGCGGAGATAAAGGTGTGCCTATTATTCATGACGATCCGGATACAAAACATGCTGCCGCAATAATGGATATTACACATAATATTGTAGAACAGGTTAATATCAGAAATTCTAAATCCACCGGTAAGGTTGAAATATTACTTGGCAACAATGATTGATTTAATTATTTATTAAACCAATATTTAATGGTTAAAGCTTGCAATCTTAGGCAAGCTCTTAAATATTTTTGTTTATGAAAGAAGAAATTCTCAAAGCACTCGAATCAATAAGACCATTCCTTCAGGCAGATAATGGTGACATAGAACTTGTTGAAGTGACAGAAGAGGGAATTGTAAAAGTAAAACTTTTAGGGGAATGTAAAGATTGTCCTCTTTCAGCAATGACATTGAGAGCGGGAATTGAACGCTTGATGATGAATCAGGTACCGGGTGTGAGGAGAATTGAAGCTGTAAAATAAATAATTATTAGTTAGTAAAGAATTATTATGCCTGATATAACTTATAAGAAAACTGTTAGACTTTTATTGTGGATTTCAGGATTCATTCTGCTGATTTATTTGCTTTACCTGCTCTCAGACCTGATTATAATTCTTGCTCTTTCTTTCTTGCTGGCTTTTATTTTTGCACCTTTTGTATTTATGCTCGAACAAAAAGGTTTAAGCCGCCTATCATCAACACTTATTGTATTTGCTGCTTTGGCAATATTAATTTATCTCGGATTATCTGTAGTTATCCCAAAGTTTTCTTTTCAAATGAACCAATTAATAACAAGACTAAGTGAATTTTCATTAGCTGATCAGCTAAAAGTTGTACAGGATTGGTTGGCAATTTCTTTACCATTTCTTGATTTCAGCACTCTTACTACAAAAGTTGAAGATTTTTTCTCATCACAAATAGTAAATTCTTTCGAGAGCTTAACATCCTTGCTCTCAAGCATAGTTTCGGTTATAGCATTCCTTGTGATTGTACCATTCATCACCTTCTTCCTGATAAAGGACAGTAAGCGGGTATATCAAGGTATTTTAAAAATTATGCCCAACAATTATTTTGAAATGACTTACTGGATAATGAAAAAAGTAAGTTTACAGCTTGGTTTATATGTGAGAGCGTGGATTTTTGATGCAACTTTTGTTGGTGTTCTTTTAGGGTTTGGCTTTTATATTATCGGGATACCAAATGCATTGCCTTTAGGTGTCATAGCAGGATTAGGTCACCTCATCCCTTATTTTGGGCCTATAATAGGCGGTGTGCCAGCAATCATTTTATCAATAATGATCAATGGCGATCTTTCACAGGTTCCCCTGATAATAATTGTTGTGCTTGGTGTTTATGCAGTTGATAATGGTTTTGTACAGCCGTACATATTTGGAAAGAGCGTGGATATACATCCTATCCTGATCATTCTTTTAATTATAGCGGGAGGACAGTTATTCGGCTTAATAGGTATGCTGCTCGCTATTCCTGTAGCAACAGTTGTTAAAACGATGATAAAAGAAATAGTTTTTGCGTTTAAAAATTACAGGATTGTTAGAGTGTAAGCAGACATGAGGTTGTCTGAAAAGTTTTGATTTTTAAAATCATAAAAAACTAATTTAATTCTTCACTAATTTTCTTAATCACTTCAACAGAAGTAATCCCCTCGGCTTCAGCACTGAAGTTAGTTATGATGCGGTGACGCAATACGGGCAGCATTGCAATTCTTACGTCGTCAATATTCGGTGTGAACCTGTTTTGCATTATTGCCCTGGTTTTTGCAGCAAGTGTTAAATACTGCGAAGCTCTTGGTCCGGCTCCCCACGTAATCCAATCTTTAACAAACTGGGGAGAGTTTCCGTTTGTCGGGCGGGTCATGTTTGCAGTCTTTACAGCAAAATCAATTACATTATCTGCAACAGGTACTTTAAGTACTAATTCCTGAAATTCTATTATTTCTTCTGCACTTATAATTTTCTCAATTTGTGCATTATACAGGCTGGTTGTAGTCTCTACTATTTTTATCTCTTCATCGAATGAAGGATATTCCAGCCACAGGTTAAACATAAACCTGTCTAATTGTGCTTCCGGAAGCGGATAGGTTCCCTCTTGTTCTATTGGATTTTGTGTTGCCAATACAAAAAACGGCTCCGGTAATTGATAGGTTGTTCCTGCTGCTGTTACTTTGTGTTCCTGCATTGCTTCTAAAAGTGCAGCTTGTGTTTTTGGCGGTGTACGGTTTATTTCATCCGCAAGAATAATGTTTGCAAAAATTGGTCCCGATATAAATTTAAAATCTCTTTTTTTTGTTAACTGGTCTTCTTCAATAATTTCCGTTCCGGTTATATCACTCGGCATCAAATCCGGTGTGAACTGAATACGGCTGAACTTGAGGTCCATTACTTCTGAAACTGTTTTAATAAGGAGGGTTTTTGCCAACCCGGGCACGCCAACCAGTAAGCAGTGTCCCCTTGCAAATAAAGAAATAAGCAGTTGGTCAATAATATCTTCCTGCCCGACTATTCTCTTTGCAATTTCGGATTTAATTTGTTTTATTTTAGCACTAAGTTTTTCTACAAGTTCTACGTCTTGATTAGAAGCAGTTTGATCTTTCAAATTATTGCCTGTTTTTATCGAAATGAGTAATAACCGTTAAAATTCAAATTCTTATTTCCCAATAAATACTCTCCTTCAGATCTTTAATCCACTGTTCATATTCTTTTTGTTTTTTATATTCATCCGCAAGTTTTTTTAATTCTTTATAATCTCCATCTAATTCAGCAGGATGCTTTGGTACCCGTTCTTCGAGATAAACTATGTGATATCCATATGTTCCGGGTGCATATTCCAATCTTCGAGGAAAACTAATTTCACCGGATTTCAATTTTGAAACTATATCCAAAAGATTTTTATCTAACTGGTTTAAATAAAAAGTTCCCAGACTGCCACCAAATGCTGCTGTTTCTTTATCTTCACTGTACTTTTTCGCATAATATTTTAATGTGCCTTTATCATTTACAATGCTGTCTCTTAGGTCCGATAAGAATTGAATTGCATCTAAGTCTGCATCATCGTCCGGTTTAAATTTTATCAATATATGCCTCGTATGAATAGCCTCTCCCCTTCTTTCCAGCATTTGAATGATATGAAATCCTACAGGCGATTTCACCACATCAGATATTTCCCCTTTACCAAGAGCAAATGCAGCAGCTTCAAACTCAGGATAAAAAATACCACGTTTAACAAATCCAAGATCCCCGTTTTGTGAAGCGCTTACCGGATCATCGGAATATTTTTTTGCCAGCTTACCAAAATCTGCACCCGCTTTTATCGAATCAAGCAGAGCTTGAGTAAGGTTCCTGGATTTCTTTATTATTCTTTCTCCCGCTTTGGGATTTCTAAAGATATGATAAATAGTAAGTTTCTCCGGGATCATCCCAATACTATCTTTATACGTGTTAAAAAATTCTTTAACTTCTCTTCTGGATGATTCAACCGAAGCAAATTTTGTTTGCTGCATTTTTTGAACCATAAGGTTTTTTCTAACATCGTCTCTTAATTCCCGCTTAATTCTTTCAATTCTCATTCCGTATATTTCTTCAATTTTTTTAATCGAACCATATTGCTGCTGGAATACCTGAATCTGATAATCAATTCTCTGCTCAATTTCTTCATCACTTATAGTAATTGAGTCTAATTCAGACTGAGCATAAGCAAGCTTTTCTTCAATCATTGAATTTAATATTTGATTTTCTAATCCGCTAGTTTCAGGATCGATGCCTCTTTGTGCAGCAAAAATACTCATCTGGAATTTCAATTCGCTTCGAAGAATTATTTCATTATCAACAACAGCAACTATTTTATCCAGAACTTCCTGCGGAATTGCAAAAGAGTTCAGAACAAGCAAGAGGGATAAAATTTTATATTTCATTTACCACCTAATTTATTAATTCTATATCATTTTTTGAATAAAGATCATTAATATAATCTTCAATAATTTTTTTTCTCTTATCTTCAAGATATCTTTTTATAATATTCTCTTTTATTACATCGAAAGGTGGTAAAGAGCCTCTGGAATATTTTCCCAATACCTGAACAATTGAATAATATCCTCTCTTTTCGTAAATAACAATACTAATTTCAAGTGGGTGTAATCTTTTAACTACCCGCAAAACTTTCGCCGGAAAAATATTCTGTTTTTTTAATAGTACTTTGCTCTTGCTGCTAATAATTGTTGTATCTTCAGAAAAATTATTAATAGAATTCTGCCAATCGCTGTTTAGCAAAACCGATCTGAATTCCACAGCACGATCTTCATTACTAAAATGTATCATGTTCAAATAATAAGTATCGTTTGATAGTCTGAAATCGTTCTGATTTTCTTTGTAAAAGGTAATGAGATCAACGGGGTCAACATTAATTTTTTCCTTCAACACATATTGATTAAGCACAAAAGTTGCAGCAAGTTCTCTTTCAGTTTTTGTTATCAAACTTTTATAATCTTCTTTATCTAAAATACCCTCTTTAACAGCTTCCTGATATAAGACTTCACGATTGATCCATTTTCGTATTACCTCGTTCCTATAAAAATTGCTTGATGAGTTTGTATCAATCATAGAAAGGAGTTTTTCCTTAGAGAGATAGGAATCATTAACTCTTGCTACATAATCAGTTTTCTTATGCTCTTCACCGCAACCAAGTAAAAAGATTACGGTAAAAAACAATAAACTAATTATCTTGATTTGATTTAAATGCTTTATGTAGTTCATCATAAAAGATTACAGGATGATAAATGTTAACTAAATCGCTAATATACTTATCTGCGAGACGCTTACTTTCCTGCTCCTGAATTAAACCTGAAATTTCTGCTCTTGATTCATTAAATGTTTTTAGCCTTGCAGGGTCTCTTTCATATAAAAAATATATTGCAAAACCGCCGGAGATCAATACAGGCGCAGAAAAATTACCTGGTTCTTTTATTCTGTTCGCCTCTCTAGAAATATCCGAGAAATCAACATCCTGAAGTTCATATCGTCCTTTGTCTTTTTTCTTCCCCGGCCTTTCAGTATAAAGTGCAGCAAGGCTATCAAAATCAACACCTTCCCGGACCCGGAGTTCTTGAAAAATTCGATCGATCAGCGTGTCCTTCATGGTGAATATTTCACCAAAAGTTATTTTTGTGGGTAAGGAATAATCTTCTTTATGCTCTTCCCAATAATTATAAACATCAGTGCTGTCAACAAGCAATTTATTCCAAATTTCATCTTCCTGCAGTTTGAAAATATAAACTCCATCTTTGTATTCATCCATCAAGGAAGCAAAATTAGGATCCTCTTCTGCAAGATCCATTGCAGCAAGATATATCAGCTTATCTTCAGCAAATTTATTAACGGCTTTCATAACCTCAGTTTTATTAAATACCGGTTTCCCTGTAAATTCCGAATTGAGATTTGTTTCTTTTAAAAATTCTTTGGCGCTAACAGTTTTATGCACATAAGTGAATAAATTTTTACCCTCCAGCAAATCGAGGTTAGGATATTCAACTCCAAATCTAATAGAATCACTATTATCAATAATCATATCAACAGTTTGCTCGTTTTGAGTATAGTTGTATTTGGTTTTCAAATTTTCAATATAAGTTGCATAATCCGTTTTATAACGCTGTTTTTCGTAAATCTTTTTAAGATTTTCTTTGTCGGATTCAAAACTCGGATATTTCTCTCTATCGGTTACTTCAATAATATGATATCCAAAATTTGTCTGAACAGGTTCTGATATTTCATTTACATCTATTGTGAACGCTACTTCATCAAATTCCTGAACCATTCGTCTTCTTTCAAAAAACCCAAGATCGCCGCCTTTACTTTTTGTACCTGTATCATCGGAATACTTTGCAACAAGTTCCTCAAAATCTGCCCCATCTTTTAGTTTTGCGATAACTGTGTCAGCAGTTTGTTTTGCAGCTAAAGAATCTACCTCGCCATTTTCATCCAAGTAATTTATTAGAATATGCCTGGCTCTAACTTTTGGTATTCTATTCTGCCTGCTAAAAACTTTAATAAGATGATAACCATAACTTGTTTTTACAGGCTCTGAATATACTTCTCCTGAATCCAGTGTGTACATAGCATCTTCAAATTCAGAAGGTAACTGACTGGCAGTAATAAAGAAAATATCACCCCCTTTGGGAGCGGAGAATTTATCATCCGAATATTTTTCAGCCATTTCTTCAAAACTTACGCCACTTTTAATTGTATCTAAAATAGCATTGGCTTTTTCATAAGCAGCCTCATCACCATCCTTTCCGGGTTTTACCATAATATGGCTAACCCTTAACTCAATTTTTCTATTTTCATAAAGAGATTTTATTCCGGGTTGGATAATGTATTTTTCGATAATATAAGCCTTACCTATTTGTTCTTCATAATCAAGTAATTCTTTCTTTAATTCGGGATCGGTATCAAAACCCCTTACGTATGCATTACGAAGTTTCATACGGAAATTCAAATAAAGATCCATAAAATCTTTATATTGTAAAAAGCTGTCCTTCTCGGCAATAACCCATCCGCCAACATTCTTTGCGTAAGCATATTCAAATTCATCTAATGTTATTTTATATTTCCCGAATTCACCCACTATAGTTTGTGATGAAATTAAAACATTCAATACCGTAAAGAATAATAATATCTGCAGGATGAATGAGTAAAAAGATTTAATCATAGATGTGATCTCCTATTCAATAATTTTCAGAATTTAGCTATGTATTTTAGCAATAGGATGGTTGAAAATCAAGGTTATGTGCCAGGTCACCTTGGGGATAATTGACTTAGAGGTGACTGGCACATAAACTTTACTTCATCAAAGTTATTTTTATTACCTTATTAAAGTTTTGAGCAGTCATCGATACAAAATAAACTCCGCTTGGAAGATTACCTGCTGTTAAGTTTATTTCGTGAATACCAGCTTCCTGAACCCCTTCAAATAGTGTTTCAACCTCATTTCCAATAACATCATACAGTGCAATTTTTATTTTTGATTGCAAAAGAACAGAAT
This sequence comes from Bacteroidota bacterium, assembly GCA_022562275.1. Taxonomy (GTDB): domain Bacteria; phylum Bacteroidota; class Ignavibacteria; order Ignavibacteriales; family Ignavibacteriaceae; genus BMS3ABIN03. The sequence goes on from JADFPP010000005.1 coordinate 46,542, forward strand.
ATTTAATTATTGTGCTTGGGTTAAAAGGATTTGGATAATTCTGAAATAATTGATAATCAGATAGTGGTGTAATCTCAACGATTATTTCATTGGAAAATGCAAATCCACCATCGAAATCTATTTGCTTGAGACGATAATAAATTCTACCTGCAAGCAAATTATCATCCACAAACGAATACTGAGTACGATTTGTAGTAATGTCATTTCCTTGGATAAATCCAATCTTTTCAAAAGATGTATTTTCGTATCTTTTTTGTATTTCAAATGCATAGTTATTAGTATCCGTACCCGTACTCCACTCCAATAGAACTGATCCGTTAATATATTTCCCGCTAAATAAAGTTAATTCAACAGGTACAGTAATTAATTCTATTGCAGCAAGCGTGTTAATTATTCCCCATCCCATTAAGTTATCCGGGTTGTTGCTTTGTGACGCAGTTTGCCTTAACAGATTCAAAACTTCCATCGGTGTTAAAGTTGGATCAACCGATAACAGCAATGCTGCTGCACCAGCAAGTATTGGGCAGCTAAAAGATGTTCCATTTCTGGTTCCGTAACTTGTTGAACTGGAAGACCGTGCTACATAGACACCAGATCCCATTGCCATTAGATCGGGTTTAATCCTGCCGTCTACTGTGGGACCGACGCTACTGAAATTAGATCTTGTTCCATCGCTGTTTACGGCACCAACAGAAATTACACTATCACCATCGGCAGGAGCCCACAACGTATTATGACTTGGATGGAAACCTTCGTTGCTGGCCGAATTAACTACCAAGATACCAAGTTTTACAGCCAGATCGGCTGCGATTGTAATCCTCAAAGTATTACCATCCATATCTTCCCATGTAAAACTCTGGAATGGAGGATCAAATTCTAAGTAGCTAAGCGATGTGGATGTTACATCAACACCAATGCTGTCTGCCCACTCAAGGGCAGCAATCCAGTTATCCTCTTCCACAGGTGTTTCACTAAAAATATCCTCGGTTCTTGCAAGAATAAAGTCCGAATCAAAAGCAGGACCGATTAATTGACCCTCTTTAAATCCTCCCACACAAGAAAGTGTGCTCGTTCCATGTGAACCACCCTGGCTAACATCAGGATCGCTATCCACAAAATCCCACATTGCAATAATGTTCATCGAACTAAAAACTTCGTGTGCAAGATTATCAAACCCGGCATCCATTGAACAAATGGTAATGCCCTGACCTGTAAATCCCAAATCATGCACCGCAGGCACATTAACTTGATTTAACTGAGTGAATGACTGACCATAGTCAATTGAATTAACTCCTTTGGGTTGAATAAGTAAATCGCCTTGAGGTTGATCGTTCAATTTTTTTTCAATTGAGTAATCTAATTTAAATCTGCGAACAATATCTAAATTTTTAACTGATGAAAGCTGCGCTATCAATCCGATTTCTGATCTAGTTGCATAACCGCTTACACCGTTAAACCATTTTGATTTTTGCTTTACTGCAAAACCCAAACTCACAATTTTTTTAATGTATTCTGAGTTAACAGGTAAATCCATTTTACTGATAAGCTGATCTTGTGCCAAAACCTTAGCTCTTCTTTTCAACGATTTTTCACTAACAACAGAATTAGGATTGGCAAAATATGAAGAGAGGTTTTCACCTTTATCGTTGAAGAAAACCCATACTAATAACTCGTCTTTATCCGAACTTGCATTTAATAAATCATTAAGCTGTGGTGATGTTTTGTTAAAATTTGACTGTGCAAAAATTAATGCAGACATCAACATCGAAAGGAATGTAATAAAAAATCTCATCTCATTTTCCAGAATAGATTAATATTAATTTTATTAGCTAACTCGTATTCCGTTCTTTACAGAATTACTTGCTGTTAAAACTTCCAAATTTCCCCCCTCATTTTCTACTGCTAAAATCATCCCTTTCGATTCTTCCCCCATAATTTTTACCGGTTGGAGATTTGCAACGATAACAACCTTTTTGCCTATCATTTCTTCCGGTTTATAACTTAGTGCAATCCCGGCAATAACCTGTCTTACTTCATCCCCAAGTTTTACTTTTAATTTTAATAGTTTTTTACTTTTCTTTATTTTTTCAGCTTCAATAACTTCGGCAACTTTAAGCTCGGTTTTCATAAAATCGTCGTAACTGATGAGATTATTCTTATCAGTTTTGGATTCGCCGCCGCCGAGTTTATCTATCTGTTCCTGGATCATTTTATCCTCAATTTGCGGAAAAAGAATTTCCGCTTTATTTAATTTATGTCCTGTTGGAAGATTTTCATCCCCGCATTTTTCCCAGGTAGTTAGTTCTGTATTTAGCATTCCAAATATCTTTTTTGATGAAAAAGGTAATACGGGTTCAAATAATTCTGCCAGTGTGTAAATAGTCTGAAGGCAAATGTTGATTGTGGTACTGCATTTTTCTTTATCAGTCTTAACAGTAATCCAGGGTTCCGAATCATTAAAGTATTTGTTCCCCGCACGTGCAAGATTCATTATTTCATTTGTGCCTTTTTTAATTTTATACCGCTCAAAGTATCCGGAGATTTTTTGCGGGTATTCTGAAATGGTTTTTATCATCTCTTTATCCATTTCATTCAATACACCTTTTGGCGGGACTTTACCTTTAAATTGTTTGTGTGCAAAAGTAAAAGTACGGTTTATGAAATTTCCGAAAATAGCAGCAAGCTCGCTGTTGTTTTTTGCCTGAAATTCTTTCCACTGAAAATCGGTATCTCTGTTTTCCGGAAGATTAGCAGCCAGAGTATAACGAAGCGGATCGGCAGGAAATATCTTTAGAAAATCTATTGCATCAACACCCCAATTTCTGCTTTTGGAAAATTTCCTGCCTTCAAAATTTAAGAATTCATTTGCAGGCACATTCTGAGGCAAACAATACTTTTCTTTTTCACCATCATTCCACGCCATAAGCATTGCCGGGAAAACGATGCAATGAAATACGACGTTATCTTTCCCGATAAATGCAATGTACTTTGTGTTTTGATCCAGCCAGTACTTTTTCCAAAAATTTGGTTTGCTAATTTTCTCTGAGTACTCCTTCGTAGATGAGATATAACCAAGCACTGCTTCAAACCACACATAAAGCACTTTCCCTTCGGCATCGTCCAAAGGAACTTTCACTCCCCAATCGAGATCACGCGTTACGGCTCTGTCTTTCAATCCATCTTTGAACCAACCGCGGCAGTATTGCAAAACGTTCTCTTTCCAGCCGTATTTTTCATTCATTTCATTTATATAATTTTCAAGACGCTGCTGAAACTTTCCCAAGGGGAAAAACCAATGGGCGGTTTCTTTCAGAATAGGTGATTCGCCGCTTATTTTACTTTTAGGATTCTTCAGTTCTTTCGGTTCATACAGTGCACCGCAATTTTCGCATTCGTCGCTTCTTGCTTCTTCAAATCCGCAGTTGGGACATGTACCTTCAACATATCTATCGGGTAAAAACATTTTGTTTTTCTCATCATAAAACTGAAGTGTCTTTTTCTCTTTCAGTATCCCCTGCTTATAAAATTCTAAAAAGAATTCTTTTGCAGTATTGTGATGAATAGGTAAGCTCGTCCGGGAATAATTATCAAAACTCATCCCGAATTTTTCAAACGCATCGTAATTTAGTTTATGATAGCGGTCTATAATAACCTGCGGTGAAACATTTTCTTTATCGGCACTGATAGTAATAGGCACACCATGTTCATCAGAGCCACTGATGTAAATTATGTCATCACCCTTAAGCCTCTTGTAACGCACATAAATATCCGCTGGTAAATATGCCCCGCTAAGATGCCCAAGATGAATTGGTCCGTTTACATAAGGCAATGCAGATGTTACAAGTATTTTTTCTTTTGCCACGATTATTTCTATAATTTTTTAAAAATAATTTTAAATATACTGATTAGAAATCGAAATTTTCCAGATTAGATTTTTGTACTGAATTTCAGAATAAATATTAATGAACTCAATAAAACTTAATACACTCTCAGTTAGCGGTGCTGGTATCTAAGCTTTGATACAACATCCTGCCAGTATAACTCACTTATCTATGAGAAAAGGAACAAGATTGGCTGCCGGTATTTCAGACGGGCTAATTCGTCTTTTTGTTGGAATTAAAAAGGTCGATGATAATATTGCTGATTTAGATCAAGCTCCGGAAAAAGTTAAAGATTCTTATTTTACTACTATTGGAGTATAAATAGGGATCTACTTTTTGATAATTTTATTGGTGTAAAATTGCTTTGTACTTCATCGGTTGAATCCAATATACAGTAAGAAATTTGTAAAAATTCAATTGATCATTTTGCCTTACCGACTAATCACCCCTACTTACCGAAATTTACTTTCATCAGTTTTTATAATTAGTTATGTTTATGCAGAAGTAAAAGTATATAAGGCAGAATAATGAAAAGCAGAGAGAATAGAACAGATAAAAGAGTTTTTCTTGGGGGAATACTGATTGTAATTGGTGGAATACTTTTATTAAACACTATAGATGTGTTTGATTTTAGAATCTCCCGTGTGATCTTTTCCTTGCCGTTTATAATTACGATAATTGGGGTATTTATTCTTTTAAATACAAACAAAAAATTATTAGGCGGAATTTTAACAGGTGTTGGATTATTTTTTTTAGTGGAAAGAATTGTTCCGGGATTACATTATCACAGTGGAATAGTTATCCCGGTAATTCTGATTGCCTTTGGAATCTATATAATATTAAAACAGACACGAAAAAATATTGACGATCCTGAGAGGCATGGTTTTCTAAAAAAAGATTTGATCGACGACATTTCGATTTTCGGAGGGGGATCAAAAATTATATCGTCCGATAACTTTAGAGGTGGAAACGTTACTGCAATTTTCGGTGGATCGGAAATTAACCTGACCGGCTGTAAACTTGCAGAGGGAGATCAAATTATAGATGTGCTTTTAATATTCGGCGGCACAACTATTGTTGTTCCCAAAGATTGGAATGTTATTGTTAATGTAACATCAATACTTGGCGGCTTTTCGGATAAAAGTATAAGGGATCCCAATATAATCCCCGATCAATCCAGGACACTGCATGTAAAGGGTCTGGCTATGTTCGGCGGAGGTGAGGTTAAGAATTATATTTGATGTGTTGAGAAATGTATTCAAATCCAATTCTTAAAAGTTTAAAAAATCTTAATTACTACCTTCTCTTCTGGGCAATTCTGGCATTCGTTTTTATTTTGTTACTTTATTTTGGAACTGAAATTGGACTCGCTGCTTCTGTAGCTGATGGTTTAGTCTTCACATTTTTGCTTGGTGGATTAGGATTAACTTTGTGGTATCCTGCCCGTTATATTCCTATAGAAAAAAGCAGCCCGGCAAAAATACTTGTCAGTCATTCCATTGGTGCAGTTATAACAACAATATTATGGATAGTATTCGGATACGTTCTGATGGTAAACATAATTGGATTTGAGGAAAAATATCCTGCATTTCTCTACAGCACTTTGGTCTGGAGAATTTTAATTGGTCTGCTTTTTTATTCTTTGTTTACCTCATTTTATTATATGATAATTTATTACACTGGTTTTCAGGAAAGGATAATAAAAGAAACGGAACTTAAAAATCTTGTTACTGAAGCAGAATTAAGATCACTAAAGTTTCAGATTAATCCTCACTTTATATTTAACAGCTTAAATTCAATGAGTGCATTAACAGAAATAGATCCTCTCAAGGCAAAAAAAATGATAATCAAGCTTGCGGAGTTTTTAAGGTTTATACTTAAAACGAATGAATTGAATAAAAATTCGCTTAATGAAGAACTGAAAAATATTAGATTATATCTTGAGATAGAACGAATAAGGTTTGAAGAAAAATTCGAGTATATTGAAGAAATTCATGATAGCTGCAATAATATTGAAATTCCGAGCATGATTCTTCAGCCGTTATTTGAAAATGCAATTAAGCATGCAGTTTATGAAACCCTTGATAAAGTAATCTTAAAACTAACCTGCGGATTACAGGATGATTTTCTAAAGATTATTTTGGAAAATAATTATGATAACACAACTCCAGCCCAAAGGGGTGCAGGTGTAGGTTTGAAGAATATCCGGGAAAGGTTAAAATTAATATATAACCGGGATAATCTTCTTGAAGTAAAAAAAGAGAGGGGAATTTTTAAAGTTACATTGTATATTCCAACAGAAGAAAATTAGCCACTAATTACACTAATTTGCACTAATTCATTCAAAATATTTATTATGACAGAACTTATTTATAAAGAAGAATTTTATAAGATTATAGGAATCTGCATGGAAGTACATCGACTTCTGGGGAGGGGATTTCTTGAAATTATTTACAAAGATGCTTTAGAATATGAGTGCAAAAAAAATAATATTCCTTTTCAAAGAGAAAAAGAATATAAAATACCATACAAGGAAATTATATTACAACATATGTACTACGCTGATTTTGTATTATTTGATAAAATAATTTTAGAAGTTAAAGCTATCAATGGAATAATAGACGAATTCATTAAACAAACACTCAACTATTTAAGTGCATCTAACAACAAACTGGGAATTATTGTAAACTTTGGTGAAGATTCACTAAAATATAAAAGATTGGTGCTTTAATTCGTGATAATTAGTGAAATTAGTGGCAGAAAAAGAAAGCCGCTAATTACACTAATTTGCACCAATTGAAATGAGAAATGGGATCGAAATAATTATAGCATCTATTAAATAACCAAAATAAATATAAACGAGAATGAGCAACAAAATAAGAACAATAATAATTGATGATGAACAATTAGCCCAGTCGATTACCAGGGGTTATCTTTCAAAGCATCCCGAAATAGAAATAATTGCAGAATGTTCAAACGGCTTTGATGCAATAAAAAAGATAAATGAAGAGAAACCGGATTTAATATTTCTTGATATTCAGATGCCTAAAATAAACGGCTTTGAAATGCTTGAACTTCTCGAGGATCCGCCCGTGATAATCTTCACCACAGCTTACGATCAATACGCAATTAAAGCATTTGAAGTTTGTGCTGTTGATTATCTTCTTAAACCATATTCCGAAGAAAGATTTAATGATGCACTTAAAAAAACGTATCCCTTTATACACGATAAGCTCGAACAGAACTCAGCAATAAGAAATATAATTGAGCACAATGATGAAAAGATTGAATTCCTGGAGAGAGTTGTAATAAAAGACGGCTCTAAAATCACAATTCTTCCGGTTGATTCAATTAAATGGATTGAAGCGCAGGATGATTATGTAATGATAAACTCAGAGCAGGGCAGGTTTCTTAAAAAGAAAACAATGAAATACTTTGAAAATCATTTAAATGAAAATATGTTTATTCGCATTCACCGCTCGTACATAATTAATGCAGATTATATCCAGCACCTTGAACAAAAAGGAAAAGAATCTTACCAACTAATACTTAAAAACGGAAAGGAACTTCCTGTAAGTAAAACAGGACTATCTAAATTAAAAAGTACCCTGTAATTAGCCACCGAAAATATCTTTTTTATTTTACTCTATTTTCACCTCCAAATTGAAAGTCTGTTCCCGTATAGATATATTTGCTATCAAATATAACTGAGGATAAAATGATTCTTGATAAAGACCTGCTTTCAATCCAGGAAGCTCGTGAGTTAGCACTTAAAGCATTCAATGCTCAACTTGAATTCAAACATTACACACAAGAACAGGTTGATAAAATTGTAAAAGCAATGGCAGACGCCGGCTATAAGGCATCGGAGAAACTTGCAAAGATGGCATGTGAAGAAAGTGGTTTTGGTAACTGGCAGGATAAAGTGATTAAAAATCAATTCAGCACAAGGAATGTTTATGAATCAATAAAGAATTTAAAGACTGTGGGAATAGTTGGCGAAGAAGCAAATGGTAAGGTATTAAAGATTGCTGTGCCAATGGGAGTTGTTTGTGCCCTTGTTCCATCCACAAATCCTACTTCAACTGCAATGTTTAAAGCACTTATCTCTCTAAAAGGAAGAAACGCCATTGTAGTAAGTCCACATCCCCGTACATCTAAATGTATTGCTGAATCATTAAAAGTTCTTTCCGATGCAGCAGAAAATGCCGGGGCTCCCGCAGGTTTGATTCAATGCTTATCTCAACCAACAATAGAAGGAACAGAAGCATTGATGAAGGATAAAAACATTGCGGTGATTTTAGCAACCGGAAGTAACCCTATGGTAAAAGCTGCTTACAGCGCAGGCAAGCCCGCATATGGAGTTGGTTCGGGAAACGTTCCGGCTTTTATTGAAAGAACAGCAAATTATCAAAAGGCAGTTGCAGATATTCTTTACGGTACAACTTTCGATAACGGAACACTTTGCTCATCCGAGCAATCAATAATAGTTGACGATCCGATTGAAGAAAAAGTTCGGGAAGAAGTAAAATCTCAGGGGGGATATTTTATTAATGCAGAGGATAAAGAAAAACTGGGAAAAGCAATTCAAACAAATTTCAGAATAAATCCTGAGATAGTTGGAAAGCCTGCAAAATTTATAGCGAAGTATGCCGGATTTTCAGTTCCTGAAAATACAAGAGTTCTAATTGCAGAATGCTACCAAGTAGGTAAAAACGAGCCCCTCTCAATGGAAAAGCTCTCTCCGATTCTTGCATATTACAAAGTTAACGGCTGGCTTGAGGGTTGCCATAGATGTATTGACCTGTTAAGATTCGGTGGTATAGGTCATACAATGGTTATTCATTCTAACGATCAGCCAATAATAATGAAGTTTGCATTGGAAAAACCTGCCTTTAGAATTTTGGTCAATACAGTTGGTTCGATGGGTGCTGTTGGATATACAACATCTCTGGATCCTTCAATGACTTTGGGTCCGGGTACCTGGGGTGGATCAATAATCTCTGATAATGTGACGGCTAAACATTTAATTAATATAAAGAGTTTGGCATTTGAAACGAATCCCGTAAACGAAGGGAAGAGTGTATCACAATTTGATGTTCAAAGAACCCGTGGTACAAGCGATACGTTTATGTATGAGATTGAAGAAAGACTGAAAGCTCGAGCAGGTAATCCTCCTCTAAAGGATTCATATCAATACAATATTGAAAAAGAACCGGGGATTAAAAACGATCACCCAAAACCTAAAAGCAAAGTTCAATTTGGTAAAGGAATATCCGAAGAAGAGATTTTGAAAATAATAGATGAGTTTGAGGGAAGAGGTTAAAAAATTGGCGGATAAAGGCTGTCTTTTATGAATTAAAATGTAATCTTTAATATTTATACTGCTAATAATTTTATAGGCTTATCATCCGGAAAGGTTAAACCATTCCTTTATAATTTCAGATTGGTTTCCATCATCTGCAATATGGAAAAATTCATTTTTATGTAAGTCGTAATCATAATCGCTTTGCCAGTTCTCAATGTTTTCAACTATCTCCTTAATAGCATTAATGATAAAGTAAATTTCATCATTAGTCATTGTTGGATGTATGGACATTCTTACCCAGCCGGGCTTTTCAGAAAGATCACCGTGATTTATTTTATCTGTTATTCTTTTTGAATGTGAAGGATCAACATGTAAAAGATAATGCCCATAAGTACCGGCACAAGAACAACCGCCTCTCATTTGTATGCCGTATCTATCATTCAATATTTTTACCATCAGGTTATAATGTATATCATCCACATAGAAGGAAATTGCACCGAGCCGATCTTTTATATTATCCGCAAGAATATGCAAACCCGGAATTTTTTTCATCTCTTTAAATATAATATTGTTGATCTCTACTTCTCTCCTGTATAAATTTTTGATCCCCATTTCATTTTTTAGCTGTATTACAAGCGCTGCTCTTATTGCCTGTAGAAATGCCGGTGTTCCGCCATCTTCTCTAAGTTCAATATTAGATACAAACTTATGCTGCCCCCACGGATTTGTCCAATCAACAGTGCCGCCTCCCGGTGAATCAGGAACTTTATTTTGATATAGTTTCGAATCAAAAATTAGCACACCGCTTGAACCCGGACCGCCTAAAAATTTATGTGGTGAAAAGAAGATAGCATCCAATTTTTCTTCGGGATCTTCGGGATGCATATTAATTTCATCGTATGGTGCAGAACAGGCATAATCTATAAATGCGTACCCGCCGTACTTATGCATTATTTTTGCCAATTGATGAAATGGTGTTTTAATTCCGGTTACGTTTGAGCAAGCAGTAAAAGCACCAATTTTTAACTGCCTGTTTTTATGTTTTTCTAATTTCTCAACAAGATCATTCGGATCAACCAGTCCTTCATCATCAGGTGAAAGTACAATGACATCAGCAATTGTTTCCAGCCAGGTTGTTTGATTTGAATGATGTTCCATATGGGTCACAAATACAACCGGACGCAATTCTTCTGGAAGCTTTAAATATTCAATCAATTGTTCAGGGATCTTTAATCCTAAAAGCCTTTGAAGCTTAACAACCATCCTGGTCATTCCTGAACCGGCTGTAATTATAACATCCTCTTCCCTTGCATTGCAATGTTCCTTAATAATTCGATGAGCCTCATGATAGGAATAAGTCATTGAAGAACCGGTTGCACTTGATTCGGAGTGAGTGTTACCTACGAGGGGACCAAAAACTTCTGAAATTTTTTTCTCGATCGGTGCATACAATCTTCCGCTGGCAATCCAGTCTGCATAAACAATCTTTTTCTCGCCGTAAGGTGATTTGAATGTCTGTTTATATCCAATTGTATTTTCTCTAAACGGTTTGAAATATTCTTCTAAATTGCTCATCTTCAAATTTTGGTAAAATTACTATAATTGCTTTGTGAATATAATAAAATAGAAGCATCTCTGCATTAGATAAAGGAGGGAAGATTTTTTGGTATCTTGAAACCGGAACTTTTTCTAATGCTGTATGGCATTGCTCAAAATACCAGCCTGCGCAACGATGAATGATATTATTTCATCAAAAATTGTCCTTCCTAGTCCTGCCACTGGCAATAAAGTTTAACGAAGAAGTATCATCTTCTTAACGGAGTAAAATCGATTTACCTTTAATTCATAAAAATAAACTCCGCTTGTAAAGCCACTAGCATTCCATTCAACCTCATAAACACCGGCAGACTTTTTTTCATTAACAAGTGTTGCAATTTCACTACCTAAAGCATCATAAATTTTAAGTTGTACGGACGCGCGATCGCGTGCCCCTACAGAAGGTATTGTGAATTTAATTGTTGTTGAGGGATTAAACGAATGTGGATAGTTTTATAAAAGCTGATATGTATCAGGTATTCCCAATGATAATTCTTCAACATTTGTGAGGGAGCTATTGTAAAATTATTATCGGAGATATCATAATTGTCGAAGGATATTGCATCAATTAACTTAATCTTTAAATCTAATCCGGGATAAGAAAAATCTCAAACCAATGGTGTGCTTACAATAATCATTTTCTTATATTTTACAATAATTTCTGGCAGTTTATTTATTATGAAATACCTTATCGGATTCGATTGCGGAGCAACTAAAACAGAATGTGCACTTGCAGATATTGATGGAAATATTATTTGCTCAGCAAGCGGTAAACCATCAAATTATCTTGTTATTGGAGCTGATAACGCAGCAAGAAATATTTTATCCCTTTTAGATAAATTCAAGAACGAGCTTGACTTTACCCGGGCAGAAATTGAGAAAGTTGTTATTGGTGCAGCGGGAGCAGGAAGAAAGGACGATGCAGAAAGGTTACTAAAAGCTGTTACTGATTCAGCTTCTGTAAAGGGAATCATTTTTAAATCAATAACTGTCATTGGTGATTCACAGATAGCTCTGGAAGGTGCTTTCTCGGAAAAGCCCGGTTGTATATTAATTGCAGGAACAGGTTCAATAATTTATGGAAAAGATAAAGAGGGAAATTTTTTTCGAGCCGGAGGGTTTGGCAGATTAATTGGCGATGAAGGCAGCGGTTATTCAATTGGAAGAAAGGCATTGCAGGCGGCGGCAGGATTTTTTGATGGCAAAGTAGAGAAAACACTAATAGTTAAATTAATTTCGGATAAGTATTTTATAAATACATCGGATGATCTTATATCAAAAGTTTATAAACAAGATCTTGATATTGCTTCTGTTGCTCAAATTGTTCTTACTGCCGCTGAAGAAGGAGATAAAATTGCATTAAATATTTTAGATGAAGAGTCAGATCAGCTCATCGAACTTATAAAAGCAATGATGAAAAAAATGAATACAGAGGAACTGAATGTTTCACCCGCAGGCAGTCTTATCTCAAACAAAAATGATTATTCCGATATGCTTCTGAAAAAAATCAATACTTACCTGCCGTCAGTTAAAGTAATAAAGCCGGAACATTCGCCGGTTGAGGGAGCAATAATAATTGCAAAGGAAATGCTGAATGATTAAAAAAGCATTTCGCAACCCCTGGTATTGGGTTCCTTCACTCTATCTTGCCGAGGGGCTGCCTTATGTTGTTGTCATGACTGTCTCGGTAATAATGTACAAGCGTTTAAATCTTTCCAATACAGAAATTGCACTTTACACAAGTTGGCTTTATCTGCCCTGGGTTATCAAGCCATTATGGAGCCCTGTTGTTGATCTTCTTAAAACCAAACGATTCTGGATTTTACTGATGCAATTTTTTATCGGTGCAGGATTAGCCGGAGTTGCTCTTACAATTCCCGCAGATAATTTTATTAAATACACTCTGGCATTTTTTTGGTTATTGGCTTTCAGTTCAGCCACAAACGATATTGCAGCAGATGGTTTTTATATGCTCGCCTTAGACGATCATCAGCAGGCATGGTTTATTGGTGTGCGAAATACTTTTTACCGTATTGCTTTTATTTCGGGACAGGGTTTGCTTGTAATAGTAGCCGGACAATTAGAGGAAAGCACAGGGGATATTCCTTATTCGTGGATGATCACTTTCATTATTCTTGCCGGGCTATTTCTTCTTTTCTTAACCTATCACATTTTTATTCTTCCCCATCCTCCGAAAGATGTTGTAAGAAATAAAGAAAAGTATACGAATTTCATTTCAGGTTACTTCAAAACTTTTGCTGCTTTTTTTAAGAAGGAAAAGATTTTCATCATAATTATCTTTATTCTTTTATACAGGTTTGGCGAAGCACAACTTGTAAAGCTTGCGACACCATTCCTGCTTGACCCTAAAGAAGTGGGTGGTCTGGCTCTTTCTACAACTCAAGTTGGTTTTGTATATGGAACAGTTGGTATAATTGCCCTTACCATAGGCGGATTGCTCGGTGGATTTGCGGCTGCAAAACAAGGGTTAAAATTTTGGATCTGGTGGATGTTAATTGCAATTAACATACCCGATGTTGTTTATATATTTCTTGCTTATACTCAAACATCAAATTTTATTTTAATAAATATCTGTGTTGCGATTGAACAATTTGGTTACGGATTTGGCTTTACTGCTTTCCTGATTTACTTAATTTATATTTCTGAAGGAAAGTTTAAAACATCACATTATGCTATAGCAACCGGATTTATGGCTCTTGGCATGATGTTGCCGGGAATGTTCAGCGGATGGGTTCAGGAAACTATAGGCTATAAACACTTTTTTATTTGGGTATTGATATCAACTATTCCGGTTTTCCTGATCACAAAGTTTATTCCCCTGGATCCTGAATTCGGAAAGATAAAAGCATCAGTTAATGAATAATTTAATATTAAAATATCTGTTACTTACTTTCCTGCTTGCATTACTGTTCGGATTTAATGTCTCCTGCCAGGACAACAACCATCAAAATAACAGGTATGATTTCACAAAAATTGATAAAGTTATTCAATCAGCAATTACTGATAATGCATTTCCCGGTGCGGTGGTTTTAGTTTCGAAGGAGGGAAAGATAATTTATGAAAAAGCATTTGGTCATTTAACCTACGATGATACTTCTGCTGTAGTTACAACCAATACAATTTATGATATTGCATCATTGACCAAAGTAATTGTGACTACCACAGCAGCAATGATCTGTTATGATAGAAATTTGTTTGATATTGATGATACTGTTTCGAACTACATTCCGGATTTTGCACTTAATGGCAAAGAAAATGTGACTATAAAAAACCTGCTTCTTCATAACAGCGGGTTGCCTTCCTTTAAACCATTTTACAAAAAATATTCTTCTCCCGATGATGTAATTAGCGATATATATTCCACACCGTTGCAATATAAGCCAGGCACAAAAACAATCTATTCTGATCTGGGAATAATTACATTAGCTAAAGTGATTGAAAGAGTAACAGGGAAAAGTTTGGATGATTTTAGTCAAGAAGAAATTTTCAAACCGCTTGATATGAATTCAACTTATTTCAATCCGCCCAATTCACTTAAATACAAAATTGCTCCTACAGAATATGATGATTATTGGCGAAATAAATTAGTGTGGGGGGAAGTTCACGATGAAACTGCATCCATGTTAAATGGAGTTGCCGGTCACGCAGGATTATTCTCAACAGCACCGGATATTAGTCATCTATTATTAATGCTTTTGGATGAGGGAAATTATAGCAGCAAACGAATAATTAATACGGAGACAATACAACTTTTTACAAAAAGGTATTCACAACAGAGCACCCGTGCTTTAGGCTGGGACACAAAATCAAACACCGGCTCGTCTGCAGGTGATTTGTTTGATTCAACTTCTTTTGGACATTTAGGATTCACCGGAACATCGGTGTGGATTGATCCAACAAGGGATTTATTTGTTGTATTTCTGACTAATCGCGTATATCCTACCAGGGAAAATAAAAAGCTATACAAAGTACGTCCGGCTTTACACAATACGATAATAAAGGCGATTGAGTAATTAGCTTTTCTTATATTACACTCATTCCAATATTATTTTTATAAGATCATTGAATATCAACACTAATTCTTATTTAGTTGTGCTTTTTTTGTCAGCAGTTTTCTTTTTTGTAATTGCCCTGCTCACAACCAACATTTCCGGATCATCAATATTTCCCGTTCAGAATGATTCCCAGAATCCCAAAATATTTGATCTCGATAATGAAGATATAGAATGGATTGAAAGTACCCTGGATTCGCTGCCGCTTTATGAAAAATGTGCACAAATGATCATGGCACCTGTATACAGAAGCTTTATGGATAGCACTTCACCCGATTATGAAAGCATTCTGGCGCTTGTACAAGATCATAAGATTGGCGGATTAATCATGTTCCAGGGAGAATTGGAACAGGAGATTGAGTTCATCAATAAAATGCAAAAGAGTTCCGGTATTCCATTACTCATCTCTGCCGATTTTGAAGGGGGATTGGGAACACGAATAGATGATGTATTAGAATTTCCACACGCTATGGCTTTGGGCGCGGCAATAAATTCCCAAAACGCTTATGATATGGGGGAAGCAATTTCAGTTGAAAGTAAATTGATGGGTGTTCATCTAATTTTTGCACCCGTTGCTGATATTAATAATAATGAGCTTAATCCCGTAATTAATATCAGATCCTTTTCAGAAAGTAAGTACACAGTTTCCGAGTTTGTTTCATCATTCATTCTTGGAACAAAGCAAGCGAATGTAATTGCAACTGTTAAACATTTTCCGGGTCATGGCAATACGGAGATCGATTCACACACAGAACTGCCAACGATCAGGGGTGGTAAAGATCATTTGTTTGAGTACGAACTTTATCCTTTTATAAATGCTATTGAATCAGGTGTTCAATCAATAATGGTCGGACATCTGCAAGTACCTGCTTACGATATACTTCCGGCTTCTCTATCGAAAATAATAATTACTGATCTGTTAATTGATACTCTTGGATTTGATGGTTTAATCATAACCGATGCTATGAATATGGAGGCAATTAATAAGTATTTCACACCTGAAGAATATATCATGCTGGCAGTAGATGCAGGGAATGATATCATACTTATGCCGCCGGAACCGGTAAATGCAATTAACATTATTTATAATGCAGTGTTAAGTGGTGAAATTACAGAAGAAAGAATTAATAACAGCGTTAGAAAAATACTGGCAGCCAAAAGATGGCTAAAAATAGATGAAACAAATTTGCAGGATGTTTCTTCCGTCATAAATGAAATTCAAAACATTGCACACATCCAGTTAGCTAAAAAGATTGCTCAGAACTCTATTACTCTTTTAAAAAATAATAAAAACATTTTACCTATCGATCCGGCAAAGTACCAAAACATTGCTTGTGTAACTGTTACAGACGGAAGCGGTGGTAAGACAGCAAAATATTTTAATGATATTCTTAAACGAAGGTGGGGGAATGTGAAATCACTTCTGATAACAAATAGAACAAAGAATCGAGGCTTTGGAAGTGCATTAGCTTCACTAAAAAAATCCGATCTGATTCTATTACCGGTATTCATGGAAGTTGAACCGCAAGAAGGCAAGGAGAAAATAAGAAAGGAGCAAATAAAATTTATTATAAAAGTTATAAACCTTAGGGCACCTGTTGTTATAATAAGTTTTAAAAATCCTTACCTGCTAAATTTAATTCTGAATACCAGAACTTATTTGAACACTTACAGTTATTCATATTCATCCCAGGATGCCGCTCTGAAATCATTGCGCGGTGAAATTGATATTAAAGGCAAATTACCGGTATCAATTCCGGGGACTAAATATCATATTGGTATGGGCAAGGAGTTAAATAAATCTATCAGTACAAAACTTACATATTCATTAAGCGATAATATAAAATTCAAAGGTGTTGATAAACTGATTATTAATTCAATACGAGAGGGAAAAATTCCGAACGCACGGTTAAGTATAGGTTTAAATGGACAAATAATTTATCAAAAAACATTCGGGGCAGTGGTTTCCTCTTCCAAAAATAAATTGTCACAACGAAACCAGTTTAATATCGGTACACTTACCGAACCGGTTGCTTTATCAACTGCCGTTATGCTCTTGGTTGATGAAGGATCACTTTCAATAGATGATAAAGTTTATCACTATCTGCCCGGTTTTGAAGTTAACGATAAAAAAAATATTACTATCAAAAACCTGCTGCTCCATAATTCCGGTATAGGTCAAAATATTAATTCCTTAAATACCAGTTGGAGTAAAGAAAAATTAATTGATGCTATAAATATTATTAAGCTGAAATATAAAACAAATGAAACCGAAGTTTACAGCATATTAAATAATTTGATTCTTCAACTGATCGTTGAAAATATCAGCGGCGAAACTCTCGGTGATTTCTTACAAAATCATCTGTTAAATCCTGTTGGAATGTCACACACATATTTAACTGAATCGCAGGCAGGTAATGAGAATGATAGTTTATTAATTAAAGATAATTTTCGCTATGGTTCTTTTCTTTCTTCCGGCAACGTAATTAAAAAAATTATGGGTGGCGCGGCAGGATTTGATGGTATGATCTCGACAGTAGCGGATCTTTCAATTTTCGCACAATTGATGATCCAAAAAGGATATTATAATGGTGAGCAATTTATTTCAGCTTCAATTATAAATGAATTTGTTAAACCCAATTTACCTGAAAGTTATGCGGGACTTGGCTGGCAATCTTATATTTCTGCTATTAACATAAGTAATGAGCTTTCAAAAACCTCTTACGGATATAATTCAAATAATGGTTCATCTTTATGGATTGATCCGGATAGTAAAATGTTTATAATATTCTTAACAGATTCTGATATTAAAAATACAAAATCACTTATTGTTGAGATTCAAGCTGAAGTAATAAAAAATATTAACAATAAATAATGCTTATGAAAATTCTCGGAACAGTTAATCGAATAATGTTACTTTTTCTAATTACATTTATAGTAATTTCCTGTAATACGAATAACGGTCAGATCAACACAGGGGATATTTCACTTCCACCCGGATTTAAAATTGATTTGTATGCGGATGTTCCCAACGCACGTTCAATGACTCTAAGCGAAAATGGAATACTGTTTGTTGGTACACGAAATTCCGACAAAGTGTATGCGATTGTTGATAATAATAATGACTTTAAGGCTGATGAAGTAGTAGTTTTAGCATCAGGTTTGCAGATGCCAAATGGTGTGGCAATAAAAGAGGGTGATCTTTACGTTGCTGAAGTTAATAGAGTTTTAAAGTATGCAAATATCGAAAACACTTTTCGAAATAGTCCAATCCCGGAAATCATTAGAGATGACTTTCCAACAATAACACATCACGGTTGGAAGTTTATTAGATTCGGACCAGACGATAAATTGTATGTACCGGTTGGCGCACCCTGCAATGTTTGTTTGGAAAATGATGAGAGATTTGCTTCAATAACCAGGATGAATCCTGATGGAAGTGAGTTTGAAATATTTGCAGAAGGCATCCGTAATTCAGTTGGTTTTGATTGGCATCCGGTAACAAATGAATTATGGTTCACCGATAACGGCAGAGATATGCTCGGTGATGATATTCCACCCGATGAACTGAACAATGCACCAACAATTGGTTTACACTTTGGATTTCCATTCTGGCATGGAAAGGATATCCCTGATCCCGGTTACGGTGAAGGTCATACTGCATCTGAATTTTCTTTACCGGCACAGGAACTTGGTCCTCATGTTGCTTCACTTGGAATGCGATTTTATACAGGTAATATGTTCCCCGCTGAATATAAAAATCAGATATTTATAGCAGAACATGGAAGCTGGAACAGGAGTGAAAAGATTGGTTATAGAATCACGCTTGTTAGATTGCAGGGCAATACACCAATTAGTTATGAAGTGTTTGCATCCGGCTGGCTAAAAGGTGATTATGTTTCCGGCAGACCTGTTGATATCCAACAACTACCTGATGGTTCTCTATTAGTTTCTGATGATTTTGCCGGGAAAATTTATAGAATAAGTTATAGTAATTAATCGCCTCCCTGATTCCTCTATTAAATGATGGAAGGATGTTTTATCTCTCCCTTTTGATAAATGAGAAATAAAAAGGAGTGCGAAAGATATTTTGAACAAATAATAAATGAAAAATGAAACTGGCACTTGTACAGCAAAGAGCTGCAAAAGATATTTCTGCTAATATTAATAAGGCTGTTACCTCGGTTAAAGAAGCTGCAAAAAAAGGTGGTAATATCATTTGCTTTGCTGAGCTTGCATTCACTCCTTTCTATCCACAGAATCCGTCTGTAAGAAATAATTTGGAACTTGCTGAAACTATACCGGGGAAAACAACTGATATATTTACAAATTTAGCAAAGGAACTGGGTATAGTTATTATTCTAAATATTTATGAAAAAGAAAATGATAAGACTTATGATTCATCACCTGTGATAAATACAGACGGGAAAATCTTAGGCATTACAAGAATGGTTCATATAACAGATTATCCCTGCTTCCACGAAAAAGATTATTACTTTCCCGGTAATAATGGTGCTCCCGTTTTTAATACAGAATTTGGAAAAATCGGAGTTGCAATTTGCTACGACAGGCACTACCCGGAATATATGCGCCAACTTGCATTGAAAGGTGCAGAGATTGTTTTTATTCCACAAGCAGGGAGTGTTGGTGAATGGCCGGAAGGTCTTTATGAAGCAGAGATGAGAGTAGCCGCTTTTCAGAACGGATATTTTACTGCACTTTGCAACAGAGTTGGAGAAGAGGAAAAATTAAATTTTAGCGGAGAATCTTTTGTATGCGATCCCGATGGAAATGTAATTTCCAGGGCAGGAAAAGGCACAGAAGAAATTCTTTATTGCGATATTGATTTAGAGAAAGTAAATTCATCTCATGCCAGACGTTTGTTTCTGCAAGATAGAAGACCGGAACTTTATGAGGATTGGTTAACTAAATAATTCTCCGTTATTTGTCATTTCATAATGGAAAGATAATTAGGTGTTTGATAAGAAATTACATTAGAGAAAAATATGATAATAAATTCAATTAAATCGGAATACCTTCGCTATAAGAAACTTGCCGAGGAAGCAATCCAACAAACACCGGAGGCAGGCATAAATAAAGTTTTGGGTGAAGATAATAATTCAATATCCGTTATTGTTTTTCATATTTCCGGAAATTTAAAATCCCGGTTTACTGATTTTCTCACAACAGACGGTGAGAAAGAATGGAGAAAACGTGATACAGAATTTGAAACGTGCCAACTTACAAAATCAGAATTAATTAACGTTTGGGATGAGGGCTGGAACATACTCTTTACGGCATTAGATAAGTTAATAGATGATGATTTAAGAAAAAAAGTAACAATAAGGAAAAAAGAATTATCTGTGGTTGATGCTTTGCATCGTTCCCTGGCACATTTAAGTTATCATGTTGGACAAATAGTTTTTATTGCAAGAGTGATAACCGGGAAGGAATGGGTATCTCTTTCAATTGCACTCGGAGAAAGTGCAGATTACAATAAAAACCCAGATAAAGAAAAAAATGTTTAATTAAAATTGCATCATTATACTATATAAAAAAATATTAACAATAAACTTAGCACTATGTCTGATTTGAAAACAAAACCAAATAAACAAAGTGTTAAGCAATTCCTGGAAAAAGTTACTGACAAAAATAAACGAGGGGATTGCTATACCATTCTAAAGTTAATGAAACAGGTTACAAAGGAAGAACCAAAAATGTGGGGGAATAATATTGTGGTGTTTGGCAGTTATCATTACAAGTATGAAAGCGGACGTGAAGGTGACTGGTTTGTAACCGGCTTTTTCCCGCGAAAACAAAACCTAACTATTTATATTATGGTGGGATTTGAACAATACCCCGACCTAATGAAAAAATTGGGAAAGCATAAAACCGGAAAATCCTGCTTATATATAAACAGGCTTGAAGATATAAATCAATCTGTACTAAAAGAGTTAATTGCAGAATCAGTTAAGAAGCTTTCTAAAATATCTGCTAAAGAGTAATGACTAAATCATTTCTTTTCCAAAGAAATCTCGAGTACAAGTAATTTCGAAAATAACACTGTTGATAGATGACCGATACAATAAATAGATTTAGATACTGGTCGTATAAACGCCAGCTTTTAGGCAAACGGGGAACTGATCTAAACCAGGTTCTAAAAGATATAATCGGTGTTTACAGTTCACACCCTTCAGCCCCACTATCTTTACGCGCACGCATAAGGACATTCAGTGAACAGGCATTTTACAATTTGGATAAAAATAAATTGGCGTACCGGGTACCTGCTATGCGGCTTTCAGCGTATATGCTTTCAAGTGAAAATGCTAATTTAGTTTTTGCGGCAACAATTCCTTCAGCTTCCGATCCGGTTTGGGAAAAACGCTATTCACAAAAAGGCAGAGTAATTCCCAAAGAAAAATATAATGATTGGAAAAAACAGGTATTGAAACTTACAGCCAACCCTTTAACTGCAAAAGAAATAAAAATTACTTCAGACATTCCTGATGAAAAAATAAAAATGGTTTTAAACCGGATGGCGTTCGAGGGGAGTTTACTTCGGGTTGGAGCAAAAAGTCTTCGCTCAAACATTATAAGTTATGTATCAACAAAGGTATGGGCGAAATCAGATTTTATTCAGGTAGATAATCAGAAGGCACTTGGCTGGCTTGCCGGTGAATATCTGAGAGTATTCGGTCCTGTAAGAATTAAAGATTTTCAATGGTGGACAGGAGTCACAGCGAGCCGGGCAAAGGCAGCTGTATCAACACAGAAAATAACTGAAATAGATGACGGCTATCTG
Source organism: Bacteroidota bacterium (assembly GCA_022562275.1). Classification (GTDB taxonomy): domain Bacteria; phylum Bacteroidota; class Ignavibacteria; order Ignavibacteriales; family Ignavibacteriaceae; genus BMS3ABIN03. The sequence continues at coordinate 68,202 of JADFPP010000005.1, forward strand.
CTTCTTTCGAAAGACATAAACAAATTTGATAAGTTCAAATTACAAACTAAAGATAGTTTAGATATATTGCCTCAGTGGGATAGCTACACAATGGGATACGCACCGGATGGAAGGGAACGTTTTGTGAGTAAGGATATGCAAGAAAAGATTTATGGTTCCCTTGGAGCTACAACCGGAAATGCGTTAGGAATTGTGTTGGTGAATGGAATGGCTTATGCTTCATGGAGTTCTCAATTCAAAGGAACCAAAATGATGGTTAAATTAAATATGTTTGAGAAAACTTCAGGAAAATTGAATACAGAAATCACAAATCAATTCAATGAAATTGCAGAATTGCTAAAAGCTAAAAGTATAGTGATTGAAAAAAATAAAAACTGAGTAAACAAACAATTTATAATATTAATTTAAGCGGCTTATTATGGGCAATGAAACAAACTACAACATAAATCTGGATATCAAGTACAAATCTCTCGAAGTAATCGATGTTCCTTCAATAGTTGAGTCTTGTACAGAAAAATGGTTTAATCAAACTCTTACAAAAGTTAATAACAGTGTTGTAAGATTGGGAATAATTGAAGGCGAATTTCACTGGCACAAACACGATAACGACGACGAATTCTTTTTTGTGCTTGAAGGAAAGCTAATAATAGAATTGGAAGACCGCACAATTGAACTCAATCCCGGTCAGGGAGTTACTATTCCTAAAGGAGTTAAGCATAAACCTGAAGCGCCAATAAAAACTACAATGCTGATGGTGGAAACCAGCTGCATAATACCAACTGGTAATTAAGTAATTACCAAACAGACAGGTTTTTTGGATAGTTAGTGTTTATCCCATATAATTATTTAACAAAACAGTAACAATCAGAATTTAAGAATTAACAATTAAATTATGATAACAATTAGCATTGAAGATATACAAAAAGCAAAACAAAGAATTGATCCGTACATAAATAAAACACCAATTATTTACTCTAATAAGTTGAATAAATGGTTGGGACACGAAATTTATTTTAAAGCAGAATGTTTTCAGAAAGTTGGTGCATTTAAAAGCAGAGGTGCATGCAACACTATCGCATGGTTAGTAGAAAACAAGATGAAACCAGATCATATAGTATCAAATAGTTCCGGTAATCATGCGCAAGCTGTTGCCTGGGCAGCCAGCAAATTTGGAATCTTGTCTTCTATTTACATGCCGGATAATGTTTCTAAAGTAAAAGCTCAGGCAACTTCTTCTTATGGTGCTGAGATAATATTCTGTAAGAACAGAAAAATTGTAGATGAAAAAACAGAATTGGCTTCAAAAGAACGGGGGACTTATTGGGTCCCGCCTTTTAATCATCCGCAGGTTATTGCAGGACAAGGGACTACTGTATTGGAATCACTTAATGAATTAGATGATGTTGATGCAATATTTGCCCCGTGCGGCGGCGGCGGATTACTTTCAGGATCGCTTATAACTGCCCGTGCATTAAATGTTAAAACCAAAGTAATTGGTGCTGAACCAAAAAATGCTAATGATGCCGCTGAATCAATAAGAAAAAACTCAATTCAAATTTTGCAAACAACACCAGACACAATAGCTGATGGAGCCCGGACTTTATCCATTGGTGATATAACTTTTCAATATTTAAGGAAATTAGATGAATTTTATGAAATTGAGGAAGATAAAATTATATATTGGACTCAATGGTTATCACACCTGCTTAAAGTTCGTGTAGAACCAACCAGTGCAATGCCTATGGAAGCAGTAAAAAAATGGTTATCAAAACAGAAAAGTAAAAAGCGTGTATTAGTTGTTATTTCCGGTGGTAATATTGATAAGGATACGATGAATAAAATTTGGAGCAAAGATTATTTAAATGAAATTCCGAGTCTTCAGAATTAGAAAATATTTGTACTCTAAAATGAAAAAGACAATTATAATATGAAACCAATATTCTTTTCAAATCAATCCGGGTTCCGGATATGGCTTGAAAAATATCATAAAAAGGAAAAGGAATTGTGGGTTGGATATTATAAAAAGGATTCCGGTAAAGGTAACTACACCTGGTCCCAAACGGTAGATGAAGCACTTTGTTTTGGTTGGATCGATGGTATTCGCAAGTCTATTAATGATATCAGTTATATGATAAGATTCACCCCGCGTAAGCTAAAAAGTGGGTGGAGTAAAATAAATATTGACAAAGTGAAGAAACTTACATCGCTTGGTTTAATGCATCCGGCTGGAATTAAAGCTTACAATAAACGTGATAAAAAGAATTCAAAAATATATCCCCTTGAACAAAAAAAAGTAAAACTTAAAAAACAATATGAACTTAAATTTAAAGCAAATAAAAAAGCCTGGGAATTTTTTCAATCTTTAACTCCATCAACAAAAAATCTTTCTATTGTGTGGGTGATGAGTGCAAAGAAGGAAGATACTAGTTTAAATAGACTTGATACTTTAATAGAGTCTTCGGAAGAGGGAAAATTAATACCGCCCTTAAGATGGACTAAAAAGAAATAGTGAGATATTAGTATCTCTAAATTTTTTTGATAATGAAATAAAACAGATTGAATCGATTCTTGAAAAATACGGTGCGCCATATACGCCGGGAAGATTTCATAAGTGGAGGCAGAATTAAAGCAATTATATAAATGTTTTATTAATTATTTTATAAGTTATACTTTATTAAGTAATTTGTGGTTAAGACGTATGCAGTTGACTAATAGGTTACCAGTAATGACACAATTTGATGAAATGAAAACATTAATGATATAACGAAATATTAGAGGGATGATAGATGGGAATTACAATTCATTACAAAGGTAAATTAAACAAACCGGATTTATTAAAGACGTTTTGTGATGAAATAAAAGACATAGCAAAAGATATGAATTGGAGTTTTAATACTATTAATAATGATTTAAATAAACCGAATTCATCGTATATGGACGAGAATGGCCATATAAAAGGATATATCCCGCTTAAAGGTATAAATGTTACAATACATCCAAAAGCCGAGTCACTATCATTTTTGTTTGATAAAAACGGAAACCTGAGAAACCTTTTAATGATGACATATAAAAATGGGAAGGAATCAGAAGCATCATATATATTTATTAAAACTCAATTTGCTCCAATCGAAATTCATATTACGATTATAAAATTGCTGGGATACATAAAAAAGAAATATATTTCTAACTTAAAAGTAATTGATGAAGGAAATTACTGGGAAACACGCGATACAAAAATTTTAGAAGAAAAATCATCCTTCCTGAATAAAAAAATAGATCAACTAAGCAATATAATTTCTGAAATAAAAATTGACGGCACCGATACATCTGAAACAATACTTAGAAAAATTGAAAATGTTCTAAAGAAAAAATTATTATGAAACGAGTCCCGATGAATCGGGACGAGTTCCATATACCCTTAATTTAAAATTTCGCCGGAGGCGGACAAGTATAAACATATGAGATTACAATCATCAGATACAAACCCGGAAGCCGAAAAGGTATTGATAAGCTTAATACGAAGTAAAAGCATTCCTGAGAGACTGTCTCGATTAATATCGTTAAGTTCATTAACTATCCGGCTCTCTAAAAGAGGTATTGCAAGAGCTAATCCCGGCAAAAGTAAACAAGAACTCGATCTGCTTTTTGTCAAACATCATTATGGGGAAACCTTATTTAATAAATTAAAGCAATTTTTATTGAATTCCCCTTATGCAGAAAAATGAAATAACTGTTGCTTTGTGGAATACAACTGCGGCACCAACCACAACATTTACAAAATCTTACGATGACGCAGCGAACAAGTTTGATGAGGTTTTGGTTTTTCTTAAATCTATAGATGATGAAATAAAACAGGTTGAATTAATTTTAGAAGAACACAGTGCACCATACACACCGGGCGTTTTACTGAGTGGAGAAAGAATTATTAAAAATGACTACTTAATTGATTACCAAAACATAATTCTTTAGTTTTATTTGACAAAATAATTTGCAGTAAAAATGCATTACGTTTAGCATTGTATTGGAAGCAATGCAAATAAAATTTACAGACAATGAACACAGTTTTGTACCGAAAGGGTTACCGCTATTCTGAAAAAGAATTCAAGGTAGAAGCAGACTTTGAGAAATTAGTCGTTGAAAACTCCAAAACACTTTTTGGACAGTATTCGGTTTACATTGACGCAAAAAAGAAAATTGATAATTCAGCATTTGGTGGCGTAATCCCTGACGGTTTCCTTTTCGACCTTGCGGACAAGAATGCTCCTGAGTTCTACATCGTAGAAGTTGAGTTGGCAAGACACAGTTTTTTCAATCACATTTTCCCACAAACAACTAAGTACTTTGCTTTCTTTAAAAATCCAGACAGCCAAGGAAAACTTATTGAGAAGCTTTACGAAATATTCGACAAAGATGATGAACTGCTGCAACAACTGAAGTCAAGAATTGGTCACAAGGAAATCTTCAAGTTTCTCAAAGACACCATAGAAAACAGCCAAAATATTTTAATGGTCATTGATGATGACAAATCTGAATTTCCTGAAATAATCGAGACCTACACAGACACTTGGGGTAAAATGGTCAAGGTTGCAATTCTGAAAGAGTATCACTTACAAAATGGACGGGCAGAAACTATTTTAACAATGTCGCCTGACTTTGAGAACATTGAAAACATTGACATTGTTTCGGCTGAAACCGAACAGACAAATAAACAGACTGCCTATACAGAAGAGTTCCATCTTGATGGAGTTCAAGACAACATAAAGAAACTCTATGAAAAACTAAAAGAGGAATTATCGACCCGCATTCCCACCCTGACATTTAACCCGCAGCGCTATTATATATCGTTTCGAAAAAAAAGAAATTTCGCCTTTTTGAAAATTCCAATTTAGCAAAAAACTTGATTAATTCTTGTGTAATTAAATGCCGCAAGTTTAATAAATCCAAACCGTAACCAAAAGCTTTTTCAAATGGTGCAGGAAAATTGAAACACA